>NZ_JBJZOI010000002.1:0-304787 GCF_047200635.1 Saccharopolyspora antibiotica | reverse complement strand
GGAGCGGATCGACGAGCACCTCGTTGCCGGACGAACTCATGGGACTCCTTCCACGCGGGGAGGAACAGCAGGGGAGAACGCGAGGGGAACACGAACCGGCCGAGCCGGCCGCCCGAGTTGAGATCCAACTGAAATATCAGAGAGCTTTCAGGCTAGCAGCGGTGATCGCGTGGTCAAGGGGGTCGACCGGGCGAACCTCCGAACAGGATTCGAGCCTCGCCGAACCGGATCCCCACCCGGTCGGCGGGAGTTGCGGAACGGGTGTTGACCCCCGGCCGACCGGCTGCTTACTCTGCCGTTCACTTGATATATCAGTCTGGTTCCCGGTGTTCCCCGCTCGCGCCGATCCGAAACCGACACGGGCCGGCACCGTTCCCCTCCCCCAGCGCACCCGACGGCCCGACGCCCGCACCACCTGAGCTCAGGGGCGCCGCCCGCCCTCCGAACCCGCTCGTGCCCACCGCGGAACCGCCCGCTCCCCGGCGGTCCCCGGACGCACCGCGGCGACTCCGTCCCGAACCGCCGTCCTCGCAGCGGTCGCGCAGGCCGCCCGTTAGGAGACCAGCATGAGCACGCCCCCACGTGTCGTCATCATCGGAGCCGGGATCGTCGGCACGAACCTGGCCGACGAGCTCACCGAACGCGGCTGGAACCGGATCACCGTCCTCGACCAGGGACCGCTGCCGTTGACCGGCGGCTCCTCCTCGCACGCGCCGGGCCTCGTCTACCAGACCGGGCCGTCCAAGACGATGACCGCGTTCGCGACCTACACGACGACCAAGCTGCGGGGTCTCGACGTGGACGGGGCGTGGTGCTTCAACCCGGTCGGCGGCCTGGAGGTCGCCACCACCCCGGAGCGGCTCGCCGACCTGCACCGCAAGCAGGGCTGGGCGACCTCCTGGGGCGTGCCCGGCGAGGTCGTGGGCCCCGAGGAGTGCGTCAAGCTGCACCCGCTGCTGGACCAGGACCGCGTCCTCGGCGGGTTCCACACCCCCACCGACGGGCTCGCCAACGCCTCCCGCGCGGTCGTCGCGCTGGCCCGCCGCGCCCAGGCGCGCGGGGCCGAATTCCTCGGCGACACCGAGGTCCTCGGCATCGAGCAGCAGGGCGGCCGGGTCACCGGGGTGCGCACCGACCGGGGCGAGATCCCCGCCGACCTCGTGGTGTCCTGCGCCGGTTTCTGGGGCCAGGCGATCGGCGACATGGTCGGGATGACCGTGCCGCTGCTGCCGCTGGCGCACCAGTACGTCCGGACGGATCCGCTGCCGGAGCTGGCCGGGCGCAACGACGAGCGGATCGAGGCGCGGCTGCCGATCCTGCGCCACCAGGACCAGGACCTGTACTACCGGGAGCACAACGACCGCCTCGGCATCGGTTCCTACGCCCACCGCCCGATCCCCGTCGGCCTCGACGAGCTGCCCTCGGGCGACGGGGCGCCGACCGAGGCGGCGATGCCCTCGATGCTGGAGTTCACCCCGGAGGACTTCGCCGCCTCCTGGGAGCACGCGCGGCGGCTGCTGCCCGCGCTGCGCTCCGCCCGGGTGGACAGCGGGTTCAACGGCGTCTTCTCGTTCACGCCCGACGGCGGCCCGCTCATCGGCGAATCCCCCGACGTGGCCGGGTTCTGGATCGCCGAGGCGGTGTGGGTGACCCACTCCTCCGGAGTGGCCAGGGCGGTGGCCCAGCTGCTCGTGGACGGGCGCAGCGAGATCGAGCTGCACGGCTGCGACGTGCACCGCTTCGACGAGATCGAGACGACCCCGCGGCACGTGGCCGAGACCTCCCGGCAGAACTTCGTCGAGATCTACGACGTCAAGCACCCGCTGCAACCGAAGTTCTCCCCCCGGGACCTGCGGGTGAGCCCGTTCCACGCGCGGCAGCGCGAGCTCGGCGCCTTCTTCCTGGAGTCCCACGGGTGGGAGCGCCCGCACTGGTACGAGGCGAACGCGCCGCTGGTCAAGCGACTCCCGGCGGAGTGGCAACCGCCCGGCCGCGACTCCTGGTCGGCGATGTACCACTCCCCGATCGCCGCCGTGGAGGCGTGGAAGACGCGCACCGCCGTCGCGCTCTACGACATGACCCCGCTCAAGCGGCTGGAGGTCAGCGGGCCCGGCTCGCTGGAATTCCTGGACCGGCTCACCACCGGGAAGATGGACAAGTCCGTCGGTGCGGTCACCTACACGCTGCTGCTGGACCGGGCCGGGGGCGTGCGCAGCGACCTCACCGTGGCTCGGCTCGGCGAACAGCTGTTCCAGATCGGCGCCAACGGCAACCTCGATCTCGACCACCTGCGCCGGAACCTGCCGGCGGAGGGCGGTGTGCGGGTCCGCGACATCACCGGCGGCACCTGCTGCGTCGGGGTGTGGGGCCCGCTGGCCCGCGACCTGGTGCAGCCGCTGAGCGAGGACGACTTCTCCCACGAGGGCCTGAAGTTCTTCCGCTGCGCGCGGGCGCACATCGCGGGCATCCCGGTGCTGGCGATGCGGGTGTCCTACGTGGGCGAGCTGGGCTGGGAGATCTACACCAGCGCTGAGCACGGGCAGCGGCTCTGGGACGTGCTGTTCGAGGCGGGCCGCGACCTCGGCGCGGTGGCCGCCGGGCGGGCGGCGTTCAACAGCCTCCGGTTGGAGAAGGGCTATCGCGCCTGGGGCGCGGACATGACGACCGAGCACAACCCGCACGAGGCGGGCGTCGGCTTCGCGGTGCGGGCCAACAAGGGCGACTTCGTCGGCAAGGAAGCGCTCGCCGGGATCGACGCCGCCTCGGTGTCGCGGCGGCTGTCCTGCCTCACCATCGACGACGGGCGCAGCGTCGTGCTCGGCTCCGAGCCGGTGTTCTGGGAGGGGGAACCGGTCGGCTACATCACCTCGGCGGCGTTCTCGCACACCCTCGGCATCCCGATCGCCTACGCCTGGCTGCCCGCCGGCGCCGAGGTCGGGACCTCGGTGGAGATCCAGTACTTCGACCGGCGGGTCCGCGCGACCGTCGCCGCCGAGCCCCTGGTGGACCCGGAGATGACCCGCATCCGCCGCTGACGGCCCGTCCCTCGCGCGGGGGCGGCGGAGCCGCGACGGGGGCGCCGCCGACAGGACGCGGGAGCGCCAGGACGAAGATCGAACACGGGCGATGAGCGGCCCATCCGGGGCCCGCTCCCCCACGTCCGACCACGGAGGAACCACCAGTGCGCACGGATCCCATCGAGACCTTCCTGCACGACCTGGCGTCCCGGCGGCCCGCGCCGGGCGGTGGTGCCACCGCCGCGCTGCACGCCGCCCAGGGCGCCGCGCTGCTGGCGATGGTCGCCCGCTACAGCGACGGAGCGAAGTACGCCGCGCACGCCACCGAGATCACCGAGGTGCGCGACGACGCCGACGGGCTGCGCGCCGAGGCGCTGGGACTCGCCGAGCAGGACGCCGCCGCGTTCGGCGCGGTCGGCGCGGCCTACGCGCTGCCGAAGGGCACCGAGCGGGAGCAGTCGGACCGCTCCCGGGCCATCGCCGACGCCCTCGCCGGGGCGGGGCAGGTGCCCGCCCTGGTCGTGGAGGTCGCGGCCCGGGTCGTCGGACTCGCCGAGCGGCTGCGCCCGATCGGCAACCCGAACGTCGTCACCGACGTCGCGGCGGCCGCCGACGCCGCCCGCGCCGCCCTCTCGACCTCGCGGGTCCACGTCGAGGTGAACCTGCCCGGCATCACCGATCCCGCCCTCCGCGACGAGCTGCGCGCCGCCGCCGACCGCACCGACGATCTCCTGCACCGAGCCGATCAGATCACCACCGCCGTCCGGGAGCAGATCCAGCGATGACCACTTCCCCCACCACCGCACCGGAGACCGCCGTCCTGGACGGCACCGCCCTGGCCCGCGCGCTGCGCGCCGAGGTCACCGCCTCCGCCGCCGCGCTGGCGACCACCGGCATCACACCCCGGCTGGCCGTCGTGGTCGCCACCGACGACGGGTCCAGCGCCTGGTACGTCCGCTCCATCGCCGGCAGCGCCGCGCGGTGCGGCGTGACCTGCGACGTCGAAGATCTCGGCGCCGGGGCGGCGCCCGAGCGGATCCGCGCCGCCCTGGAGCGGCTCAGCGCAGACCCGGCGGTGCACGGCATCGTGCTGCAGACCCCGCTGCCGCCGGGCGCGGACTTCGACGACCTCGCCCGCTCCATCCACCCGGACAAGGACGTCGACGGCGCCAACCCGCTCTCGCTGGGCAACCTCGCGGCGGGGCGCCCGGCGCACCCGCCCGCCACCGCCGCGGCGGTGCTGGAACTGCTCGACCACCACGGCGTCGAGCTCGCGGGCCGGGACTGCGCGGTGGTCGGGCGCTCCACCGTCGTCGGCAAGCCCGTCGCGCACCTGCTGCTGCGCCGGAACGCGACGGTGACGATCTGCCACCGGCACACCGCCGACCTGGCCCGCCACACCCGCGCGGCCGAGGTGCTGGTGGTCGCGGTCGGGCGTCCCGGGCTCATCACCGACAGGCACGTGGCGGCGGGCTGCACCGTCGTCGACGTGGGCACCAACCCGACCCCGGATGGGGGGCTCGTCGGGGACGTGGACGCGGCCGCCGTGACGGGGCGGGTCGCGGGGCTGACCCCGGTGCCCGGCGGGGTCGGCCCGGTCACCACGGCGCTGCTGCTGCGCCACACCACCAGCGCCGCCGGAGCCGCGGCCCGCCGGCCGACCTGATCGCCGGAGCATCACCGCGCGGGCGACGATCCCGTCCCGCGGCACCGGAACCAGTTGGGAGCGCACATGACCCTCTCGGTGTTCGACCTGTTCAAGGTGGGGATCGGCCCGTCCAGCTCGCACACGGTCGGGCCGATGCGCGCCGCGCACCTGTTCGTCGCGCGGTTGCGCGCGGGCGGGCTGCTCGGGCGCACCGCCGCCGTGCGCTGCGAGCTGTTCGGCTCGCTGGGCGCCACCGGGCACGGGCACGGCAGCGTTCCCGCGGTGGTGCTCGGGTTGCTGGGCGAGCAGCCGCACCTGGTCGATCCGGTGCGGGCCGAGCCCGAGGTGCGCGCGGTCCGGGAGCAGGGCCGGATCAGCCTGGGCGGCGAGCGCGAGATCGCCTTCAGCGCGGATCGGGACGTGGTGCTGCACCGCACCCGCCGGTTGGACTTCCACAGCAACGGCATGGTGTTCGAGTCCTTCGGGGAGGACGGCGCTCGCCTGGACCGGCGGGAGTACTACTCGGTCGGCGGGGGTTTCGTGCTCGACGAGGACGAGGCGGGCCGCCCGGTGCTCGTCGAGGACGGCACCGCGGTCGCGCACCCGTTCCGCACCGGTGCCGACCTGCTCGCCCGCACCCGCGAGACCGGGGCCCGGATCAGCGATCTGATGCTCGCCAACGAGCGCTCCTGGCGCCCCGAGCAGGAGACCCGGGACGGGTTGCTGCACATCTGGGCGGTGATGCGGGAGTGCGTCGAGGCGGGCTCCCGCGCACGCGGTGTGCTTCCCGGCGGCCTGCGGGTCCGCCGCCGCGCCGCCGAGCTGCGCGACCGGCTGGCGTCCGGGGTGGACGAGCCGGACGCGCTGCACGGGGTCGAGTGGGTGACGCTCTGGGCGTTGGCGGTGAACGAGGAGAACGCCGCGGGCGGGCGGGTCGTGACCGCCCCGACGAACGGCGCGGCCGGGATCGTGCCCGCCGTCCTGCACTACGCGCACCGCTTCCTGCCCGCCTTCACCCCCGACGCGGCCGTGCGGTTCCTGCTCACCGCGGGTGCGATCGGCGTGCTGTTCAAGGAGAACGCCTCGATCTCCGGGGCCGAGGTGGGCTGCCAGGGCGAGGTCGGCTCGGCCTGCTCGATGGCCGCCGCCGGGCTCGCGGAGGTCCTCGGCGGCAGCCCGGAGCAGGTGGAGAACGCCGCCGAGATCGGCATCGAGCACAACCTCGGGCTCACCTGCGATCCGGTGGGCGGGCTGGTGCAGATCCCGTGCATCGAGCGCAACGCCGTCGCCTCGGTCAAGGCGATCACGGCGGCCCGGATGGCGCTGCGCGGCGACGGCAGGCACCACGTGTCGCTGGACAAGGCCATCAAGACGATGCGCGAGACCGGCGCGGACATGAAGGACAAGTACAAGGAGACCGCCCGGGGCGGTCTGGCCCTGAACGTCGTGGAGTGCTGACGGTTCGCGGACCGGCGCGGCGTGCCCGGGGGTGCCGGTGGTGCCGCCCCGCCGCCGGCATCGCCACGGCCGACGAGTTCGACGAGAGGTGCAGGCAATGACAGGTTCGTTCACGCTCACCTTGAGCTGCCCCAACCGGAGCGGGATCGTGCACGCGGTGAGCAGCTTCCTGCTCCGGCGCGGGTGCGACATCAGCGAGTACCGGCAGTTCGACGACCCGGTGCGGGAGAGGCTGTTCCTCCGCGCCCAGGCCTCCACCGGCCGGGAGGCCGACGTCGCCGGGCTCGCCGGGGACTTCGAGGCCGTGGCGGCGGACTTCGAGATGAGCTACTCGTTCGCCCCGGACCGCCCGGCGCGGATCCTGGTGATGGTCTCGAAGCTCGGCCACTGCCTGAACGACCTGCTGTTCCGCTGGCGGGCGGGCAGCCTCAGCGCGGACATCGTGGCCGTGGTGTCCAACCACGAGGACCTTCGCCCGATGGCCGAGGCCGCCGGGTTGCCGTTCGTGCACATCCCGGTCACCCCGGCGACCAAGCCGGCGGCGGAGGCCCGGCTGCTGCGGGTCGTGGAGGAGCACGACGCCGAGCTGGTGGTGCTGGCCCGCTACATGCAGGTGCTCTCGGATCAGACGTGCAAGGCCCTGGAGGGCCGCGCGATCAACATCCACCACTCGTTCCTGCCCGGCTTCAAGGGCGCGAAGCCCTACCACCAGGCGTACTCGCGCGGCGTGAAGCTGGTCGGCGCCACCGCGCACTACGTCACCCCGGACCTGGACGAGGGGCCGATCATCGAGCAGGAGGTGATCCGGATCGACCACACCCACGATCCGAAGGCGCTGCAAACCGTCGGGCGGGACGCCGAGGCGCTGGCGCTGTCCCGCGCGGTGCGCTGGCACTGCGAACGCCGCGTGCTGCCCAACGGGCACAGCACCGTGGTGTTCACCTGACCGCCCTCGGACCTGCCCGCGCGGGGCGTCGGCGGCGGTGCCGGTCGCTCGACCCGGTCTCCGCTCGGCAGCTCCGCCGCCGGCCGGACGACGATCGAGAACCGTTGGGCCCGCGTGCGACGAGCTCCGAGCCCGGAACGGTCTTGACAGCCGGCTCCGCCGCGCGATCCCATTTCCAGTAGCGCATCACGCACCCCGTTGCCGATCGTGCAACGGGATCCTCCTCCCCGTCCGACCGCCCGCGATGCTCCGCGGGCGGCGGCGAGTTCCGCAGATCCCGTCCCCTGCCACGAGAGACTTCCACGAGCGAGGAGCACTGCCATGACGACCGGCGAGCTTTCCCCCACCTCCGTCGACGGTCCGGCGCTTCCGGCGAGCCTGCGCGAGACGCTCCCGGGGCACTACTACACCGACACCTCGATCTTCCGCGCCGAGCAGGAATCGATCTTCGAGGCGGGCTGGTTCTGCGCGGTGCTGGCCGCGGACCTCGCCCGGCCCGGGCAGTACGAAACCGTCCAGATCGGCCGGGAGAGCGTCCTGGTGACCCGGGGCCGCGACGGCGGGACGCGGGCCTACCTCAACGTCTGCCGGCACCGGGGGGCGCGGCTGTGCACCGAGGAGAAGGGCGAGGTGCGGCGCTCCTTCCAATGCCCCTACCACGCCTGGACCTACGGGCTGGACGGCAAGCTCATCGCCGCCCCGAACCTCAACGCCATGCAGGACATCGACCGCGTGGAGTACGGGCTGCGCACCGTGCACGTGCGGGAGTGGCTGGGCTACGTGTGGCTGTGCCTGGCCGACGAACCGCCGTCGTTCGAGGAGACCGTCATCGGGGACGTCAGCGAGCGGCTCGGCACCCCGGACGCGATCGTCGGTTACCAGGTGGCGGACCTGAAGCTGGGCAGGCGCGTCGAGTACGACGTCAAGGCGAACTGGAAGCAGATCGTCGAGAACTTCATGGAGTGCTACCACTGCGCGACGATCCACCCCGAGCTCACCGAGGTGCTGCCGGAGTTCGCCGACGGCCTGGCCGCGCAGTACTACGTCGGCCACGGCGCGGAGTTCGGCGAGGAGGTGCAGGGCTTCACCGTGGACGGTTCGGCGGGGCTGGAGCGGATCCCCGGGGTGGGCGAGGAGCAGGACCGGCGCTACTACGCCATCACGGTGCGCCCCCAGGTGTTCATCAACCTGGTGCCCGACCACGTGGTGTTCCACCGGATGTTCCCGGTGGCGGCCGACCGGACGATCGTGCGCTGCGACTGGCTGTACCTGCCGGAGGTGGTGGACTCCGGCGCCGACATCGACCGCTCGGTGGAGCTGTTCCACCGGGTCAACCAGCAGGACTTCGACGCCTGCGAGCGGTGCCAGCTCGCGATGGACTCGCGCTCCTACCGCCGCGGTGGCGTGCTGGTCCCCAGCGAGCACCACATCGGCGAGTTCCACGACTGGGTCCGGCAGCGGGTGGGCTGACCGCCCGGCCGCGGACCGGCTGCCGCGGGCGGCGGGCGGCGGGTGGCGGAACCTCGGCGGCTTCCTCGCGGGCTCGATCTCGCACGTCCGCCGACGCGGGCGACATCGCCGCCCTCGCGAGGAAGCCGCCGCGCAGGGATGCCGGTCGCGCCGACCGGTCGGGCGCGGCGCTGACAGCACGACCGCCCCAGGACGAGTGCGACGGCGATCAGACCCGCGCGGAGTCTCCGCGCGGGATCCTCGTCGTGCCCGGACCTACTGGTGCGGGCTCTCCAGGGGAACACCGTCCGGCGACAGCGGCGGGGGTGGGAGCTCGGCGCTGGAGGTCAGCGGGGCCGCTCCCTCCAGCGGGCGCCCGGCCTGCTCGGTGAGGAAGCAGGTGCTGATCATGCCGATGATCCCGGCCGCGATGAGGAAGTAGCCCGCCCAGTCCAGGTTGCCGGTCGCGGTGGTGGTGGCCTCGATGATGGTCGGGGCCGTGCCCGCGAACAGCGAGACCGCCAGGTTGAACACCACCGCCAGGCTGCTGTAGCGGATCATCGTGGGGAACAGCGCGGGCAGCGTGGAGGGCGAGACGGCCGCGAAGCACACCAGCGAGCCACCCATGATCGTCAGTCCGGCGAGCTGGCCGAGCAGGCCCTCCCGCAGCAACCAGATCGCGGGCAGCCCGAGCAGGACCAGCGAGGTGCTTCCGGCCAGCAGCACGGGTTTCCGGCCCACGCGGTCGCTGAGCCTGCCCACGGGCACGATCACGCAGAGCATCGCCAGCATCACCACGACCTGCAGCGCGGTGGCCAGGCCGGCGCTGGTGCCGCTCTCCCCGTAGCGCGGCAGCGTGCCGGTGAGGTAGGTCGGGATGTAGTTGGTCAGCACGTAGTTCGTCACGTTCCACGCCACGACCACGCCCGCCGCCACCAGGGCCGCCGACCGGTAGCGGCTCAGCACGATCTGCAACGCGCGCCGGGAGGACATCGTGGACAGCGCCGGGGAGCGCTCCATCAGCTGCCGGAACGCCGGGGTGTCCTCCAGCTTGAGCCGCAGGTAGATGCCGGTGATGCCCAGCGGCGCCGCGAGCAGGAACGGGATCCGCCAGCCCCAGGTCTCCAGGTCCTGCGCGGGCAGCACGCCGATCACCGTCCAGCAGACCCCGGCACCGACGGTGTAACCGGCCAGCGTGCCGAACTCCAGCCAGCTGCCGAAGAAACCGCGCCGCCGGTCCGGGGCGTACTCGGCGACCAGCGTCAACGCCCCGGTGTACTCGCCACCGGCGGAGAAGCCCTGCAGCAGCCGGACGAACAGCACCAGCGCCGGAGCGGCGGCGCCGATCGCGCCGTAGTCCGGGATGAATCCGAGCAGCACGGTGGCCACGGCCATCAGCAGCACCGTGGCGGCGAGGACCTTGGTGCGGCCGAAGCGGTCGCCGAGCCGCCCGAACACCAGCCCGCCCAGCGGTCGCATCAGGAACGCGGCGGCGAAGGCGGCCAGCGTGTAGGCCCCGGCCCACTCGCCTCCCTCGGGGAAGAAGACCCGGTCCAGCACGACGGCGGCCAGGTAGGAGTAGATGCCGAAGTCGTACCACTCGGCGACGTTGCCCACGGCCGCGGCGGCGACCGCGCGGCGGACGGTGCGCTCCTCCTCCACGACGGGTGGCGCGACCCCGCGCCACGGCCGCTTCGAGCGATCGGTCATCGGTCCCCCCGATGGGGATGCGGCAGCGCCGCGATGCGGTTCCCGCAGCCTCCAAAGCTCCGCTACCAGGCGCGATGGTTGATATATCTGTGCACGATAAGACGTGGTCCGGGGAAGGTCAACAGGCTCGGGAGCGCCCGCTCGGCGGTCCCACGAACAGCCCAACGGCGAGCCGAGGACCCCGTCCCGGAACGCGTTCCCGGTTACGTCACGTCACGTCGCCGTGAACTCTCCTGCCTTCGGCGTCGTCCACTCGTCCCGTTGGTCGTGAAGCGGAATTTCATCGTTGACGACCACGGGGGCGGGCCGCATTCTGTCGGTTGCGCATTGCAGTACGGGTTCCGCGATCTGCAACAGGAGGGTCTTCATGATCTTTGTGGGTGCCTTGGCCGACATCCCGATCGGGGAGTCGATCCGAGTAGACGGCGAAGTGGCCATCGCGGTGTTCAACGTGGACGGCGAGCTCTTCGCGATCGACGACACCTGCACGCACCAGGACGCATCTCTCTCGGACGGATGGCTGGAGGGCTGCGCGGTGGAGTGCCCGCTGCACGCGGCCTGCTTCGACCTGCGGACCGGCCGCCCCAGCGGGCCTCCCGCCAAGAAGGCCGTCCGGACCCACGCCGTCACCGTCGAGGACGGGCTGGTCTACGTCCACGAGGCGAGCACGGTCCAGGCCGGACCCGTGGCCGCGGAGGTGAGCTGATGCGCAGCGTCACCGTGGTCGGGGCCTCGCTGGCCGGGCTCACCGCCGTCCGGGCGCTGCGCGAGCGCGGCTTCGCGGGCCGGATCGCCGTGGTCGGCGACGAGCAGCACGCCCCCTACGACCGCCCGCCGCTGTCCAAGGAGTTCCTCGCCGGGAGTTCCTCCGAGGACGACCTGGCGCTGGGCGAACCGACCGATTCCGAGCTGGAGGCCGACTGGTACCTCGGTCGCGCGGCGACCGCGCTGGACACCGCGGACCGCGCGGTCGTGCTGGAGGACGGGGAGCGGATTCCCTCCGACGGCGTCGTGCTCGCCACCGGCGCCCGCGCGAGGGCGCTCTCGGACCCGGTACCGGAGGGCGTGCACACCCTGCGGACGCTGGACGACGCGCGGGCGCTGCGCAAGGAGCTCGTGCCGGGAGCGCGGCTGGTGGTGATCGGCGCGGGATTCATCGGCGCCGAGATCGCCTCCACCGCCGTCGGGCTCGGCGTCGAGGTGGACGTCGTCGAGGTGGCCCCGGTCCCGCTGCAACGGGCGCTCGGGCCCGAGCTCGGCGAGGTCTGCGGGAGGCTGCACGAGCGGCACGGCGTGCGGCTGCACCTGGGCACCGGGATCGACGAGCTGGCTGGAGATCCGCGGGTCACGGCGGTCCGGCTGACCGACGGCCGGGAGCTGCCGGCGGACGTGGTCGTGGTCGGCATCGGCGCGCGGCCCAACGTGGAGTGGCTCGCGGATTCCGGTGTCCAGCTGGACAACGGCGTGCGCACCGACTCGGCGGGCCGGACCGGGGTTCCCGGGGTGGTGGCGGTCGGCGACTGCGCCAACTCCTTCCGGGACTACACCGCCGAACCGCTGCGGATGGAGCACTGGACCAACGCCCTGCAACAGCCCGCGGCGGCGGTCGCCGCCCTGCTCGGGCAGGAGCACTCGGCTCCGGCGCACCACGCGGTGCCGTACTTCTGGTCCGACCAGTACGGCCACCGGATCCAGTTCGCCGGGCACCGCACGCCGGACTGCACCGTGCAGGTCGAGGAAGGCGACCTGGAATCCGGCGATTTCCTCGCCCTCTACGTCGATCGCGCGGGCTCGCCCGTGGGGGTGCTCGGCGTGGACCGGGCCCGCTCGTTCGGCCGGTGGCGGAGACAGCTCGCCAAGCGGCTCTGACAGGTCACACCCCGCCGGACCCCGGTCCGGCGGAAGTCCACATCGGACCAACAGGGCACCGGGACCGCCGTGGAGCCGTCGGACTCCACGGCACCGGATCGGATCAGACCACCGAGCGGATCGCCCGCTCGAAGTCGATCACGTGCTCCCGGGCCAGCTCCTCGGCCTTCTCGGCCTCTCGCGCGCCGATCGCGCGCAGCAGCGCGGAGTGCTCGACCACGTGGTGATCGAACTGGGTCAGGCGCTCCAGGAACAGGCAGTAGATCCGGGTCGCCAGGTTGTCGTAGCGCACCAGGGTGTCCTCCAGGTGCGGATTGCCCGCGGCCCGGTAGACCGCGCGGTGGACGTGCAGGTCCCAGCGCATCAGCTCGTCGCGGCTCAGCTCGTTCACGTCGAGCTCGTCGAGCAGGTCGGCCAGCTCCACCAGCTCCGCCAGGGCCCCCGCGCCCGCCGTCTCCGCGGCCCGCCGCGCCGCGACCGGCTCCAGCCGGACCCGCAGCTCCGAGATGTAGGCCAGGTCGGTGATGTCCACGGCGGTGGCGAAGGTGCCGCGCCGCGGGTAGGCCACCACGAGCCGGTCGATCTCCAGGCGCTTGAGCGCCTCGCGGACGGGGGTGCGCCCCACGTCGAGGGACTTCGCCAGCGCCACGTCGTCGATCGCCGTCATCGGCGGGATGTCCAGCATGATCAGCCGGTCGCGGATCTCCGCGTAGGCCTTGTCGGCCAGCGACGTGTACACCGGCTCGCTGTCGATCGCAGGATGCATCAGCGGCTCCGACCTCACGAGCAACGGTTTTCGTTCGCACTGTTCAGAGCTGACACATTAGCACCACATCAGTCGTACGCCTGCCCCGCGTGCGCCGCACCGCGACCGTCGCGGACCTGGAATCCCTGCTCAGGAGGCCCGGTTCGGCGGTCAGCCGCCGAACCGCGGCGGACGGCGGCGGGGACGCGACCGCGCGACGGACGCCATCGCCACCACCGGTCACCTCGCGTTCCGGGCAGGCCCGCCGCCGCCGGGGGTTCCTCGATGATCGCGTCGGATCGCGCGGTGCGATGCTTGTGGCACCCGCCGCGTGCGCGGCGGCGCCCGCCACGTCGGCGCGATTCCCCACCCCCGAAGCAGAACGATGAGCACACGATCGATGAAACACCTGTTGCGGAATCCGCGGTCGCTGCGGTGGTTCGCCGCGGTGAGCGGGGTGCTGGGCGCCCTGGCCGCCCTGCTGGTGCCGTTCCTGCCGGTGCGCTACGAGATCACCACCCTGCACTGGCCGACCGCCGAGGGCACCCGTGCGGTGTCCGCACCGCTCGCCGCCTACCAACCGATCCGGCTCGACCTCGAGGTGCCCTGCGCCACCGCGCGGGGCCTCGACGCGCGCAGCCCGGAGCCCGCGGTGCTGCTGAGCACCAATCCCCCTCGCGCGGAGTACGGCACCCTCACCGGGATGCGGCTGGAGGTGGCCGACGGGACGCTGCGGCTGATCCAGCAGGGCCAGCAGCTCGGCACCGCGGCGCTGCCCGAAGGCGACTGCGCGATCACCGTGCGCTCGGACGGCGACGCCACCGACGCCGAGCTCGGCGGGGAGCGCTTCGCTCACGCCCCCGGTGACGTGCGCCCGCAGCTGACCGGCATCTACTCCGATGTGGACGGTGCGGTGGACGAGGTGCGCGGGCTGTCGTTCGCGGCCGAGGTGGACAACCGCTACGACAGCCACCCGGCACCGTTGAAGATCGCGGCGATGGTGCTGGCGGTGCTCGGCTGCGCGGGTTCGCTGCTGGCGCTGCACCGGATCGACGCGCTCGCCGGACGGCGCCCGGTGCGCGCCGCGCGCAGGCCGCTGCGGCTGACCGGGCGGGACGCGGTGGTGAGCGCGGCGCTGCTGGCCTGGTGGCTGATCGGCGCGATGACCGCCGACGACGGCTACTTCCTGACGATGGCGCGGGTTCGCGACGACCTGGGCTACGTCAACGACTTCTACCGCTGGTTCTCCGGTCCGATCGCGCCGATGGGCTGGTTCGTGGAACTGCAGGCCCGCTGGGTGGCGATCTCCACCGCGACGCCGTGGATCCGGTTGCCCGCGCTGGGAATGGGCCTGCTGAGCTGGGTGCTCATCAGCCGCTTCGTGCTGCCCCGGCTCGGCCAGCGGGTGCGCCGCAGCCGCGCGGCCGGGTGGGCGGCCGCCGCGGTGTTCCTGGCCTGCTGGCTGCCCTACGACAACGGGCTGCGGCCGGAACCGGTCGTGGTGGTGCTGGCGCTGCTGGCGCTGTGCGCCGTGGAGCGCGCGCTGGCCACCGAGCGCCTCGCGCCCGCGGCGATCGGGCTGATCATCGCCGCGTTCTCGGTGGGCGTGAACCCGCACGGCATGGTCGCGGTGCTGCCGTTCCTGGCCGCGGCCAAGCCGTTGCTGCACCTGGTGCGCCGCCGCGCGGAGCGGTTCGGCTGGATCGCGGTGCTGGCGCCGATCGCCGCGTCCGGACTGGTGCTGCTGGTCGCGGCGTTCTCCGACCAGACCTTCCAGGCGGTCAAGGACGCCACCGAGGTGCGCACCGACATCGGCCCCTCGCAGAGCTGGTACGAGGAGCTGAGCCGCTACGCGCTGCTGTTCGGGCTGTCCCCGGACGGCTCGCTGACCCGCCGCTTCCCGGTGCTGCTGGTGGTGCTGTGCCTCGCGGTCTGCGCGGTGGTGCTGCTGCGGCGCGGCACCATCCGCGGCGCAGCGCTCGGCCCGAGCAGGCGGCTGCTGACCGTGGCGGCGCTGTACTTCGCGGCGCTCGCGCTCACCCCGACCAAGCACACCCACCACTTCGGCGTGCTCGCCGCGGTGGGCGGGGCGGTGGCGGCGCTGGCGGCCCTGGCCACCAGCAGCACCGTGCTGCGGTCCCGGCGCAACCGGGCGGTGTTCTTCGCCGGGCTCATGGTGGTGCTGGCGTTCGCGTTCACCGGCACCAACGCCTGGTGGTACGTCTCGGGCTGGGGGGTGCCGTGGTTCGACAAGCCGCCGTCCATCCGGGGGCACGAGTTCAGCACCGGCTTCCTGCTGATCGCCGCGGGCGCGCTGGTGGTCGCGCTGGTCGAGCACGTCAAGCTGGACGAGCGCAATCCGCCGGTGGCCGTCGAGGAGGACCGCTCCCGGGCGCTGCGGCTGGGCACCGCACCGCTGTCGATCGTGTGCGCGCTGCTCATGCTGGCCGAGCTGGCCTCGCTGGCCAAGGCCATCCCGGAGCGCTGGGACACCTACAACCTCGCCACCGACAACGTCCGCCAGCTCGCCGGGGCGAGCTGCGGGCTGTCGGACTCGGTGTACGTCGAGAACGATCCCGTCGCCGGGATTCTCGCCCCCGCCGAGAACCAGCCCGCCCGGCCGGTCCCCGACGCGGAGCCCGAAGAGGACGAGACGGCGGCCGAGCACCTGCGGGCGGTGGAGACCGGGTTCCGGCCGAACGGGCTGCCGGACGTGCGCGACGTGAACACCGGTGAGGCGATCTGGGCACCACCGCACCGCTTCGGCTCCGAGCGGGCCCCGGTGTGGGGCAGCTACGGCGCCCCGGAGAGCACCGGCACGCTGCGCACCCCCTGGTCCGAGCTGCCGGAGCGGGCCCGCGCCGGCGAGGTCCCGGTGGTGGTCAGCGCCGCCGGGGCGACCTCGGGCGCGAACTCGCTGGCCGTGGAGTTCGGCCGGGGCACCCCGGACGGGTTCGAGATCCTCGCCCGCTCCCCCATCGGGACGGACGGCGAGCCGCGCTGGCACGACCACCGCGTCGCCGCCCCGCCCGAGGCGACCCGGGTGCGGCTCGTCGCGCGGGACCGCGCGCTCGGCGAGGAGGGCTGGATGGCCTTCAGCGCCGCCCGCGCCCCGCACCTGACCCGGATGAGCGACGTGGTCGGGGACGCTCCCGCGTTCGTGGAATGGCCGGCCGCGATGGTGCACCCGTGCCTGGAGATCACCTCGATCCACCACGGCATCGCGGAGCTGCCGCGCTACCGGGTGTCCGGCGGCGGCGACGTGCGCGGCACCGGGCAGGGCTGGTCCTCACCCGACGCCGGCGGCCCCTTCGGCTACCTCAACGTGGCCACGAGCATGGCGGAGCTGCCGACGTACCTGCGCAACGACCTCGACAACGACTGGGGCTCGCTCTACGAGGTGCACCCCTACGAGCCGGACGCGCTGCCCGCCTCCGCCGCGACGCGGACCCGGCGCGAGGAGCACTGGGGCTGGTGGAGCCCGGGGCCGACGCCGAACCCGATCGTGCTGCCCGGTGACGCGCCCGACTCCAACAACCGGGCGGACGTCCAACCCGGGCCTCGGTGATCCACCGGTCGTAGGCTGGTTCCCGGTGGCCCGTTCCGGACGGCGGGCCACCGGGAACCCGAATCGGAAGGAGCACTCGCAGTGACCGACCGCGACGAGTCAGTCGAGCTCAGCCCGACTGACTGGGTCCAGACCCAGACGAAGAGGATCCTGGAGACCGGCACCACCGAGGGCATCGAGGTGAAGGGCTCGCCGATCGTGCTGATGACGTTGCGCGGCGCGAAGAGCGGCAAGCTGCGCTACACGCCGGTGATGCGGGTCGAACACGGCGGGAGCTATGCGGTCGTCGCCTCCAAGGGCGGCGCCCCCGAGCACCCGACCTGGTACTACAACATCAAGGCCCACCCGGAGTTCCTGCTCCAGGACGGCACGACGACCAAGCGGTACGTCGCCCGCGAGGTGGACGGCGCCGAGCGGGACGAGTGGTGGCAGCGCGCGGTGGCGGCCTTCCCGTCCTACGCCGAGTACCAGGAGAGCACCGACCGGCACATCCCGGTCTTCGTCCTCGACCCCAAGTGACCCACCTCGAACGGCCCCGCCCGGCGGCGGGGCCGTTCGGCTGCTGGTCAGCTGCCGGTCAGCTCCGCCAGCAGGCCGCGGACCCGCCGGTCGATCTCGTCCCGGATGGCGCGGACCTCCTCGATCGGCTTCCCCGCCGGATCGGCCAGTTCCCAGTCGAGGGACCGCTGCCCGGGGAAGACGGGACAGGCGTCCCCGCAGCCCATCGTGATCACGACGTCGGCCGCGCCCGCTGCCCCGGTCGTGAGCTTCTTCGGCACCTCCCGCGAGAGGTCGATGCCGAGTTCGAGCATCGCCTCGCACGCGGCGGGGTTGATGGTCTCGGCCGGGTCCGACCCGGCGGAGCGCACGACGACCTCGCCACCCGCGTGGTGGCGCAGCAGCGCGGCGGCCATCTGGGAGCGGCCCGCGTTGTGCACGCAGACGAACAGCACCTCGGGCGTGCCTCCTGGCGAGGTCATCGACCGATCCCCCCTTCCGGTGCCGAGTCCGGCTCGGTGAACCAGCGGCGCGCCGCCAGGGACACGTAGACGAGGGCCACGAGCACCGGGACCTCGATGAGCGGCCCCACGACCCCGGCGAGCGCCTGCCCGCTGGTCACGCCGAACGTGGCGATGGCGACCGCGATCGCGAGTTCGAAGTTGTTCCCCGCCGCGGTGAACGACAGCGTGGCGGACCGTTCGTAGCCCAGCCCGATCGCCTTGCCGAGAGCGAAGGAACCCGCCCACATCACCGCGAAGTAGGCCAGCAGCGGCAGCGCGATCCGCGCCACGTCCACCGGTCGGGCCGTGATCTGCTCGCCCTGCAACGCGAACAGGATCACGATGGTGAACAGCAAGCCGTACAGGGCCACCGGACCGATCCGGGGCAGGAACCGGCTCTCGTACCACTCCCTCCCCTTCGCGCGCTCCCCGAACCTCCGGGTGAGGTACCCGGCCACCAGCGGGATCCCCAGGAAGATCAGTACCGACTTCGCGATCTGCCAGGGCGATGCCTCGATCCCGACGGTGGGCAGTCCGAGCCACCCCGGAAGCACGCTGAGGTAGAACCAGCCGAGCCCGGCGAACGCGACGACCTGGAACACCGAGTTCAGCGCGACCAGCACGGCGGCCGCTTCCCGGTCGCCGCACGCCAGGTCGTTCCAGATGATCACCATCGCGATGCAGCGCGCCAACCCCACGATGATCAGGCCCGTGCGGTACTCCGGCAGGTCCGGGAGGAAGATCCAGGCCAGCGCGAACATCAGCGCCGGACCGAGGATCCAGTTCAGCACCAACGACGAGACCATGAGCCGCTTGTCGCCGGTGACCGCCTCCAGCCGGTCGTAGCGGACCTTGGCCAGGACCGGGTACATCATCACCAGCAGGCCCAGCGCGATCGGCAGCGAGATCCCGTCGAGCCGCACCGCGTTCAGCGCCGGTCCGAGCCCGGGGACCCACCGCCCGGCCGCCAGGCCCGCCAGCATCGCCGCGCCGATCCACACGGGCAGGAACCGGTCCAGCGTCGAGAGCTTCGCGGCGACCGCCGCGCCCTCCCGTTCCCGGGTTTCCGTCATGCCCGCACCACCGCGTCCCCGGCGGGCGCCAGCGACTCCGAGACCAGGTTCAGCGTCTCCGGCCGCACCCGGTAGTACACCCAGGTCCCCCGGCGCTCGCCGTCGATGACTCCCGCTTCCCGGAGGATCTTCAGGTGGTGGGAGATCGTCGGCCCCGACAGCTCGAAGGCACCCGTCAGATCGCACACGCACGCTTCGCCGCCCTCGTGCGAGGCGATCAGCGACAGCAACCGCAGCCGGACCGGCTCGCCGATCGCCTTGAACACCCGAGCCAGCGCCGCGGCCTGCGCCGCTCCGAGCGGTTCCCGCAGCACCGGAGAGCAGCACAGGGCCACGTCCTCCGGCGGCATCTCTTGTTTCGACATTCCTCTATCTTGACGTCCATCAATCCAAGAGGCAAGCTTGGCCGCATCCGATTGCTTCGATGAACTTCTAATCAAGGAGAGATCATGTCGCGGATGCAGCTCGCCCTCCGAGTGGGCGACCTCGAAGGATCGATCGCGTTCTACTCGACGCTGCTCGGCGTCGAGCCGGCCAAGCTGCGACCCGGCTACGCGAACTTCGCCGTGGCCGAACCCCCGCTGAAGCTGGTCCTGCTGGAGGGCGAACCCGGCCAGGACACGGCCCTCGACCACCTCGGGGTCGAAGTGGGCAGCACCGAGGAGGTTCGCGCGGCCACCGACCGGCTCAGCGGGCTCGGGTTGTTCACCGAGGTCGAGGACGACACCACCTGCTGCTACGCCCGGCAGGACAAGGTGTGGGCGCACGGCCCCGGCCGGGAACCGTGGGAGGTCTACGTCGTCAAGGCCGACTCCGAGAGCTTCGGCCCCGACCGGGAGCGGCCCGAGCAGCGCCGCACCGGCGGCGCGCCCGCTTCCTGACCCCCGGCGGAGGCGACCCCGCCCCCGCTCCGCGCCGGAGCCGCGAGCGAACGGCTCGGCGGACCGCGCTCGGCGGCCGAGCCGTTCGCCGCGGCGCTCAGTCGCGGAGGGAGTTCGTCGGCAGCCCCAGCACCTCGACGATGCGACGGGCGGCCGCGCCGACCTGGGCCAGGTCATCGCCGAGCGGGTCGGTGACGAAGTGGCGCACGTCGGCCACGTGACCGGGGGCGGCCTCGGCGAGGTGCGCGCGCCCGGCCTCGGTGATGGTGGCGGTGGTGTGGCGGCGCCCCGCGCCGGTCCGCACGGTCCGCTCGACCCAGCCGCGGTCCTCCAGCCGCGCGACCGCGTGCGACGTGCGCGGCAGCGAGCCGTTGGCCATCTCGGCGATCTCGCTCATCCGCAGCGTTCCCCCTGGGACCATCGACAGCCGCGCCAGGATCATGTAACCGAGCAAGGTCAGGTCGGAGTCCCGCAGCAGCCGGCTCTCCAGCACCCCGGGCAGCACCAGCAGGACCTTCACGATGTTGATCCACGCCGGGCGCTCGTCGTCGTCGAGCCAGCGCACCGGCTCCTCCTCAGCCTCGGACACGTCCAGATCCTCCCTCGAACCGAGCTTGACTTCAACACGCAACTCACTCTAGCTTCTGAGTTGAACACGCAACTCAGAGGAGACCGAGATGACCACCGCCACCCGCCCCGCTTCCGCTCTCGCGCCCCGGCTCGGTCTCGCCGCGATCGCGGCCGCCGCCGTGAACGCCGCGATCGCCCAGATCGCGGGCGCGTTCGACGAGGGCGGCATCGGCATGGGCCTGTCGCCCGCCGCCTACCTGCCCGCCACCGTCGTCGGAATGCTCGTCGGCACCCTCGGCTGGCTGCTGCTGTCCCGGTACGCGCCGAAGGCGCTGCCGGTGGCGGTCCCCGTCGCGCTGGCGCTGAGCCTCGTCCCGGACGCGCTCCTGCTGACCAGCGGCGCGAGCGCGGCGAACGTCATCGGGCTGATGCTCATGCACGCGACCGTCGCGAGCGCCGTCGTGGCCGCCTTCCGCGCCGGGCGCCCCTGAACACCCGCGCAGCGGCGCCGGAATCGCAGGCCCGCGGCATCCCGCGCCGCGCTCAGCCCGCCAGGTAAGCGGCCAGGTGCTGCCCGGTGAGCGTGCCCCGGTCCGCGGCGAGCTCGGCGGGCGTGCCCTCGAAGACGATCCGCCCGCCGTCGTGCCCGGCACCGGGGCCGAGGTCGATGATCCAGTCGGCGTGCGCCACGACGGCGAGGTCGTGCTCGATGACGATCACCGACTTGCCCCCGTCCACCAAGCGGTCCAGCAGCCCGAGCAGCTGCTCGACGTCGGCGAGGTGCAGCCCGGTGGTCGGCTCGTCGAGGACGTAGACGCCGCCCCGCTCGCCCATCCGCGCGGCCAGCTTGAGCCGCTGCCGCTCCCCGCCGGAGAGGGTCGTCAGCGGCTGGCCGAGCCGCAGGTACCCCAGCCCCACGTCCACGAGCCGCCGCAGGATCGCGTGCGCGGCGGGGATCCGGGACTCCCCCGCCGCGAAGAACTCCTCCGCCTCGACGACCGACATGCCCAGCACCTCGCTGATGTCCCGACCGCCGAAGTGGTGGTCCAGCACGGAGTCCGCGAACCGCCGCCCCGCGCACTCCTCGCAGGTGGTGGCGACCCCGGCCATCATCCCCAGGTCCGCGTAGACGACCCCGGCACCCTTGCAGTTCGGGCACGCGCCCTCGGAGTTCGCGCTGAACAGGGCGGGCTTCACGCCGTTGGCCTTGGCGAAGGCCTTGCGGATCGGGTCCAGCAGCCCGGTGCAGGTCGCCGGGTTGCTGCGCCGCGAGCCGCGGATCGGGGTCTGGTCGATGGTGACCACGTCCTCGCCGGTCAACGAGCCGCCCAGCAACGAGCTCTTGCCCGAGCCCGCGACCCCGGTGACCGCGCAGAGCACGCCGAGCGGCACGTCCACGTCGACGTCCCGCAGGTTGTGCGCGTCGGCCCCGCGGATCTCCAGCACCCCGGTGCGGGAGCGCACCTCGTCCTTGAGCCCCACCCGGTCGTCGAGGTGGCGGCCGGTGCGGGTGCCGCTGTCGCGCAGGCCCGCCACCGGGCCCTCGTAGCAGAGGGCGCCGCCCTCCGAGCCGGCTCCGGGGCCGAGCTCGACGACGTGGTCGGCGATCGCGATGGTCTCCGGCTCGTGCTCGACCACGAGCACCGTGTTGCCCTTGTCCCGCAGCCGCAGCAGCAGCTCGTTCATCCGCTGGACGTCGTGCGGGTGCAGCCCGATCGTCGGCTCGTCGAAGACGTAGGTGACATCGGTGAGCGAGGACCCGAGATGCCGGATCATCTTGGTTCGCTGCGCCTCGCCGCCGGAGAGCGTGCCGGAGGGGCGATCCAGGCTCAGGTACCCGAGCCCGATCTCCACGAAGGAGTCGAGGGTGTCGCGCAGCGAGGCCAGCAGCGGCGCCACCGAGGGCTCCTCCAGCGCCCGGACCCACTCCGCGAGATCGCTGATCTGCATCGCGCAGGCGTCGGCGATGCTGATCCCGGCGATCTTCGAGGAGCGCGCCGCCGCGCTGAGCCGGGTGCCCGCGCACTCCGGGCAGCCGGTGAACGTGACCGCGCGATCGACGAACGCCCGGATGTGCGGCTGCATCGCCTCGCGGTCCTTGCTCAGGAACGACTTCCGGATCCGCGGGATCAGGCCCTCGTAGGTGACGTTGACGTCATCGACCTTGATCTTGGTCGCTTCCTTGTGCAGCAGGGCGTCGAGCTCGGTGCCGGTGTAGTCCCGGATCGGCTTGTCCGGGTCCACGAATCCCGAGCCCATGTAGATCCGGCCGTACCAGCCGTCCATGCTGAACCCGGGCACGGTCAGCGCGCCCTGCGCCAGCGACTTGCTGTCGTCGTAGAGCGCCGTCCGGTCGAAGTCCGTGACCGCGCCGCGTCCCTCGCAGTGCGGGCACATGCCGCCCGTGACGCTGAAGCTGCGCCGCTCCTTGACGGTCTTGCCGCCGCGCTCGAAGGAGACCGCCCCGGCCCCGCTGATCGAGGCGACGTTGAACGAGAACGCCTGCGGGGAGCCGATGTGCGGTTCGCCGAGCCTGCTGAACAGGATGCGCAGCAGCGCACCGGTGTCGGTGGCGGTACCGACCGTCGAGCGGGTGTCGGCGCCCATCCGCTCCTGGTCGACGACGATCGCGGTGGTGAGACCGCCGAGGACGTCGACGTCGGGCCGGGCGAGCGTGGGCATGAATCCCTGCAGGAACGCGCTGTAGGTCTCGTTGATCATGCGCTGGGACTCGGCGGCGATGGTGCCGAACACCAGCGAGCTCTTGCCCGAACCGGAGACCCCGGTGAACACGGTGAGCCTGCGCTTCGGGATCTCCAGGCTGATGTCGCGCAGGTTGTTCTCCCGCGCGCCCCGCACGCGCAGCGCGTCGTGGCCGTCGGCGGCGTGGCGCGCGGGCTGGCGTGCCTCCGCGTTCGAGGTGGCGCTCATGGTTGTCTCCCTGTGCCGCGCGGCCCGAACGCCGCGATTTCTCCGGACCCGCGCGCACGCGGCCGGACCCCACGGCGTTCGAGCTTAGCCGCGCCCCACGACGGCCCGGACGGATTCGAACAGGCTCCCGGTACCCGCGCCCGGAACGCGGTGGGCGCGGGCGCCATCGACCGATGCCGGCAGCAGCGCGACGCGCCCGCGGTTGTCGATCATCGCGCCGGAATGCCGTGCGCGCGCACGCCACTATCGTGGGAGGTGGCGCCGAGAACGAAGCGTTGGGGAGCACCCACCACGAGGAGGCCGCCATGCGGATGCCCGCTGTCACCGAGTGCACGGCCGAGAGCTGTGCCTACAACGACCACCACACCTGTCACGCACTGGCGATCACGGTGGGGCAGCGCTCCCACGCCGAGTGCGACACCTTCACCACCGCCGGTTCGCACGGCGGCGATCCCACCGCCACCGGTCACGTCGGCGCGTGCACCATGTCGGACTGCCGGCACAACGTGGACCTGGAGTGCCAGGCCTCGGCGATCGCGCTCGGCGCGCAGCGCGACGGCGTGGACTGCCTGACCTACCAGCCCTCGTGAGCGCGGCCCGGGCCCGCGGGCCCGGCGACCCGAGGAGGCCGCGATGAGCGAGACCGGCGGCGTCGTGGTCGGCATCGACGGCTCCGGCACGGCGCGGGAAGCGGTGAAGTGGGCCGTCCGGGAAGCCGTGCGCCGGGGCGTCCCGCTGCGGATCGTCTACGCCGACGTGTTCGCCTCCGCCGCCGCCCGCACGGACGCGCACCAGCCGGAGTACAGCGGGACCTTCCGGACCGAGGTCAGGCGGCTGCTCACCGAGGCGGCGGAGGCAGCGGCGCTGGAGCGCCCGGCGGCGGCCGTGCGGACCGCCGCCGTACCGGGCTCCCCGGCCTCGGTGCTCATGGCTGAGTCGCGCGCGGCCGCGGTGGTGGTCGTGGGTGACCGCGGCCTCGGCGGGTTCACCGGGTTGCTGGCAGGTTCCGTGGCGACCGCCGTCGCCGCGCACGCGCACACCACCACGGTCGTGGTGCGCGGCAGCGGAGCCGGGAACCCGACGGGGCCGGTGATCGTGGGGGTGGACGGCTCACCGCAGTCGGACGCGCTGCTCGCGCACGGGTTCGAGCAGGCGGCCGCGCACGAGGTGCCGCTGCACGTGGTGCACACCTGGCACCTGGTCGGCGTCCACGCCGGGTGGCTGCGCGCCGGGCTGGACGCGGAGCAGATCCGGGCCGGGGAGGACCGGCTGATGGCCGAGCTGCTGAGCGGCTGGAGCGAGCGGCATCCCGACGTGGAGGTGCACCGCTTCGTGGAGCGGGCCTCGCCCGCGGCGGAACTGCTCCGGCGGGCGGCGGGCGCCCGGCTGGTGGTGACCGGGGCGCGCGGACGCGGTGGCTTCACCGGGTTGCTGCTCGGGTCGACCAGCCAGGCGCTGATCCACCACGCGCCCTGCCCGGTGCTGGTGGCGCGCACGCCGAAGGGATGAGCTGGGGGCGGAGTCACCGCCCGGCCGAGTCAACGGTGGTTGACCTACATCGGAGCCGAGGATAGCTTCCAAGTCACCATGTGTTGACTTAATGGCGCCGTCGCTACGCCCCGCGGCCGGGACCGCGATGCGAGAGCCCGGGGGCGCCACGAGGAAGGACCCCTCCCATGACCGTGCGCGCCATCCAGATCGGTCTGCACCCCGACGTCGTCGACTACGACTCCCCCGAGTTCGCCCGGTTCCCCGGGCTCTCCGGGGAGACGCTGCGAGCCGCCCACGAGCGCAACATCGCGCAGCTGCGCGAGTGGGGATACGAGGTGGAGGGCTGCCAGATCGACCTCGGGGACACCGCGCTCGACGTGGTCCGCCAGCGGCTCGCCGCGTCCCACTTCGACGCGGTCCTCATCGGAGCGGGGGTGCGGCTCGCGGCCAGCAACACCGACCTGTTCGAGGCCCTGGTGAACCTGGTCCACGTCGAGCTCCCGCACGCCCGGTTCATCTTCAGCCGCACCGCGAAGGCCACCCCGGAGGACATCCGGCGCTGGTTCCCGCACCCGGAGGGCGCGACGATCGCCTGAGCCGCGCGCGGCCGAGCGATCCTCCGGGGACGCGAGCCGGTCACCTCAGCGGAGGCCGACGTGCGCGCGCCGCGACGGCAGGCGGCGCGGCCCCGTTCGCGAGGTGCTCCGGGCGCGGCCCCGGGACGACCGGGGAGCGGAGCGGGGGTGCGCGAGCGGCCGGGCCGGCCGCCGCACCGCGCGCGGCGCCGCCCGGGGGCGCCGCGCGGGCATCAGGTGCTCGTCACGCGCCGGTCGTGCCGACGCGGCGGCGAAAGATCCCCGCGGTGCCCTGGTAGGCCAGGCCGAGCGCCGTCGCCTGCACCAGCGCCGCGACCACGACCCCGATCCAGGGCAGCGGGCCGGGCAGGCCCAGGAACAGCAGCGAGGTCGGTGCGGTCACCAGCAGACCCCACACCCCGGAGAGGGTGGCGTCCGCGTGTTCGACCAGGGTCACGTCCAGCGCGACCCAGATCCACACCGCGGCCACCAGCGCGAGGTAGCCCAGCGACACCGGGTTGAGCAGGTAGCGGCGGAAGGCGGGCGCCTGGAGCGGCGAAGAAGCGGACACGTCGAACCTCCTGGAACGCAACGTCTTGCAAGTTCCATGATCGTCGCGTGGAGTCCGCCGCGCCTGAGTAGTCGTACTCGGATCCGGGGGCGGATGCTGCTCCCCGGTCGACGAGCGCGCCGGTTCGGCGTCGGGCGGGATCAGCCGAGGGGCTTGCGACCGACGCCCGCCCAGATGCCCGACTCCTCCGGCGCCGCGAAGCCCAGGTCCACGGAGTGGTTCGGGCTGCGGTCCTCCGGATGCCACTCCGAGGTCCAGGCCATCCCCGGTTCCATCAGCTCGAAGTCGCCGAACAACTGGCGGATCTCCTCGCGGCGCCGCCAGATCACCGGGCTGGAGGAGCGGTCGTACATCTCCTTGATCCCCGCCAGCTTGCCCTTCATCTCCGGCAGCACGCCGTCGTCGGTGATGTGCGAGATGACCAGGTAGGAGCCGGCGGGCAGCAGCTCGCGGTAGCGCGCCACCACCTGCTCGGAGATGTCCCGGCCCCTCTTGTCGGGCTGCTCGACGTGCAGCACCGCCACCAGCAGCACCGCGATGGGCTTGTCCAGGTCGAGCACCCCGGTCTCCAACGACCGCTGCCAGAGCTTGTCCGGGTTGCGCAGGTCGGCGTTCACGGCGGCGTGCCGCCGCGAGTCGCCGTGCTCGTCCAGCAGGACCTTGGAGTGCGCCACGGCGACCGGTTCGTGGTCGATGTAGACCACCCGGGAGTCGGGCTCGACCTCCTCGGCGACCGAGTGCGTGTTGCCCATCGTGGGCACGCCGGAGCCGATGTCGACGAACTGGTGCACCCCGTGCGCCACCAGGCGGCGCACCGCCCGGTGCAGGAACAGCCGGTTGCTGATGGCGATCGGGCGCAGCAGCGGGTACTTGTCGATGACGCTCTGCCCGAAGGCGCGGTCGATCGCCCAGTTCGCCTTGCCACCGAGGTACCAGTCGTACACGCGCGCCACGCTCGGCCGGGTCAGGTCCGCTACCTGGTACGGGAACGGGTCCCGGTCCGAGTTGCTCATCGGGATGTCTTCCTGTCGCGGCGACGTGATCGTACTCAGCGCATCGTAGTACTCCATGAGCTGAACGTGACCAGAGGTTGCGGTACCGAGATCATCCCGCCAGCAGTTCCTGCGCGACCAGCGCGCCCCGCAGCGCGAGGTGGTCCCGCCAGGGCGCGGCGGTCAGCTGCAGGCCCACCGGCATCCCGGAGCCCGGGTGGAGCCCGCAGGGGACGCTGACCGAGGGCCCGCCGTACATCGACCAGGCGTAGGTGAAGCGGGCGATGGACCGCGTGGAGTCCGCGAGGTCGACCGCGTCCCGGCGCGGGACGTCCACCGGGATCGTCGGGGTCACCAGGACGTCCACCTCGTCGAACAACCCGTGCACGTCCCGCTGGAACTCGCGGCGCCACCGCCGGCCGCGCTCCCCGCGCTCCGGCGGGACCTCGTGCCCGAGCCGGATCCGGCGCAGCACGTCCGGATCGATCGTCCCGGGCCGGTCCCGCACCCGGTCGGCGTGCACGGCGGCGGCCTCCGGGTACATCACGTCGAGCATCCGCGCCTGGGCGAGCTCGACGCCCGGCACCCGCAGCTCGCGCACGGCTCCGCAGGCGCGGCCCAGCGCGTCCACCGCGGCCCGGACCACCTCGGCGACCCCGGGATCGACGTCGTCGAAGAAGAAGTTCACCGGCACGCCGACGCGCAGCCCGGCCGGACCGTCCGCGAGCGCGGACTCCACCGGGATCCGCTCGGCGCGCACCGAGGCCGGGTCCGCGGGGTCCCAGCGATCGAGCACCGCGAGCACCGCCGCCGCCGTGCGCACGTCGCGGGCGAGGGGGGTCACGGTGTCGAAGGAGGTGCTGACGG
The DNA here is from genome assembly GCF_047200635.1 of Saccharopolyspora antibiotica. Taxonomy (NCBI): domain Bacteria; kingdom Bacillati; phylum Actinomycetota; class Actinomycetes; order Pseudonocardiales; family Pseudonocardiaceae; genus Saccharopolyspora; species Saccharopolyspora antibiotica. The sequence goes on along the minus strand of NZ_JBJZOI010000002.1, from coordinate 277,425 downwards.
GGAACACGCCCGCGTTCGACACCCGCCCGAGGGTCGGGCGGACGCCGACGATCCCGTTGACGGCGGCCGGAACCCGGCCCGAGCCGCCGGTGTCGGTGCCCAGCGAGACCGCGCTGATCCCGGCCGCCACCGAGACCGCCGAACCGCTGCTGGACCCGCCGGAGATCCGCGTCTCGTCCACCGCGTTGCGGCAGTCGCCGAAGGTCGCGTTGCGGCCCACGACGCCCATCGCGAACTCGGCCAGGTTGGCCTTGCCCAGCACCACCGCGCCCGCCTCGCGCAGCAGCCGGGTCACCGCCGCGTCGGCCGGGGCCGGCCCGGTGGCGTGGTGGCGGGTGCCCGCCGTGGTGGGCACGCCCGCGACGTCGATGTTGTCCTTGATCGTCGCGGTGAGCCCGTGCAGCGGGCCGGGCGGTCCGGTCGCCGCGTCCAGCAGGTCGGCCTCGCGCAACGCCTCGGCGTCCCTGGTGCTGATCAGCGCGTGCAGCCGCGGGTTCTCCGCCGCCGCCCGGTCCAGTCCCGCCCGCACCCGATCTCGAACCGCTCCCACGGCGTCTCTCCTCGTCCGGGGGCCGGTGGGCGCTTCCCGCCCACCGGCCCGGTCTCGATCCGCGTTCAGCCCGCGTGCGCGGCGCGCAGACGTTCGGTTCCCCGCTGGTCGACCGCGCCCGCCGCGACGTCGACGACGACGCCGTAGTGCTCGCGAGCGTCCTCGGCGGAGACGAAGTCGTCCAGCACGTCGTCGAGCACCGCCGCCGGGTCCCGCAGGAACGGGTCGCCGTAACCGCCGCCGGAGGGCAGCTTGATCTCCAGGGTGTCGCCCGCCGCGCACTTCTCCTGCGTCACCTTGGAGTGCATCGCCTCCTCCGCCGGGGTTCCGGCGTTGCGGGTGAACGATCCGGCGCGACCGTCGTGCCCGCCCTCCAGGCCCTTCGGCGGGTCCGTGCGGTTGTCCGCCTCGGAGCCGATGAAGGTGTCGGTGAGCATCCGCCACTTCCGCACGCTGCCCAGGCCGCCCCGGTACCGGCCGGGCGCGGGGGGCTCGTCGCGCAGCTCGTAGCGCTCGGCGATCATCGCGTGGTTGAGCTCCAGCTCCTCGATGGGGTTGTTGCGGGTGTTGGCCATGAGCGAGTCGACGCAGTCCAGCCCGTCCTTGCCGTTGCGCCCGCCGTAGGAACCCTCGTTGATCTCGATGTAGACCCAGTACGACTTCCCGTCGGCGGCGAGACCGGAGTAGGCGATCGCGCACAGCGCCGCCGAGGACCCCGCCACCGCCCGGTCCGGGAGCACGTCGGCCAGCGCCAGGTTGATCGAATCGAAGATCCGGTTGATCTGCGAGAACCGCGCGAAGCAGGACGCCGGGAAGTTCGGGTTGAACAGCGTCCCCTCCGGCGCGTAGGCCTTCGCCGGGCGGAAGCAGCCGTCGTTCTGCGGCACGAACTCCTCGGTCAGCGCCTCGTCCAGCAGCAGCGTGCGCACCGCGGAGGCGACGGTCGGCAGCACCGAACCCTCGAACGGGACGTTGAACGCCGTCGGCACCTGGTCGTTCGAGCCGGTGAGGTCGACGATCACGTCGTCGTCCTCGATCTTCACCGTCACGGCCACCTTGAGCGGGACGTCCCGGTTCTTGCCGTCGTCGTCCAGGTAGGAGGCCGGGGCCTCGTACTCCCCGTCCGGGATCTCCCGGATCCGGCGGCGCAGCATGTCCTCCGAGTAGTCCATCCACTTCTCGGACGCCGACATCACCACGTCCAGCCCGTAGCGCTCCAGCAGCTCCAGGAACCGCCGCTCGCCGAGCCGCGCGCAGGCGATGAGGGCTTCGAGGTCGCCCGCGTTCTGCTCCGGGGTGCGGACGTTGTCCAGGATGTGCTGGATCAGCGCCTCGTTGCGCACCCCGGCGTCGTAGATCTTCGCCGCGTCCATCAGCTTGCCCTCGGCCCAGACGTCCACGACGTCCATGCACAGCCCCGGGAAGTTCCCGCCGATGTCGGACACGTGCCCGGTGCAGCCCGCGAAGCCGATGTGCTCGCCGCCGAAGAAGATCGGGATCATGATCCCGTAGTCCGGCGAGTGCGCCGCCCCGTGGTAGGGGTGGTTGTGCAGCACCACGTCCCCCGGCCGGTAGGTCCCGGCCAGCTTGCGGTCGATGCCGCGGATGTAGGCGGGGATCGAACCGCAGTGCATCGGGGTGGAGTCCGATTCGCACAGCTCCCGGCCGTGCGCGTCGAAGATCCCGGCGCCGAGGTCCTCCGATTCCCGGATCAGGCTGGAGTAGGCCATCCGGTAGAGGATCTGGGCCATCTCCTTGGCGATGCTGTTGAGCGCGCCGCCGATCACCCGCAGCGTGATCGGATCGACTTCGACGGTGGTGAAGTTGCGGGGCGCGGTCCCGGCCAGGGAGACGCCTGCGGGGTCGAGCGCGGTCATCGCTGGTCTCCTTCGCTGCCCGCGGCGGTGTCGATGATGATGTGGCCGACGCGGTCGATGGTGGCGGTCTGCTGCGGGCCCACGACGGTGGTGGAGTCGAACTGCTCGATGATCGCGGGGCCGGTCAGGGTGTTGCCCGCCCGCAGCGCCGACCGGTCGTAGACGGGGGTGGCGAAGGTCTTCGGCTGGTTGTCCGGGGTCCAGAACAGCGCCTCGGTCGTCGTCTTGATCGCCGCCGAGGCGTCCGGGCCGCCGGTCTCGACCTCGGCCAGCGGGACGTGCCCGACGCGGCCGATCGCGGCGACCCGCACGTTGACCACGTGCACCGGCTTGTCGTCGAAGCGCTGCGAGTAGGTCCGCTCGTGCACCTGGTGGAAGGCGTCGGCGGCCGCGGCCATCCAGGCCTCGTCGATCCGGCCGGGCGGAGCCGGCACCCGCAGCTCGTAGCCCTGGCCGAGGTAGCGGCAGTCGAGGCTGCGCTCCAGGACGATCTCCTCGGGGTCCAGGCCGTCCCCGGCGAGCTGCTCGACCGCCTGCGCGCCGAGGCGGTCGAACTCGGCGGAGATCCGCTCCAGGTCGGGGTCGTCCGAGGAGGTCCACACCGTCGCGGGCGTCTCCACCCGGATGTCGGTGCTGAGCAGGCCCATCGCCGAGGCGATGCCGGGGTGGTGCGGCACGATCACGCGCGGCACCCGCAACTGCTCGGCGATGTGCCAGGCGTACAGCGGCCCGGCTCCGCCCTCGGCGACGAGGGAGAAGTCGCGCGGGTCGTAGCCCTTGCGCACCGAGTGCAGGCTGATCGCCTCGGTCATGGCGTGCGCCAGGATCTGGAAGATCCCGATCGCGGCCTGCTCCACCGAGGTGTCCAGGCGACCGGCGATGTGCTCGTCGATCGCCTTGGTCGCCAGCGCCGGTTCGACGTGCATCGAGCCGGACAGGAAGCTGTCCGCGCGCAGCCAGCCCATCGCCACCATCGCGTCGGTGCTGGTCGGCTCGGTGCCGCCGCGCGCGTAGCAGGCCGGGCCGGGGGTGGCCCCGGCGCTGCGCGGGCCGACGCGGAACATCCCGCCCGCGTCGACGAAGGCGATCGACCCGCCACCGGCGCCGATCGTGTCGACCTCGGCCATCGGCACCATCGCGTGGTAGTCGCCGATGCGGGTGTCCAGCAGGTGCTTCATCCGCAGCTTGCCGTCCGGCGCCACGCCGATGTCGGCCGAGGTCCCGCCCACGTCGAGGGTGATCACGCTCGGGAAGCCGGAGGCCGCGCCGATCGCGCACCCGCCGAGCAGGCCCGCGACCACGCCGCTGGTCAGCAGCAGCACCGGGTTGTCCGCCGCGCGGCGCGAGGAGATCAGCCCGCCCGCGGAGGTCATCAGCCGGATGTCACCGCGCACCCCGGCCTCGCGCGTGGTCTCGGCGAGGTTGTCGATGTAGCCGGACACCTTGGGGCCGACGAACGCGTTGAGCGCGGTGGTGGAGAACCGCTCGTACTCCCGGTACTGCGGGGCGACCTCGCTGGAGAGCGAGACGAACATCCCCGGGCACTCCTGCTCGACGATCTCCTTCACCGCCTGCTCGTGGGCGGGGTTGCGGTAGGCGTGCAGGAAGCACACGGCGATGGCCCGCACCCCGCTGTCCCGCAGCGCGCGCACCTGCTCCCGGGCCGCGTCGAGGTCCAGCGGCACCAGCACCTCACCGGCGGAATCGATCCGCTCCGGCACGACCCGCCGGTTGCGGCGGCGCACCAGCTGCCACTTCTGCCACGGCAGGTCCTGGTAGGAGGAGTAGTTCAGCGGCCGCTTCTTGCGGGCGATGTGCAGGACGTCGCGGAAGCCCTCGGTGGTGATGAGCCCGACGTCGGCCCCGTTGTGCTCCAGCACGATGTTGGTGGCGACCGTGGTCCCGTGCAGGAACTGGTCGAGGTCGCGCACGGAGATGCCGATCCGCTCGGCTAGCTGCCGGACGCCGTCCACGGTGGCCAGGGAGGGGTCCTGGGGCGTGGACGGGACCTTGTGCACGGCGACCGAGCCGTCCTCGTCCCAGTACATGAGGTCGGTGAAGGTGCCACCGACGTCCACTCCGATGCGTTTCATCGCCTGGTCTTCTCCTCGTCGTCGGACGGCGCTGTCCCGCGCGGGAGGGCTCCGGGCTGTGCGGCCGGGCGGTTCCCGCGGCGCCGGAGTGCGACCTGAATCACCCTCCGACCGGGCCGAAGTATGCGGGTCGAACGGCCCCGGAGGCAATACATCGGACATTTTTGGATCCCTGCTTCCGGAGCACTCCGCTGAGCCATCCGCCGATTCGAAACGCGCAACCACCGCAACACGGGCACAACAGATCAACCGCGGATCCCTCGCGGCTCGAAGCCCCGTCCCGCGCCGGAAAAAGTCTGACTTTTAACGTCCGGCGGCGGCCGCGTAGCGCGCGGCGAGGTCCGCGAAGGCGCGCACCAGCTCCGGCGGCCCGAGCACCTCCATGTCGGCGTCGAACCGGCCGAGGGAGGCGGCCAGACCGCGCCAGGACCAGGAGCCCAGCGACAACCGGCAGCGGTCCTCCCCCAGCGCCTCCACGAGACCGTCGGGGGCGTAGCGGGAGGCCGCGGCCGCGGGCAGGTGCAGCACCACCTCGCCCCGGCACGGCCAGCCGCCAGGTCCGCCGGCCCCGCTAAACCGGCCCGAGACGAAGTCCGCCACGTCCCCACCTGGCACCTCGCGCGGCGCGAAGCGCGGGCCGGTCGGGGCGCGCGGGGTCATCCGGTCGGCGCGGAAGATCCGCCAGTCGTCCCGGTCCAGGTCCCACGCCACCAGGTACCAGCGGCCGCTCCAGGTGACCAGGTGGTGCGGCTGCACGCGGCGCGGGGCGGCGGCGGCGTGCCCGGGAGCGTAGTCGAACCGCAGCACCTCGTTGGCCCGCACGGCGGCCCCGACCGCCACCAGGACGTCGGTGCTCACCTCGGGATTCACCCGGGGGCCGGTCCGCTCGACGGCGGTGATCCGGAGGGCGTCGATGCGGTGGCGCAGCCGTGCGGGCATCACCTGGCGAACCGTGCTCAGCGCGCGCTCGGCGGCCTCCCCGATGCCCGCGCCCGCCGCGGTGGCCAGCTGCAGCGCGACCGCGAGGGCGATGGCCTGCTCGTCGTCGAACAGCAGCGGCGGCAGCTCCGCGCCCGCCGCGAGCCGGTACCCGCCCTCCGGCCCCTTGGCGGCCCGGATCGGGTAGCCGAGCTCGCGCAGCCGCTGCACGTCGCGGCGCACCGTCCGCTCGCTGACCTCCAGCCGTTCCGACAGCAACCGACCCGGCCAGTCCCGGCGCACCTGGAGCAACGACAGCAGCGACAGCATCCGCCCCGAGGTTCCGCTCATGGCTCCGATGATGCCGCGCGGAAGAGGACGGGAATTGACCGCTACCCCTGCCACGCTGGTCGGCGTACCGCACGCAACGACCAGAAGGATCACCATGACGACCACGTCCCCGGACCGCTCCGACGAGCGGACGGACCTGCTCGCGGAGCTGGCCGCCGCCCGCACCGCGCTGCTCACCGCGGTGCGCGGGCTCAGCGACGAGCAGCTCGCCGCGCGGCCCACCGCGAGCGCGCTGTGCCTGGGCGGGCTGCTCAAGCACGTCGCGAACACCGAGGAGAGCTGGCTGCGCTTCGTGCGGGAGGGGCCGTCCGCGATGAGCTTCGCGCTTCCCGAGGGCGTCACCTGGGCGGACTTCACCGCTGGCACCGCCCGCGAGTACCCGCAGTGGGCGATCGACCGGCAGCGGGAGTTCCAGGTGCTGCCCGGCGAGACGCTGGCCGGGATCGTCGAGCGCTACGAGCGGGTCGCGGCGCGCACCGAGGAGGTCGTCACCGCGCTGCCCGACCTCTCGGCCGGGCACCCGCTGCCGGAGGCACCGTGGAACGAGCCGGGCGCGGTGCACAGCGCCCGTCGCGTGCTGATCCACGTCATCGCCGAGACCGCCCAGCACGCGGGGCACGCCGACATCATCCGCGAATCCCTCGACGGCACCACCGCGATGTGACCGCACCGCGGCCGGGGCCGAGTCGCCGCTCGGCTCCGCGCCGGGGGCATGTCGAGTTCCCCCGCACGAACCCCGCGACGGCCGGTTCGCGGACGAACGGAGATCACCATGCGGAAATCCCGACCGCTGCTCGGCGACCGGGCGCTGAACCGGGCGGCGCTGGCCCGGCAGCTCCTGCTGGGGCGGACTGCCACCGACGTCCGGGAGGCGGTCGCGCACCTCGGCGGGATGCAGGCGCAGGAGCCGCAGGAGCCGTTCCTCGGGCTCTGGTCCCGGTTGCGCGGTTTCGACCCCGGCGAGCTCGACGGCCTGCTGACCGGGCGGGAGCTGGTGCGCACCCACCTCATGCGCCGCACCGTGCACCTGGTCACCGCCGAGGACGCGCTGGCCTGGCGGAACCGGCACCAGGCGATGCTGCGGCAGCGACTGCTCGGGGTCTACCGCGCGGAGCTCGCCGGCGTCGATCTCGACGAGCTGGCGACGGCGGGCCGGGCGCTGCTCGCCGACTCGCGGCCGCGCGCGCTGGGCGAGATCGGCCGGGCGCTGGCGCGGCGCTGGAACGCACCCGCCCGGGTGCTCGGCGAGGCGGTGATCGTGCTGGTGCCGGTGGTGCAGCTGCCGCCGCGCGGGCTCTGGGGTGAGCGCGCGGGCGCGTCGAACGTCCTGCTCTCCGACTGGCTGGGGCGTCCGGCGGCGGTCCCGCCGGACGGGGCCGATCCGGCGGGTGAGCAGCTGGTGCTGCGCTACCTCGCGGCGTTCGGTCCGGCGGCCTCCGCCGACCTGCGCGCCTGGTGCGGGCTGGCCGGACTTCCCGCGGCGGTGGCCGCGGTGCGGGACCGGCTGGTGAGCTTCCGGGACGGGCGCGGCCGCGAACTGCTCGACCTGCCCGACGCGCCCCGGCCGGATCCGGACGTGCCCGCGCCGGTGCGCTTCCTGCCCGCCTTCGACAACGCGCTGCTCGGCTACGCGGACCGGAGCCGGATCGTCGACGACGAGCACCGGGGGCTGTCGGTGGCCGGGCAGCGCGCGCTGCTCGTCGACGGGCGCGTCGCGGGCACCTGGACCGCTGAGGACGGCACCGTCACCGTCTCCGCGCTGCGCCGCCTCTCCCCCGCCGAGCGCGCGGAGATCGCCGAGGAGGGCCGGGAACTCGCGCTGTTCCTCTCCGGTGGCGGCAGCGAACGGGTCCGGGTGCCCTAGTCAGCGCCGCCGGACGATCGCCGCGACCTCGTCCACCACGCCCGTGGTGGTCGAGGCGTGCGGGGAGAGCCGGACGTGCTCGTCGCGGCCGGTCACGGCGATGCCCGCGGCGGCCAGCTCGGCGGCGATCTCGCGGGCCGGCCGGCCGGGCACCTCGAAGGTGAGGATCCCGCCGCGCGGCGGTGGGGCCGAGGTGATCCGCGCGCCCGCGGAGCGGAGCGCGTCGGCGAGCTCCCCGACGCGCTCGGCGATCCGGGCCTCGATCGCGGCCGGGCCGGCCCGCTCCACCAGGTCGAGGGCCGCCGCGAGGGATCCGGCCGACACCGGGCTCAGGTTCGTGATCGACCAGGACTCCGCGCCCGGCACCGGCTCGCGGACCTCCCCGTCGAACCGGGCCGGGTCCCGCGCGCCGGTCCACCCGGACAGCAGCGGCCGGTGCCGGTCCAGCGCGCGCTGCGAGAGCGCGGCGAACCCGGTCCCCCACCCCGCCCGCAGCCACTTCTGCCCGCCCGCGACGAGCACGTCGGCCGCCGCCCAGTCCGCCACGACCGCGCCGAACGCCTGGATCGCGTCGACCACCAGCAACCGGTCGCCGATCACCTCGCGGATCCCGGCGAGATCGGCGCGGTGCCCGGTGCGGAAGTCCACCGCGCTCACCGCGACCACCGCCACCTCCGCGTCGAGCGCGGCGCGCACCGCCTCCGGGGTGACAGCGCCGCCGGGCGGGCGCAACCAGCGGACCTCGCCCCACCCGGCCTCGGCCGCCCGGGCCCACGGGTAGGCGTTGGCCGGGAACTCACCGGCGGACACCAGCACGGTCCCGCCGAGGGCGAAGGCGGCCTGGAACAGCGCGGTGCTCGTGTTCGGCTGCAGCACCACCTGCTCGGCGGGAGCACCGCACAACCGCGCGATGCGGGAGCGGGCGGCGGCGTCCTCGCGCATCAGGTCATCCACAGTGGAGTGATCGGCGGTGGCCGAGCGCTCCAGCAGCCGCGCCGCCGCCTCCCGCACCGCGCGCGAGGGCGGCCCGAACCGGGCGAAGTCCAGGTATCCGGCGCTCTCGGTGAACTGGTCCAGGTAGTCCCGCGGCAGCATGGCCGCGCAATCTACCGCGCCCCTGGGATCAGCCTGGCCAGGCGGCGGTAGGAGTCCACCAGCGCTTCCTCGTCCGGGCCGCTGGTGGTGACGAGCAGCTCGTCCACGCCCAGGTCGTCCACGAGGGACTGCAACTGGTCGGCGACCTCGTCCTCGGTGCCGTACACGTGGCCGCGCATCGCGCGCTCGAACTGCTCCCGCTCGCGTTCGTCGAAACCGCGCGACAGGACCTCGTCCGGCGCTTCCAGCGGTGGGAAGACGCCGTGCACCCGGGAGTGCGCGCTCGACCAGGCCTCCGGGACGAGCAGCCTGCGGGCGGCCTCGGTGGTCGGGCCGACCGCGACGGAGCGGGACAGCACCAGGTAGGGGTTCGGCGACCACGCGGACGGGCGGAACTCCGCGCGGTAGCGCCGCACCGCCTCGCGCAGCGCCTCGTGCCCGCGCACGGCCGCGATGACCAGCGGGAGGCCCGCCTCCGCCGCGAAACCCGCCCCGGCGCCGGTGGCCAGCACGAAGACCGGCAACCGCAGCCCCGCCGACGGCGTGGCGCGCACCGGGTCGTCCGGGCCGGCGGCGAAGTAGCCGAGCAGTTCGGCCAGCTGCTCGCCGAAGCGCTCCGCCGACTCCCTCCCGTGGCCCAGCGCCCGGCGCACCGGCGCGGTGAAGCCGAGGGAGCGCCCGAGCCCCAGGTCGATGCGGCCCGGGTGCAGCGCGGCCAGCACGCCGAACTGCTCGGCCACCACCAGCGGCGCGTGGTTCGGCAGCATCACGCCGCCGGTGCCGACGCGGATCGTCGAGGTCGCCGCCGCCACCGACGCGGCGAGCACGGCCGGGGCGGCCCCGGCGACGCCCGGGACGCCGTGGTGCTCGGCCACCCAGAACCGGTGGTACCCGAGCGCTTCGGCCTCGACGGCGAACCGCACCGTCCGGCGCAACGCCTCCGAGGCGGGCCGCCCGCGCCGGACCAGCGAGCGGTCGAGAACCGAGAAGCGCAGCGGCGTGGTCACACCACCCCCCAACGCGGCCTCGCCCACCTCGATTCCCACCCGGCGCCCGGCAGAGGCCGCGTTCCCGCGCACCCACCCGTCGCGGAGCCCCCGCTCCCGCACGAGTTGGCGGGGCGGCGTCGCGACAGCGCCGCGGCCCCGGCACGGGCGCCCCGCTGGGACGCGACATCGCACCCACCGGGGCGGTGTCCCGCGCGATCCGAGCGCGCCGGGGCGCGATTTCGCGGGAAATCGTTGCCACCCGAGGCCGGTGCGGACGCCCGGGCGACATCGGCCCCGCGTCGCCGGGAGCGTTCTCCGCGGGTCGTCGCCGCCGCGGCGCGGCACCGGGGAGAGAACGACGCCCGGCCCGGCCCGTGGCGCCTAGTACTTCCGGCCATCGGACCTCGCCCTCCAGCCCGATGTCGGGCGCCCGCGGCCTCGGTAACTTCCGGCGCACCGGGCGATCCGGTGACGCACCAGCACGACGACGAAGTGGGATCGATCATGACGACCGGTGGTTTCCTCGAAAGGCTGCACATGCGGCAGCGGATCACGTTCCTGGTCAACCGCTACGAGATCCGGCTCGACGACGGTTCCGGTGGCGAGGGCGAGCTCGTCGCGTTCGCCGAGCAGAAGCGGGCCCGGCTCAAGGAGCAGGTCACGCTGTTCACCGACGAGCGCAAGGAGGAGGTGCTCGCCTCCTTCCAGGCTCGCAAGGTGCTCGACCTCGCCTCCGGCTACGACGTCCGCGACGGGGAGGGCAATGCGATCGGCTTCTTCCGCAAGGACTTCCGCCGCTCGCTGACCCGCTCCACCTGGGACGTGGAGCAGCCGGGTTCCCCGGCCGCGCGCGGTGCCGAGCGCAGCCTGGCCGTGGCGGTGCTGCGCAGGGCGTGGGAGTTCCTGCCGTTCATCGACGGGCTGCCGTTCCCGGTGCCCTACCACTTCGACTTCACCGCGGGCGGGCGAACGGTGCTCTCGGTGCGCAAGAAGTTCGCGCTGCGGGACCGCTACGTCATCGACGTGACCTCCCCGGACCTGGACCGCAGGCTGGTGATCGCCCAGGCCGTCGCGCTGGACGCCCTGCAGAGCCGCTGACCGGCGCGCTCGCCCGGGACGGTCCCGGCCCGGCCCGGCGGAAGTGGGATGATGTCCCGACGATGCAGCGAACCAGTGAGCACCCGACCAGCCCCGGCCGGACCGCGCGCGGCGACCGGCCGCGCCGCCGGATGAGCCCGGAGGAACGCCGCGAGCACCTGCTCGGCACCGCGCTGCGGCTCTACAGCGAGCGCGCGATGGACGACGTCTCGGTCGACGACATCGTCGCCGAGGCCGAGGTGTCCCGGGCCCTGTTCTACCGCTACTTCGCGAACCTGCGGGACGTGCACGTGGCGGCGCTGACCACGGTGGTCGACGAGCTCATCGAGCGGATCACGCTGCCCTCCGAGGGGGACCTGCTCGCGCAGCTGCGCGGGGCGCTGGCCGAGTTCGTGTCCTTCGTGGAGACCTTCGCCAGCAGCTACACCGCGCTGCTGCGCAGCGGTTCCACCGTCGCCAGCAGCGAGACGGAGACGCTGGTGGACCAGGTGCGCAACCACGTCGTCACCCTCATCCGGGACCGCGTCGGCATCGCCGCGCCGACCCCGCTGCTGGAGCTGACGCTGCGCGGCTGGGTCGCGCTGGTGGAGACGACCTGCGTGACCTGGCTGGCCACCCGCGAACCGCCGCGCGAGGTCTTCGAGGTGTGGCTCACCGATCAGCTGGTGGCCATGGTGAGCACCACGGCGGGCCACGACCAGGAGTCCGCCGAACAGCTCGCCCCCCTGCTCCGCGAACTCGGCTGAGCCGCGCTCAGCGGCGGAAGCGCTTCGCGGCGGCGAGGAGTTCGGGCGTGCTGGGGAACTTGACCCGTGGTCGGCCCTGCCGATCACCCCGTCGCCGCTCGGCCGCATCGATGGCGAGCACCGCGCGACGTCCGATCGCCGCCGGGACGCGCCTGCGCAGCCAGCGGTCGAAGCCCGCCGCCGGCGGCGGGGCGAGCGAGGGGGCGTCGTCCAGCAGCACGCCGGCCGTCTCCGCCGCGCAGCCCCGGTTCGTGCCGATGCCGCCGCTCGGGCCGCGCTTGGCCCAGCCGACGACGTAGGTCCCGGGCAGCGGCGGCCCCCCGGGCTCGGTGAGCACCCGCCCGGACTCGTTCGGCACCGTCGCACTCGCCGCGTCGAACGGGAGTCCGGGGATCGGGGTGGAGCGGTAGCCGATCGCGCGCACCACCAGACCCGCGGCGATGGTCCCGGTCCGGCCCTCCGGGTCGCGCACCTCGACGGAGTCCACCCGATCGGTCCCGCGCAGCGCGGCGGGCTCGGCCCCGAAGCGGAAGACGACCCGCCTGCCGGGGGCGGGTTCCGCGCGCCAGTCGATCCGCGCGGCGGGCAGCTCGGCCAGCAGCGCGGCCGTCCCACCGGGTGCGGCCGCCGACAGCGCCGCGCGGACCCGGGGGTCGTCCTCGACGGCGACCTCCACGCCGGGCAGGTCCCGCAGCGCCCGCAGCTCCGGGGCGGTGCACGCCGCGTGCTCCGGGCCGCGGCGACCGAGCAGCACCACCTCGCGCACCGCGCTGTCCCGCAGCTCGTCGAGCGCCCGATCGGCGATGTCGGTGCTCGCGAGCCGGTCCGGGTCGCTGAGCAGGATCCGCGCCACGTCCAGCGCGACGTTGCCGTTGCCGATGACGACCGCCCGCTGAGCGGAGAGGTCCAGCCCGAACCCGGCGGCGTCCGGGTGGGCGTTGTACCAGGACACGACGGAGCTGGCCGAGGTGCTGCCCGGCAGGTCCTCGCCCTCGACGCCCAGCCTGCGGTCGGCGGCGGCCCCCACCGCGTAGATCACCGCGTGGTGGTGCGCGGCCAGCTTCTCGTGGGTGAGATCGCGGCCGACCTCGACGTTGAGGTGCAGCCGGACCCTCGGATGCCGCAGCAGCCAGGAGAAGCCCTCGCCGATCCGCTTGGTGGACTGGTGGTCCGGCGCCACTCCGGAGCGAACCAGCCCGCCGGGCAGCGGCAGCCGGTCCAGCAGGGTGATCTCGGCGCTGGTGCTGCGCAGCAGTTCCTGCGCCGTGTAGCAGGCGGCGGGTCCGGTGCCGACGATCGCGATGCGCAGCGGCGCCGCCTCCGGCAGCGAGCGGGGGAAGCGCGGCGCCGCCCACTCGTTCCGCCCGGGCTCCGCGCCGAAGTGCTCGGCGTTGATCCGGGCGTACTCGGCGTCCGCGCCGAACAAGCGGTCCACCGGGAAGATCGCGTCCACCGGGCAGGCGTCGGCGCACGCGCCGCAGTCGATGCAGGTCCTCGGGTCGACGTAGAGCATGTCGGTGCGGCCGAAGTCCGGCTCGTCCGGCGTCGGGTGGATGCAGTTGACCGGGCACACCGACACGCACGAGGCGTCGTTGCAGCAGGCCCGGGTGATCGCGTACGCCATGCGGGGGTCCTCGGGGTGTCGTACCGGCGCGACCGGTCGCGGGCCGGTGCGGGATCAGAGCATGTGGGTGCGCCGGTAGACGGCCATCGCCGCGCGGGTGAGCAGCCCGGCGTCGGCGAGGAAGTCCATCAGGTGCCTGCAACTGGTGCGCAGCATCGCCTTGCGGTGCTCGCTGCGGCGCACCGCCGCGGCGGCGCGGTCCGGATCGAGACCGACCGAGCGGTAGACGTCCTTCTGCACCATGTTCGTCACGACGACGTGGGCCACCAGCGAGATCAGCAGCGCGCTGGCCTGGCGGCGGGCGGTGCTCGCGCCGCGCATGCTCTCCCGGATCTCGTGGCGGGCGAACTTCATGTGCCGCGACTCCTCGACCACGTGGATCTTGCTGGTGGTGCGCACGATCGGCAGCACGTCCTCCCCGCGCATCCAGTCCCGCTGCATCACGTCGAGGATCTCCTCGGCGACGAGGATGCCGCCGTAGGCCGCCTCCGATCCGGCGAGCGTCTTGAACGAGCGGCCGAGCTGCGCCACGAACGGCGGCGGCAGGTAGGCGGGCACGCCCATCTTCTCGCAGGCGCGCGCGAACATGATCGAGTGCCGGCACTCGTCGGCGATCTCGGTGAGGGCGAACCGGAAGTCGGGCCGGGCGGGGTCCCGGACGTACTGATCGCGCAGGATCATCTGCTGCAGGATCATCTCGAACCAGATGCCGATGCTCATCACCGAGCAGACCTCGTGCCTGGTCAGGGTGATCCGCTGCTCCGGGCTGAGCTCGTCCCACAGGGGTGTGCCGTAGAGCGTGCTCCACTCCGGGTTGAGGCCGTAGCCCTCGGGCGGGAGCGGGGAGTCCCAGTCGACCTCGGTCGCCGGGTCGTAGGACAGCTGCGCGGCCGACTCCAGCAGTCGCCGGGACACGTCCTGTTCGGGGGCCGTCGTCTCCGCCGGTGTACGGGTCACCTGCACCACCTCCGCGCCGCGGGAGCCGGCAGCACCGGCCCCTTGTTAGACTCAGTGTCATCTTAGACAGTCTGTCAACAAGAGGCGCGCGTCAGGTTCCTCGGGGACACTGGCGGCCATGCCTGACGAGGACGTGCTGTCAACGACGATCACCGCGCCGCCGGAGGGGGTGATGACCGACGAGGTCGGCACCATCACCGGCGACCTGGAGCTGCGCACCACCCGCGCGCCCGCGGGCGAGATCGCGGTGCACGTCCGGTACGCGGGGGCGCGGGACTGGTACCGGATCGCCGCCGCCGAGGTCCGGGTGCACGACCCCGCCGATCACGAGGCCGTGCACCGGGCGCTGGCCGGAGTGCTGCACCGGCCCGAGGGCTGATCACCCGGCCGAGAGCAGGTCCTCGAAGCTCGGCGCGTCCGCGAACGGATCGGGCGGACCGGTCACCGGCTCCCGCGCGGCCAGCATCCCGGCCAGCTCCGCACCCGCCCGCCGGATCCGCTCCGGCAGCGGCGCCACCCGGTCCCCGTCCCCGGACCAGTCGTCGGTGGCCGCGAACACCGAGGTGGCGGCCACGTCGGCGTGCAGGTGGGCGAACACCGGGCGCAGCGCGTAGTCCAGCGCCAGCGAGTGCCGCGGGGTACCGCCGGTGGCACCGAGCAGCACCGGCTTGCCGGCCATCGCCTCCCGGTCCAGCACGTCCACGAAGGTCTTGAACAGGCCCGCGAAGGTCGTGTTGAACAGCGGGGTGACCGCGATCAGCCCGTCGGCACCGGCGACGGCGTCCAGCGCCTCGCGCGCCTTCCCGCTCGGGAAGCCGGCCAGCAGCGCGTCGAGGACCTCGTGGGCGATCTCGCGCAGCTCCACCACCCGCACCGAGGCGGTGATGCCGTGCGCGCCGAGGCCGTCGGTGGTGGCCCGCGCGAGGCGGTCGGCCAGCATCCGGGTCGACGAGGGCTGGCCTAGACCGCCGGAGAGGACGACGAGGGTGCGTTCGCTCATGATCAGAACTCCGTTCCCGGTCGTGGTGGTCAGCTGTCCGCGCCGTGCGCGACGGGCTGGGTGGCGCGGGCGGCGACCCGGTCGGCGTGGCTCGGCGGGTCGGCGGGGACGTGCGCGGGCCGCTTGGACTCCATCTCGGCGCGCAGCACCGGGACGACCTCCTCGGCGAGCAGGTCGATCTGCTCCAGCACCGTCTTCAGCGGGAGTCCCGCGTGGTCGACGAGGAAGAGCTGCCGCTGGTAGTCGCCCACCACCTCGCGCATCCCCGCGTACCGGTCGATGACCTGCTGCGGGCTCCCGACGGTCAGCGGCGTGCTCGTGGTGAACTCCTCCATCGACGGGCCGTGCCCGTAGACCGGGGCGTTGTCGAAGTAGGGGCGGAACTCGTCCCAGGCCTGCTGGGAGTTCTTCCGCATGAAGACCTGACCGCCCAGCCCCACGACGGCCTGGTCCGCCCGGCCGTGGCCGTGGTGCTCGTAGCGCCTGCGGTAGTACTCGACCATCTTCCGGGTGTGCTCGGCGGGCCAGAAGATGTTGTTGTGGAAGAACCCGTCGCCGTAGTAAGCGGCCTGCTCGGCGATCTCCGGGCTGCGGATCGAGCCGTGCCACACGAACGGCGGCACCCCGTCGAGCGGCCGCGGCGTGGCGGTGAAGCCCTGCAGCGGGGTGCGGAACCGGCCCTGCCAGTCCACGACCTCCTCGTCCCAGAGGCGCCGCAGCAGCGCGTAGTTCTCCACCGCGAGCGGGATGCCCTGCCGGATGTCCTGGCCGAACCACGGGTACACCGGACCGGTGTTGCCCCGGCCGAGCATCAGGTCCATCCGCCCGTCCGAGATCACCTGCAGCATCGCGTAGTCCTCGGCGATCTTCACCGGGTCGTTGGTGGTGATCAGCGTCGTCGAGGTGGAGAGCACGAGATTCTCGGTCGCGGCGGCGAGGTAGCCGAGCAGCGTCGTCGGCGAGGAGGCGACGAAGGGCGGGTTGTGGTGCTCCCCCGTCGCGAACACGTCCAGCCCCGCCTGGTCGGCGTGCTTGGCGATGGTCAGCATCGACCGGACGCGCTCGGTGTCGTCGGGCGTGGTGCCGTTGGTCGGGTCCGTCGTGACATCGCTGACCGTGAAGATTCCGAACTGCATCGCGCGCCTCCCGCGGCTCGGGGCGGATCGCCCACCGATTTCCTCTCCCCCAGAAGAGTCTTTCGCGCGAGATTATTCCCCAGCCCGTCCGCTCCCCCTCGGCCCGGGTCGCGGACGGGTGCTTCCGGGCGACCGGACCGGCTCCGGCCGCCCGGAACCGGTCAGTCCCAGGCGACCGGGAGCGAGTGCACCCCGAACACGATCATGTCCGTGCGCAGCGGGACGTCCGCCACCGGAGCCGCCAGGCGCAGGCCGGGCAGCCGTTGCAGCAGCTCCACCAGGCCGATGCGCATCTCCACCCGCGCCAGCTGCTGACCGAGGCACTGGTGCACGCCGTGACCGAACGCGAGGTGGTGGTTGCGCTCGCGGGTGAGGTCCAGCTCAGCGGGCTCCGACCACTGCGACGGGTCCCGGTTGACCTCCGGCAGCGCGATCATCGCGGTCTCACCGGCGCGAATGGTGACGCCGCCGAGCTCGACGTCCTCCACCGCGACCCGCACCGGCCCGGTGTGGATCACCGACAGGTAGCGCAGCAGCTCCTCCACCGCGCCGTCGATCATCCCGGGGTCGGCGCGCAGCGCGGCCAGCTGCTCGGGGTGCTCCAGCAGCGCGAAGGTGCCGAGGGCGAGCATGTTCGCGGTGGTCTCGTGGCCCGCTCCGAGCAGCATCGAGGACAGGTCCACCAGCTCCTCGTCGGTCAGCGCCGGGTCGGCACCGCCGTGGATCAGCCCGGAGATGATGTCGTCGGCGGGGTGCGCGCGCTTGTCCGCGACCAACCGCGCCATGAACTCGCGCATCTCGAGCCGCGCCCGCATCCGCACCTCGTCGCTGAGCGCGAGGTTGGTCTGCACGGCGGAGCGCTCCTGGAACTCGGCGCGGTCCTCCCAGGCGACGCCCAGCAGTTCGCAGATCACCAGGGATGGCAGCGGCAGCGCGAACCCGGCCATCAGATCGGCGGGCGCCCCGGCGGCGCGCATCGCCTCGACGTGCTCGACCGCGATCTCGCGCACCCGGGACTCCAGGGCGCGCATCCGGCGCACGGTGAACTGGCCCACCAGCAGCCTGCGCAGCCTGGTCTGCTCCGGCGGGTCCATGAAGATGAACAGCCCGTCGGTGTGCGGGCGGTCGTCGACCGGGCAACCGCCGGTGCCGTCCTCGACGGCGCTCCGGTGCCCGGGCACCTGCGCGGGGGTCAGCTGCATGGCGTTCGGGTGCCGCTGGGTGTCGGCGCTGAACCGGGAGTCGGTGAGCACCGACCGGGACTCGGCGTACCCGGTCACCATCCACAGCGGGGCACCATTGCGCAGCTCCACCCGGGACACCGGGGCCTGTTCGCCCAACTCCCGCAGCGCGGTCGGCGGGTCGAACGGGCTCCCCTCCCGGAGCAGCAGCTCCACCGGCAGCGGGCGCTGGATCAGCACGTCCGAGGGCGATCCGGGGGCGGACTGGTCACTGGTGGTGCTCATGCGGGTCCTCTCGTCGGCGAGCCGGCTGACGCGGTGTGAGCAGAAGAACGTCTTAGTTTCGAGGCTAGCAGCCGGTGCCGTCCGAGCCCGGGCTTCGGAACGGGCTCACCCGCGCCTCGGCGCCAGCAGCAGCCCCGCGACCGCGTCGGTGAGCGCCGCACCGATCAGCTCCCAGTCCGCGGGCGTGCCGCTCTCGGCGGCCGCGCGCTCCTCGTCGGCGCAGGTGTGGATGATCGCCATCCGGGTGGCCTGCCTGCGCACCTCCGCCTCCGCCTCCGGCAGCTCCGGCAGGTGCGCGGCCAAGGCCTCCAGGCCCTCATCGAAGTAGGAGGCCAGTCTCGGGTCCGAGCGCGCGTCGCCCGCGAACGCCGGATCGGCCGCGATCTGCGCGGTGAACCGCGCGCACCAGCTGGGGTTGCCGAGCTCGGCGACGTGCTCGATGTAGGGCAGCACGAGGCTCGCGACGTGATCGCGCGGATCGGTGGATCCGCGCGCCCGTTCGACCCGCTCCCAGGTGCGCCGCGCGATCGGTTCGGCGTGGCTCAGCGAGATCGCGTGGATCAGGTCCGTGCGGCTGCCGACGTGGTAGGCCAGCGCGGAGTTGTTCGCCTGCCCGGCCGCCTCGACGATCTGGCGGCTGGAGACCTGCGCCAGCCCGCGCTCGGCGATGAGCCGCTCGGCGGTGCGCAGCAACAGCTCCCGGGTGGCCTCCGCCTGCTCGCGGCGGGACCCGGCCCGGGTGCGCTCGCTCTGCGGCATGTCGTCGGTGCTCATGCTGGTGATCCTCGTTCGGCCGGTCCGGGCCGCCCCGCCGAACCGCACCGCGCGAGCGCTCCCGGAACTCCTGGTCGACGCGCCTGGGCAACGGCACGATCCGGACAGAGCACCGATCTTAGGGCCCGCCCCGGCGATCCGGGGCGCTGGCGCGGGCGCGACCGCGCCAGGCTCTCCGCGCGAGGTCGTGCCCGGCACTTCCCGAAACCCCCGCCCGGGGCCTTCTCTCCCGACCGGCGGTCGCACGGGAGTGTGATTGCCGGGGCCGGAAAGGGGGTGGCGTGGCAGGTTCTGCCGCGCAACGAACACCGACGAAGGAGAGCGACATGACTCGGACCTGGACCGGCGCGTTCGCGGTCGGAACGGCCGCCGCCGCCCTGCTGCTGGCCACCGCGGGCATCGGCAACGCCTCGGGACTCATCGAACCGCCCTTCGGGGAGCAGGGCCTGGGCTCCCAGCTGCACCTGTTCCAGGACGAGGACTGACCCGCGCGTTCCGGCCGTCGTCGCGCTCCGGCGCGGCGGCGGCCTCTTCGTCGCTCCACCCGGCGGGAGTTCCTCCAGCGCGTCGTGGAACTCGCCCCCGCCGAGCTCCGAGCGGGCGCCGGTGCGCACCTCCGGCGGTTCCGGGCCCCTCGCGCTCGATGCGCGGGCGCACCGGGTCGGGCGCGGCGCGCTCCGGGACCTCGCGGGTGGCGAGTTCGTCGTCGGCCGCGGCGGTGCTGATCATCGGGGGCGGTCGGCCCGGTCCCCGCGGCTGGTCGCGCGGCGCGTCGGACGGACCGCTCAGGGCTTGCGGGCGATCCCGCCGTACATCGCGATGTCCGCCTCCGGCACCGAGCGGTAGCCGTCGCCCTCGGGCCGCCACTTGTGCATCTGCACCAGGCCCGGGTCCACCAGCTCCAGGCCGTCGAAGAACCGCTCGGCCTGCTCCCGGCCGCGGAAGCGCATGAACTCACCGTGCGCGTGGTAGACGTCGGTGACGCGGCGCAGCATCTCGGGCGCGAAGTCGTCGGTGGCCACGGTGGCGGCCACGTAGCTGCCGGCGGGCAGGGCGTCGACGATGCGACGCACCACCGAGAGCGCCTCCGCGTCGTCCTCGATGAAGTGCACGATGGCGATGAGCATGAGCCCGATCGGGCGGTCCAGGTCCAGCGTCTCGATCAGCTCCGGCGCGGCCAGCAGCGCCTCGGGCTCGCGCATGTCGGACTCGACGTAGGCCGTCCGCCCGGTGTCGGCGCTGTTCATGAGCGCGCGGGCGTGCGCGAGCACGATCGGGTCGTTGTCGGTGTAGACGACGCGGGCACCGGGGTTGGTCTCCTGCACGATCTCGTGCAGGTTCGGCGGAGTGGGGATGCCGGTGCCGATGTCGAGGAACTGGTCGATGCCGCACTCGGTGGCCAGGTAGCGGCTCGCGCGGTGCATGAACGCCCGGTTGGCCCGCATGTGCACGCCCAGGGCGGGCCAGATCTTCAGCGTCTCCTCGGCGGCGGCGCGGTCCACGGCGTAGTTGTCCTTGCCGCCCAGGATGTAGTCGTAGATCCGCGCCCCGTGGGCGCGATCGGTGCGCAGGTCGACCTTCGGCCGCTCGTTCGCCATCGTGCTGCCACCTCCGTACGGCTCGATCGCGCGTCACCCCCGACAGGCCGCACGCATGAACGATCTCATCACGCCACCCCCGTCCGGTGGAATCGAGGGGCCGCCCGAGGGACGCGCGGGCACCAGAGCCCCCGCGCGAGCGGCGCGCACACCGACGTCCCGGAGCCCCGCAGGAACCGCGTGGCGAGCACCCCCCCGCCGAGGCCGCCGCGACCCGCCGGGCGCGCGGGTTCACCAGCAGCGCGGCTCAGGTGCTCACGGGATCAGCTTGCCCGGGTTGAGGATTCCCACCGGATCCACCGCGGACTTGACGGCGCGCAGCACCTCGACGCCGAGCTCGCCGATCTCCTCGGTCAGCCACTCCCGGTGGTCCAGCCCGACCGCGTGGTGGTGGCTGATCGTGGCGCCGCAGCGGGTGATCGCCGCACCGGCGGCGCGCTTGGCCCGCCACCACTGCTCGACGGGTTCCTCCCCGCGCCCGCAGACGACGGTGAAGTAGAGCGAGGCACCCGTCGGGTACGCGTGCGAGAGGTGGCAGAGCACCAGCGGCGGGGTGCCCTGTTCCCGCAAGGCCTCGGTCAGCGCCGCGGTCACCGCGTCGCGGGTCTCCTGCAGCCGGGACCAGCTCGTCGCGGTCTCCAGGGTCTCGACCAGCGCGTTGACGTCCAGCAGGGCGTCCCGCAGGTGCGGGCCGCGGTAGCGCCCGCGTTCCCAGTCCTGGGCGGGTCCGGCGCCCAGCGACGAACCGCCCGCCTCCTCCAGCAGCGCGCGCATCCGCTCCCGCACCGCGATCCGGGGCCCCTCGCATCGGGTGATCAGCAGGCAACCTCCCGCCACCTGGCCACCGCCCACGTCGTGCGCGGCGGCCAGGTTCACCGCGGTCTCCGCCTCGTCGGAGAGCCGGGCGACGGTGGGCAGCGCCTCCGCCTGCGCCAGCTCCCGCAGCGCCGCCGAGCCGCCGGCGAAGTCCGGGAACGCCCACGCCTCCGGCACGACCTCCTCGGGCACCGGGCGCACCCGGAGGGTCACCTCGGTGATGATCCCGAGCGCGCCCTCCGAGCCGAGGAACAGCTGCCGCAGGTCCGGTCCCGCCGCCGAGGCCGGGGCCCGGCCCAGGTCCAGTTCCCCGCGCGGGGTCGCCACCCGAACCCGGACCACCATCGCGTCGAACCGGCCGTACCCGGCCGAGGCCTGCCCGGAGGAACGGGTCGCGGCGAAGCCACCGATGCTGGCGTGCTCGAAGCTCTGCGGGAAGTGCCCGAGGGTGCACCCGTGCGCGGCCAGGAGCTCCTCGGCCTCCGGCGCCCGCAACCCCGCCTGCAGGGTCGCGGTCCCCGACTCGGCGTCGAGCTCGACGAGCGCGGCGAGCCGCCGGAGGTCCACCGCCAGCACCGCGTCGAAGCCGCCGCGCTCCGGTTCCACCCCGCCGACGACGCTCGTCCCACCGCCGAAGGGCACCACCGCGACGCGGAGTTCCGCGCAGCGGGCCAGCACCGCGCTCACCTGCTCCGGGCTGCCGGGGAGCACGACGGCGTCGGGCGCGGCCCGCGCGTCGCCCGCGCGGCGGCGCAGCAGGTCGGGGGTGCTCTTGCCGCCCGCGTGCAGCAACCGGGACTCCGCGTCGGTGCGCACGTGCTCGGCGCCCACGATGCGGTTCAGCTCGGCGCGGACCGGCTCGGACAACCGCGATTCGCCGAGGCGCACCGCGGAACGCGGCACCGAAGGCGTGTCCCGGCGGGGCACGCCGAGTCCCTGTTCGAGCAGGTCGCGCACCTGCCCGGACACCGGGGACGCGGCTTCGGCGGTCCCCCAGGCGTTCCAGACCGGGTCCGGGGTGCGGTGCTCAAGCTCCGTCATGCGTTACAGTTTTACAGATGACGTCAAGTCGTAACGACGATGCGATCCTGGACGCCGCCGAGCGGTGCGTGCTCGCCGTCGGAATGCGCCGCACCACCCTCGCCGAGATCGCCCGGCGGGCCGGGGTGAGCAGGCCGACGGTGTACCGGCGCTGGCCGGACGTGCGGACGCTGTCCGCCGACCTGCTCACCCGCGAGCTCGTCGCGCTGCTGCCCGCGCACGTGGACGGGGCCTCCCGCGCACAGGGGGTGGACCGGATCGTGCGCACGGTCTCGGCGGCGCGGACCCACCCGCTGTTCGTGAAGATCCTGGAGACCGACCCCGAGCTGCTGATCACCTACGTCTTCGACCGCCTCGGCGCCAGCCAGCACCGGATCCTCGACCTGCTCGACACCGCCGTGCGCGCCGGGCAGGCCACCGGCGAGATCCGCTCGGGGGATCCCGCGGAGATCGCCGCCACGCTCCTGCTGCTCGTGCAGTCCGCGGTGCTCTCCGCCCGGCCCCTCGCCGAGGTGCTGCCCCCGGAACGGCTGGACGAGCAGCTGCGCAACGTGCTCGACGCCTACCTGCGACCCGAGGAGTGATCCCGATGACCTCGCTGAACGCGGCCCGCCGCACCCGCGAGCTGGCCGAGCTCGCCGACGGCGCACCGGTCGACCTGCTCGTGGTCGGCGGGGGCGTCACCGGGGCGGGGACCGCGCTCGACGCCGCCTCGCGCGGCCTGCGCGTCGTGCTCGCGGAGAAGCACGACCTGGCGTTCGGCACGAGCCGCTGGAGCTCCAAGCTGGTGCACGGCGGCCTGCGCTACCTCGCCTCCGGCGACGTCGGCATCGCCTACGAGAGCGCCGTCGAGCGCCGGATCCTCATGCAGCGCACGGCGCCGCACCTGGTGCGCCCCCTGCCGCAGCTGGTGCCGCTGGTGCCCGAGGTCGGGGCCGGGCGGGCCGCGCTGGTGCTGGCCGGGTTCGCGGCGGGGGACCTGCTGCGCCGCGCGGCCGGCACCCCGGGTTCGGTGCTTCCGATGCCGCGCCGGGTGGGCCCGGTGGAGACGAGGCGGCTGGCTCCCACGGTCCGGCGGGACCGGTTGCGCGGCGGACTGCTGTCCTGGGACGGGCAGCTGGTGGACGACGCCCGGCTGGTCGTCGGGATCGCGCGCACCGCGGCCGGGCACGGCGCTCGGATCCTCACCCGCTGCGCCGCCGAGCGGGTCACCGGGGAAGGCGCCCTGCTGCGCGACGGGCTGACCGGGGAATCCGTCGAGGTCCGCGCCCGGGCCGTGATCAACGCCGCCGGGGTGTGGGCGGGCGAGGTCTCGCCCGGCCTGCGGCTGCGCCCCAGCCGGGGAACCCACCTGGTCGTGTCCGACGAGGCCTTCGGCGGACTGGGAGCCGGGCTGACGGTGCCGGTCCCGGGAACGGCGAACCGGTTCGTCTTCGCGCTGCCCGCCGGGCACGGCAGGGTCCACATCGGACTCACCGACGAGGAGCAGGAGGGCCCGATCCCGGACGTCCCGACCTGCTCGGCCGAGGAGGTCGCGTTCCTGCTGGACACGGTGAACTCCGCGTTGGGGCGGCCGATCCGGGAGCGGGACGTGCTGGGCACCTACTCCGGGCTGCGCCCCCTGCTGGACGGCGGGCCGGGGAGCAGCTCCGACCTCTCCCGGGCGCACGCGGTGCTCACCGGGGAGGACGGGGTGATCAGCGTCGTGGGCGGAAAGCTGACGACCTACCGCCGGATGGCGCAGGACGCGGTGGACACCACCGGGCTCACCGACCGCCCGTGCCGCACCCGATCGCTCCCGCTGCTCGGCGCGGCACCTCCCGCTCGACTGTCCGCTGTGGACGCTCCGCCGCGGCTGGCCCACCGCTACGGCGCGGAAGCGCCCGCCGTGCTCGCCGAGGCGAACGGGGACGAGCGGTTGCTCGCACCGATCGACGGACTCGACGTCACCCCGGCCGAACTGCGCTTCGCCGTCCGGCACGAGGGTGCGCTGGACGCGGCCGACCTCCTCGACCGCCGCACCCGCCTCGGCCTGGTCGAGTCCGACCGGGCCCGGGCGCTGCCCGCCGCCGAGGAGGCGCTGCGCGCGGGATGACGCGGGGAATCGCGGATCACCGGTACGGGCGGAAGAACTCGCGCAACTCCCCCGCGTACAGCTCGGGTTCCTCGAACGGGGCGAAGTGCCCGCCGCGTTCGTGGTCGGTCACCCGCACCACGTTCGCGGTCCGCTCCAGCCACGCCCTCGGCGGCCGGACGATGTCGGCGGGGAACCGGGAGAAACCCGAGGGCACCTCGACCCGGCGGGCGTGCCGCGCGGCGGGGATCGCCGCGTTCGCGCGGTACATCCGCATCGCGGAGCCGATCGTGCCGGTCAGCCAGTGCAGCGTGACGTTGGTGAGGATCTCGTCGCGGGTGAAGCTGCGCTCCACGTCCCCGCCGCAGTCGCTCCACGCGCGGAGCTTCTCCACGATCCACGCGGCCAGCCCGGCGGGCGAGTCGGTGAGCCCCACGGCCGCCGTCTGCGGCTTCGTGCGGTGCATCTCCGCGTAGGCACCCTCGGCCCGGGCCCAGTCCGCGCCCTCCCGCACCCAGGCGCGCTCCTCGGGCGCGGGGTCGGCGGGCAGGAACGGCGGCAGGCCCGCGTCCATCCGGTGCACCGCCACCACCCGGTCCGGGTGGTCCAGGGCGAGGTAGCGGCAGACGGCACTGCCGATGTCACCGCCCGCGGCCCCGAACCGCTCGTAGCCGAGCGCGCCCATCAGCTCCGCCCACGCCCCGGCGACCGCGACGGAGTCCGGCGCGGCCCCGGCCGGCCAAGCGGAGTGACCGAACCCGGGCATGTCCGGCACGACCACGTCGAAGGCGTCCGCGGGATCGGCGCCGTGCGCACCGGGGTCGGTGAGCAGCGGGATCACCTTGGTGTAGCGCCAGAACGAGTCCGGCCAGCCGTGGCAGAGCACCAGCGGCAGCGCGGGCCGCGCGGTCGCGGCCCGCACGTGCGCGAAGTGGACGTCCGAGCCGCCGATCCGGGCGCGGAACCGCGGATACCGGAACAGCGACTCCTCCTGCTCCTGCCAGTCGAAGCCGTCCGCCCAGTACCCCACGAGCTCCCGCAGGTACCCGACGTCGGTTCCCAGCGACCAACCCGCGTCCTCGGGAGCGTCCGGCCAGCGGGTCGCGCGCAGCCGGGACCGCAGGTCAGCGAGCTCGACCGGGTCGGCGCGGCGCGCGAAGGGCTCAGGCATGGCGGCGACCCTACGCAGGCCAGGACGCCCCACCGCGAAGATCACCGGCGCGCCGCACCGAGAGATCATCTCGGATTTCCCCGGGCCCGCGACCTCGGCCGACCGCGATGAGCCGGCGACCGGTGCCCCGCGCGCTCGGGCGTGGCCGGGAGGTCGGCGTCGAGGACCCGGTGCTCACGCGGGCCGCGGGTCCGCCGGAGCACCGGTAGGTTGGCCGACACCGCACGCACGCACCGACGAGGAGGACCGCATGTCCGCACCACCGCTGCCGGAGTCCACGATCGCCCTGCTGCGCAAGGCGAACCCGGCGACCATCGCCACGCTGCGCTCCGACGGCCATCCGGTCTCGGCGGCCACCTGGTACCTGTGGGACGACGGCCGGGTGCTGGTCAACATGGACGAGGGCCGCACGCGGCTCGGACACCTGCGCCGGGACCCGCGGGTCACGCTCACGGTGCTGGACGCCGCGGATTGGTACACCCACGTCACCCTGATCGGCCGGGTGGCCGAGCTGCGCGAGGACACCGACCTCGCCGACATCGACCGGCTCTCCCAGCACTACCTCGACGCGCCGTACCACGTCCGGGACCGGGCCCGGTACAGCGCGTTCATCGAGATCGAGCGCTGGCACGGCTGGGGAGCCCAGAAGGACAGCAACCAGGCGAGTTGACGCCCCGGGCGGGACGGGTCCGCCCGCCCGAGGGAGGCGGGCGGACCGGTGATCTCAGCACCGGCGGAGCATCAGCGCACGAAGAGGTGGAACCCGTCGTCCTCGCGGATGTCGCACTCGCTCCAGGCGCCGAAGTTGAGGCCGTTGTCGCACTCGGCCTCGACGACCGCGCGGTCTCCGGAGGACATGACGTAGCGCCAGTCCGCCGCGAGGGCGGGGCTGCCGACGGACATCGGGCAGACGGCCAGCGCGCCACCGGCCAGCACCTCGCGAATCCTGCTTCTCCGATCTCCTGCCGCTACCCGGCGGGCCGCGCCGTCGTGTTCTACCGGGGTTCCGCCGGGCGGCGCGGTGCTCGGCGCGGCAGCGGCCGGTCAGGGGTGGTGAGATTCCTCGGCAACGTCGTGGTGCCAGAACAGGACCTCGGGGTGCTGCTCGGTCGGCCCGTCGAGGATCGGCCGCGGCACGCCCCGCAGGTGCTGGTCCAGGAACGCCGCGACGTAGCGGTTGCCGAGCTCGGCTCCGCGCGCGCCCGGCAGCGGCGCCCCGGGATTGCTGATCCCGAGCTGGTCGGACAACATGCTCACGTCGGTCGCCGAACCGTGCCCGGCGCCGTTGAAGGTGATCCAGCGCTTCCAGCCGCGCAGCAGGTCCCAGGTGCGGTCCCAGGAGTCGTCCCCGCCGCCCGGCGCGTGCGCCCCGGCACCGACCATGAGGAACGGGCGGTCCAGCGGCTGCTGGGACTCCGCGAAGAAGGTCCCGTCCAGGTTCACCCCGGCGTCGATCCGCTCGTCGGCGCGCATCGCCTCGATCGCCCCGGCTCCGCCGATGGAGTGGCCGACCACCCCGATCCGCTCCGGGTCCACGAGCCCACCGAAGCGGGGATCGCCGAGGACTTCGTCGAGCGCGAAGCCGACGTCGGCGGCGCGGTTGCGCGCCACCGCGCCCAGTTCCGGGTTCTCGCAGGCCGCGCAGGGGGTGACGCGACCGTCGGGGAACTCGGTTCCCGCTGACTCGTAGTTGTGCCCGATCGCGGCCACCACGTAGCCGCGGGAAGCCAGCTCCTCGGCCAGGCCGCTCAACGTGGCACGGGGCCAGGAGAAGCCCGGCGAGAGCACCACAAGCGGCCGGCCGCCGCCCGCGGGCCGCGGCGGCGCACCGGTGGTGGCGTGCGTGCGCACGGTGCTCAGCACCTCCGGCGGCTCGACCGGCGCACCGGGCTGCATCTCCAGGAACATCCGGGATTCCGCCGGGGTCACGTAGCGGGTCGGCGCGCTGCCCGGCCGACTCGCCGGGTACCAGACGGTGAGCATCAGCTCGCGCCGCTCGGTCGGCACCCACGGGTCGGCGCGGGACTCGTCGCGCAGGTGCAGGGTGTCCGCGCCGACCGGGTGCGGACCGCTCGGTTCGAGCAGCGCGAGCTCCGGTGCGGGCGGTGCGGCGGTGGCCGGCAGGAGCGGGGCGGTGAGGCACAGCGCGGCGGTGGCCGCGAGCGCTCCGGCGAGGCGGGCGGTTCTGCCCATGTCGGTTTCTCCCCTGGATCGTCGATCAAGTGAGCACCACGATGCTGGGTCCCGATCGCGATCACGTCCGGGATGTCCCCGGAACAGCGCGGGGATTTCCCGGAGAGCGGACCCGAAGAGCGGAAACCGTTGGGCTGAACGGCTTTCCGCCCCGCACCATCGAGTGCACCGCCGCACGGACGGGTGGATTTCCCTGACCTGTCCCCGCCGCACCGGAAGCATGGACGACGTCTCCCCCACCCCTTCGCGACGAGGAGTCCGCCATGACCAGCTCGCCGGTGCGCCACCCCACCACTCGCAGCCACCCCTTCGACCCGCACGACGGGTTGCGGGAGCTGCGCGCCGCGCAACCGCTGGTCCGGCTGCACCACTCCGACGGCAGGCTGGGCTGGCTGGTGACCAGCTACGACCTCGCACGCGAGGTGCTCGTCGACCACCGCTTCAGCGCCCGCCTCGACGTGGTGCGCGGTCCGGCGGACGCGGAGGACGCCC
The DNA here is from genome assembly GCF_047200635.1 of Saccharopolyspora antibiotica. Classification (NCBI taxonomy): domain Bacteria; kingdom Bacillati; phylum Actinomycetota; class Actinomycetes; order Pseudonocardiales; family Pseudonocardiaceae; genus Saccharopolyspora; species Saccharopolyspora antibiotica. Next base: position 249,502 of record NZ_JBJZOI010000002.1, on the reverse strand, counting down.
TCGCCGAGGTGCCGCCCGGGTTGTTCAGCGTGCTGCCCGCCGCCGAGCACGCCTGGTACCGGCGCAAGCTCGCGGCGGCGTTCGCCCCGCGTCGGGTGCGACGGCTGGAACCGCTGGTCGCGGACGTCGTCGAACGCCAGCTCGACGCGATGCGGCACGGCGGCCCCCCGGTCGACCTGGTCGAGTCCTTCGCGAGTCCGATCGCCTTCCGCGTGATCGGCACGCTGCTCGGGGTGCGGCTGGACCGGGCCTCGGTGCGCGCGGCCACCGAATCGATGCTCGCGCTGGAGAACGACGCCGAGAGCGCCGGACGCGCCTGGGGGCAGCTGTGGGCGGAGCTGCACGAGCAGGTGCGCGCCAAGCGCACCGACCCGGGTGACGACCTGGTCAGCGCGCTGCTGGAGGACGAGGCGCTGTCCGACGAGGAGATCGCGACGATGAGCTCGATGCTCATCACCGGTGGCGACGACACCACGGCGAACGTGCTCGCCCTCGGCACCTTCGCCCTGCTGGCGCATCCCGGCCAGCTCGCGGCGCTGCGGGCGGACCCGACGATGATCGATACCGCCGTGGAGGAGCTGCTGCGGTACCTGACGATCAACCAGTTCGGCACCACGCGCGCCGCGCTGGAGGACGTCGAGCTGCGCGGCCGGACCATCCGGGAGGGCGAGCCGATCACGGTGTCGCTGTCGGCGGCCAACCGGGACCCGGAGCGGTTCCCGGAGCCCGACCGGCTGGACCTCGGCCGGTCGGCCTCCGGGCACCTCGCGTTCGGGCACGGCATCCATCACTGCCTGGGTGCGCAACTGGCCCGGGCGGAGCTGCGGATCGGGTTCACCGGGCTGCTGCGGCGGTTTCCCGGACTCCGGTTGGCGGTGCCCGCCGAGCAGGTGCCGCTGCGCGCGGCATCGGTCAACTACGGCGTGCACCGCCTCCCGGTGACCTGGTGATCGGCGGCGGGGTGGTCAGGCCTCGTCCCAGGCGATTCGCATCCGCAGCGGGCCCCGCGTGAGCAGTCCCGTCTTCCACTCCACGTCCCGCTCGGAGGTGGCGAAGCGCAACCCCGGCAACCGCTGGAGCAGGGTGCGCAGCGCGATCTGCAACTCCACCCGGGCCAGCTGCGCTCCGGGGCAGAAGTGCGCCCCGTGCGCGAACCCGACGTGCGAGGCCTCCTGCCGCGTCACGTCCAGCACGTCGGGGTCGTGGTAGACCGACTCGTCCCGGTTCGCCGAGGGCAGGCTCACCAGCAGCGGCTCGCCCGCGCGCACCAGCACCCCGCCCACCTCCACGTCCTCCAGCGCGTAGCGCGGGAACGCCGCCGTGGCGAACAGCGGTACGTAGCGCAGCAGCTCCTCCACGGTCGCCGGGAGCAACCCCGGGTCCGCCCGCACCCGGTCCATCAGGTCCGGATGCGTGAGCAGCGCGAACACGAAGCTCGGGATCTGCGAGGACGTCGTCTCGTGCCCGCCGACGAGGATCGCCACCGCCAGCGCCACCAGCTCGTCGTCGTTGATCCGCTGATCGACGTCGCGCGCGGCGATGAGGGTGCTCATCAGGTCCTCCCGCGGCGCCTTGCGCCGCTCCGCGACGAGCGCCGTCATGTACTCCCGCAACCGCACGGCGTAGGAGCGGACCAGCTCCGGGGCGAGGCTCGTGGTGGACACGAAGGCGTCCGACCACGTCTGGAAGTCGTGCCGGTCGCTGTAGGGCACGCCGAGCAGCTCGCAGATCACCGCCGCCGGGAAGGGCAGCGCGAAGTCCCGCACCAGCTCCGCGGGGGACCCGCGCTCCAGCATCCCGTCGACGAGCTCGTGCGCGAGGCGCTCCACGCTCGGGCGCAGCTTCTCGATGCGCCGCACGGTGAACGCCTGGCCGAGGATCTTGCGCAGGACGGTGTGCTCGGGCGGATCCAGGTACTGCAGGCTCCGGATGTTGCGCCCGATGGCGCCCATCGGGCGGGCGCTGGGCTCGTCCCGCTCGAACGCGGCGGCGCGGCTGAACCGCGCGTCGCCGAGCACGAACTTCACGTCCGCGTAGCGGGTGACCAGCCAGGCCGGTTCGCCGTAGGGCAGCTGCACCCGGCACACCGGATCGCGGCGCCGCAGCTCCCGGTAGCTCGCGTGCACGTCCAGCTGGTCCGGCCGCCCGAACGGGTAGCTCAGCGGATCCTCGGCCGAGCCGGGCCGCGCGGTCTCGTCCACGCTGCTCACAGTTCCACCAGCACCTTTCCCCGATTGTCCGCGCTGCGGTGGTAGAGACTCCGGTAGGCGTCCGGGATCGCGTCGATCCCGCGGTAGACCGTCTCGTCGTGGCGGAGCTCCCCGGAGCGCACCAGCGGCGCCAGCTCCGCGCGCAGCGCGTCCCAGTTCTCCTCGGTGTACCACTCCAGCGAGTAGATCCCCCGGACGGTGGCGCGCGGGTACATCAGGAACGGCAGCAGCCGCGGCCCGTGCTCCTCGCCACCGACCTGGTACGACCACTGCCAGCAGACCGCGACCCGGCTGCCGACCGCGAGCAGGGTGAACGCGGCGTCGGTGATCGCACCGCCGAGGTTGTCGAAGTACCGGTCGACGCCGTCCGGCGCCGCTGCCGCCAGCTCCGCCCGGATCTGCTCGACGGGCGTCCCGTGCCGGTAGACCACGACCTCGTCGAAACCGAGCTCGCGCAGGTGGGGCACCTTCTCCGGCGAGGCCGTCGTGCCCACCACCCGGGCCCCGGCGCGCCGGGCGAGCTGACCGACCAGCGCGCCGACGCTGCCCGAGGCGCCGCTGATGAGCACCGTGTCGCCGGGACGCACGTCGAGGAACTTCGTCACGGTCCCCCAGGCGGCCATGCCGGGGCCGCCGAGGACGCCCAGCGCGCTGGACAACGGCAGCACCTCGTCGTAGTGCGCCGGATCGAGCCTGCGGTAGGCGGGCACCTCCAGGGAGAACTGGCTGCTGAACACCACGCCGCCGACCCCGGTGCTGATCACGTGGCTGCGCCAGCCGCCCCAGCCCTGCACCAGGTCGCCCGGCCGGAACCGGGCTTCCGGCCCGGCCTCCAGCACCTCCATGATCGAATCGCCGCCCGCCGCCTCGCCGATCGGCAGGTTCAGCGTGATGCCGTGCAGGTAGGGATCGAGGGAGACGTAGCGGGTCCGCAGCAGCATCTCCTCGGGCCCGAGCCGGACCTCGACGTCCTCGACCACCTTCTCGTACATCCGTTCCACCGCGGGCACGCCCTCCGCGTGCTCCCGGATGACCCACTTCTCGATCTTCACTTCAGGCTCCTCGCTGCGAGACCGGCTCCGCTTCGGCGGGTGACCGGGGTGCGTCCGGGCCCACCGGGATGATCAGGTGGGTGGGCGGTGGTGCGGATTCGTCGATGTGCGCGGTGAACTCCTTCGCGTCGTCGCGGCAGACGAACTGCATGACCTGCCGGCCCGCGCCGACCGCCCGGATCAGGCCGCCGGTGGTGGCCCACACCCCGGAGAGGTAGAAGTTCTCCAGCCCGGGCAAGCGCGGACCGTTCTTCTTGATCTCCTCCTCCATCGCCTCGCCGCCCTCCACGAACGGCTGCCAGCCGAGGACGGTGCCGTCGTAGTTGCCGGTGTAGCGGACCTGGGTGAGCGGGGTGGAGATGTCCCGGGTGACCACGGAGTCCCGCAACCCGGGGTAGCGCGCGTCGAGGAAGTCGACCAGCGCGTCCTTCACCTGCCGCTTGGCCGCGTAGTAGGCGGTGCCCCGGCGCACCGGCAGGGTGTGCACCTCCGCCCCCCTCCGGATCCGGCTGCGCTGCTCGGGGCCGGTGCTGAGCTCGCGCCAGGGCTCGATGTCGCAGAAGTAGGTCGCGTACACGACCGTCCCGCCCGGCGGGGCGAGGTCCGGGTAGTGCTCGCTGCGGAACTGCACGTTGATGCTCGGGTGCCGCAGCCCGATCAGCTGCGACGCCACCTCCTCGTCGAGCAGGTGCGTGGTGCAGGGCTCGCCGTCCGGGAACGGGCGGTTCAGACCGAGGAACAGCGCGAAGTAGCCGGGGAAGATCATGCCGGGTTCGTCGATGGTCTCGCCGTAGAGCCGCCGGCAGGTGTCGGTGAGGTAGCGGCCGCCGAGCAGCTTCATCGTGGTGGTGTGCCCGTCGCAGGCGGACACGACGATGTCGGCCCGGTGCTCGCTGCCGTCGCTGAGCCGCACCCCGACCGCGCGGTCGTGCTCCACCAGGACCTCGATCACCTTCGCGTTGTAGGTGATCTCCCCGCCGAGGCGGCGGTAGCGCTGCTCGATCGAGTCCGACAGGCCCTGCGAGCCGCCCTCCGGGACCCCGGCCGAGCGGTTCGCGTGCGAGGCGAGCTGGAAGTAGAACGGCAGCACCGGGAACGCCGGGTGCTTCTCGTAGAGGATGAAGTTGAACGCCTCCCGCAGCAGCGGATCGCGGAACTTCGCCGAGTAGTCCGACATCAGGGTGGTGATCGAGGTGCGGATGACGTTCGCGTACGGCAGGAAGGAGGCCAGCATCCGCCAGCGTTCGAGCCGGCCCATCAGGCCGACCGGCTTGAGGAACGGGTAGACCGTGATCGCCTTCCGGAACTTGCGCAGGCCGTCGCAGAAGTGCCGGATCAGCCGGGCGTCGGCCGGGGAGAGCTCCGTCAGGTGCGCCTGCAACCGGTCGGGATCGGAGTAGAAGTAGACCGCCCGCCCGTCCCGTCCGCGCACCACGTTGAACACGTCGAAGTGGCGCATCTGCTTGCCCTGCAAGGCGCCGAGCTCCAACCAGATCTGGTGCATCTCGTTGCCGGGGCCGTTCCCGAGCAGCCAGCTCACGCAGATGTCGAAGGTGAAATCGCCCTTGTCCCACGCGGTGCAGCAACCGCCGGGGATCTCGTGCATCTCGAAGATCCGGGAGCGGTATCCGTTCATCTGCGCGTAGCAACCGGTGGAGAGCCCGCCAAGACCCCCACCGATGATGATCATCGTCTCGCGAGTCACCGCTCGTTCCTCCTGTCGTGCCGAGCCGGTTTCCGGTCCAGCAGCGGCAGTTCGCCGAGCATCTCGGGCGACCAGGGCCGCTGCTGCTGTTCGCTCTCCCACGCTCGGAACGGCACCCCGAGCTCCGCGCAGAGGAACTGCGCGGCGAACCGGCCGGAGGACGCCGCGCGGATCAGGCCGCCACCGGCGACCCACTGACCCGCCATCGAGAACCCGCGGAGCCCGGGCAGCCGCATCCGTTCTCGGTCCACCAGCTTCGCCACCAGGTCGTCGGCCTCCCCGAACGACTTCCAGGCGAGGATGCTGCCCTCGAAGTTGCCGGTGTAGCGGTGCTGGGTGACCGGCGTGGCCACGTCGACCACTTCGACGCGCTCGCCGACGCCCGGGTGGTGGCGCTCCAGGAAGGAGCGGACGAAGTCGGCGGCGCGCTGCTTGCGCGCCCGGTACTCCCGGCGGTTCGTGCGGCGCAGCTCCTTCCACGACGCGAAGTCGGTGAAGTAGGTGCAGTGCAGCAGCGACTTGCCCGGCGGGGCGCAGCCCGGCCAGTACCGCGACCGCAGCTGGACGACCAGGCTGCACTGCGCCGAACCCGGCAGCGCGGCGCCGTCCTCCTCGGACAGCAGGTAGGTGGTGCTGTGCGGGGTCTCGGCCGGGAACTCGCCGTCCACTCCCACGAACACCGAGACCACACCCGGGTACACCTCGCCGGGCTTGCGCAGCATCTCGCCGTAGAGGCGGTCCACCACCGGGCTGGTGTAGCGCCCCTCCAGCATCCCGTAGATCGTGGTGGTCCCGTCGCAGGCCGACACGACGTGATCGGCGTGGTGCCGGGTGCCGTCGCGCAGCTGCACCCCGACGGCACGGCCGTCCTCGACGAGGATTCGCTCCACGCGGGTGCGGTAGCGGATCTCCCCGCCGAGATCCAGGTAGCGTCGCTCGATCGAGCGGGCCAGCCCCAGCGAACCCCCCTGCGGGAAGCCCGCGTTGCCGTGATGGGCCGAGGCCATGTTGAACAGGTACGGCAGCAGCGGGAAGGTCTCGTGGTCCTGGAAGAAGATGTTCGGGAACGCCTGCCGCAGCAGCGGATCCCGCAGCCTCCCGGTGAAGCTCTCCATCCTGGTGGCCGCGGTGCGCCAGAACAGGGCGAAGGCGGGCAGGATCTTCGCCCAGGCCGCCAGCGCCTGCCGCGTCGTCTGAAGCGGGCGGGGAACCAGGAACGGGAAGACGTCCACCGCCAGGAACCGCCGCAGGTCACGGCAGAACGCGCGGATCTGGCGGGCGTCGGCCGGGGAGACCTCCAGCAGGTGCCGCTGCAACCGGTCCGGGTCGTGGTAGAAGGTCACCTCCCTACCGTCAGCGCCGACGACCCGGTTGAACATCTCGAAGTTGGTGATGCTCTTGCCGTCCAGCGCGCCGAGCTCCCGCCAGACGCGGTTGGCGTCGTTGCCCGCCGCCGTGCCGGTCAGCCACTCGATGCAGTAGTCGAAGACGTAGCCGTCGCGGCCCCAGGCGGTGCAGCAGCCGCCGGGCAGCACGTGCTTCTCGAACACCCGGGTCCGCAGCCCGCTCATCCGCGCGTAGCAGGCGGTCGCCAACCCGGCGATGCCACCTCCGACCACGATGACGCTGGGTTCCCGCCCGGTGGAGGTCTCGGTCCGGGCCTCAGGCGACATCGGCCGCACCTCCGGCCAGGACCTCGCGCACCAGGTCCGCGTTCGCCCCGACGTGCTCGCGGTCGAGCATGTCGGCGTGCGTCCCGGACCCGCGCAGCACCTCGGCTCCGCACCGCGAGCGGTCCTGCCAGCCGCCCTCCTCGCCGGTGAGGTGGACGGGGAGGTTGTGCGGATCGCTGAGCACCGTGATCGGCGCGTCCAGCACCGCGGTGTTCGGGGTGCGGCCGCAGAACTCCAGGTAGTCCCGGGCCTGGTCCCGCGTCTCCTCGGCCACCACGTCGGTGCCGGTGTGCCTGCGCAGGTGCTCGGCCAGCTCCCGCTCGAACTCCGCGAGCTGCTCGTCCCCCACCTCGAACGGCGTCGAGATCCGGTAGGAGTCGACGATGACCACCCTGGCGACCAGCCGACCCCGCCGCTCCAGTTCGGCGGCGACCTCGAAGGCCAGGTTCCCGCCCAGCGAGTAGCCCAGCAGCCGACAGGCCCCCTCCGGCTGGAAGGCCTCGACCAGATCCGCGTAGCGGGCGATCTTGTCCTGGCCGGCGAGGTAGTTGAACCCGATCAGCTCGTGCTCGGTGAGCTGCCCGGCGAACTGGCGGTACACCAACCCGTGTCCGCCGACCGGCGGGAAGCAGCAGAGCGGGCCGCCGCGGCCCTCGTTGAACCGCACGTAGGGCTGGGAGCCCGGCAGCCGCCCGGTGATCACGTGCTCGACCGTCTTGGCCATGCCGTGCAGGGTCGTGGTCTTGAACAGCTCGCCGACCGCCACGGTGATGTCGAACTCCGCCTGCACGTGGTGGATCAGCTCGATCAGCTTGATCGAACTGCCGCCCAGCTCGAAGAAGTCGTCCTGCAGGCCGATCTCCCCGACGCCGAGCAAGGTCTGCCAGTGCGCGGCCATCCGCTCCTCGAACAGCGTCGTGATCGGCTCGTGGTCGCGGCTCCGCGCGGCCACGGGGGCGGGCAGCTCGTCGAGGTCGACCTTGCCGCTCACCGTCAGCGGCAGTTCGGGCAGCTCGACCAGGTGCGCCGGGATCATGAAGGTCGGCAGGTGCTCGGCCAGGTGGCGGCGCAGACCGCGCCGGTCCAGCTCCGCGCCGTCCACCGGTACGCAGTAGGCGCACAGCGCGGTCTCCCCGCCGGAGTCCGGGCGCGCCACCACCACCGCCCGCTTGAGCTGCGGCCAGGCGGCCAGGTGCGATTCGACCTCGCCGAGTTCGATCCGGTGCCCGCGCACCTTGATCTGCGAATCGGCCCGCCCGAGCAGGTGCAGCACGCCCCGCGCGTCCCAGCGCGCCAGGTCGCCCGTGCGGTAGCAGCGCACCGGCTCCCCACCCGGGGAGATCGTGCGGAACCGCTCGGCGGTCTGCTCCGGAGCGCCCCGGTAGCCGGTGGCGACCGCGCTCCCGCCGATCCACAGCTCCCCGGTCACGCCCGCCGGGACCGGGCGCTCCCGGGCGTCGAGCACGTAGCAGGTGGTGTTCGGCAGCGGGGTGCCGATCGGGACCGGCTGCCCGGGTTCCAAGCCCTCGGTGGAGCCCTCGAAGCAGGTGCTGTCCACCGTGGCCTCGGTGACCCCGTACGAGCTGATCAGGCGGGTGTCCGCCCCGCACAGCTCGCGCAGGCGCCGGTACTCCTCGACCTTCCACACGTCGGAACCGACGACCAGCACCCGCATGAAGTCCAGTCGCGCGCCCCGGGATTCGCAGTGCTCCACCAACCCGCGCACCACGGCGGGCACGAACTCGGCGCAGTCGACCCGCTCCCGCACCATCGTCCGGTGCAGCAGCGCGGTGTTGAACAGCAGCTCCCGGTCGACGAGCACCAGGGTTCCGCCGGAGCACAGCGCCCGCACCAGGTCCCCGGTGAACACGTCGAAGGCGGTGCTGGCCAGTTGCAGGTGCACCCGGGCGTCGCCGCCGAGCCCGTACTCCCGCTGCCAGGACGCCTGGGCGGAAGCGAGGTTGCGGTGGCTGACCTGGACGGCCTTCGGCAGCCCGGTGGAGCCGGAGGTGCAGCAGACGTAGGCGGGCGCCTCCAACCCGACGCGCACCTCCGCGTCGTCGGGTGCGGTGGCGGCCTCCGCGGCGAGCTCCGCCGGGGTGCGCACCTCCGCCGTCGTCCCGGGCAGCGCCCGCGCCGGTTCGTCGGCGAGCACCAGCACCGCCGCCGCGTGGCGCACCGCGAGCGCGAGCCGGTCCGGCGGGTGCCCCGGGTCCAGCGGCAGGTAGGCCGCGCCCGCGCGCAGCACCGCGAGCACCGAGGCGATCAGCTCGGGACTCTTGGCCTGGCACAGCGCCACGATCGAACCCTCGCCGATGCCGCGGGCCCGCAGGGCGCGGGCCAGCCGCCCGGACAGCTCGTCCAGCTCGGCGTAGCTCATCCGCCGGCCGGTCCCGGGATCCGAGACCGCGATCGCCTCGGGATGTTCGCGGGCCGCCGAGACGATCAGCTCGTGCACCGGGGCGTCCGGGCGCGGTTCGCGGCCGGCGCCGCTCCACTCCCCGAGGATGCGCGTCGTCTCCGCCTCGCCGAGCATCGGCAGCTCCCCGATCCGCCGCGCGGGTGGCGCGTCGGTGAGCGCGTCGAGCAACGCGGTGTAGTGCTCGGCCAGCCGCCGCATCGTCGCGGGCAGGAACAGGTCGGTGTTGTACTTGAACACGCAGTGGAAGCGCTGGTCGGCCTCGTCCTCGTAGACCGACAGCGTGATGTCGAACTGCCCCTCCTCCTCGGGCAGCTCCACGTAGTCGAGCCGGTAGCCGTACCGCTCGGCCGAGACCTTGTGGTGCAGCAGGATGAACATCACCTGGAACACCGCCGACCGGCTCGGGTCGTGCTGCAACCCGAGCTGCTCGACCAGCAGGACGAAGGGGTACTCCTGGTTGTCCAGCCCGCCGAGGACCGCGGTGCGGACCTGGTCCAGCAGCTCGGCCACCGTCGGGTCGCCGCCGAGGTGCGCGTGCAGCGGCAGCGGGTTGACGAAGTAGCCGTAGACCGAGCCGAACTCGGGAGCGGTGCGGCCGGTGACGGGGCTGCCGACGACGAGGTCGTCCTGCCCCGAGTAGCGGTGCAGCAGCAGGTAGTACGCGCTGAGCAGCACCACGAACGGGGTGACGTTGTGCTCGCGCGCCAGCTCGTGCACCCGGGCGCTGAGCCCGGTGTCCAGCGCGAAGAACTCCGACGCCCCGTTGTGCGTCTGCACCAGCGGGCGCGGTTTGTCGGTCGGCAGGTTCAGCACCTCGACCCGCTCCGGCAGGTGGGAGCGCCAGTAGTCGAGCATCCGCCGCGCGTCCGGCCCCGCCAGGAAGGCGTTCTGCCGGTTCAGGAAGTCCAGGTAGGTCGCGGCGAGCGGGGGAAGCCGGGCCGGCTCGCCCCGTCGCAGGCCCTCGTAGCAGGCGAGCAGTTCCTCGATGAAGGTGAACGTGGAGATCGCGTCCGAGATGATGTGGTGCACGGCCTTCACGAGCACCCAGCGGTCGGGGGCGCGCTGGAACAGCCTGAGCCGGATCAGCGGATCGCGTTCGAGGTCGTAGGGCTCGCGGTACTCCTCGACGATCCTGCGGTGCACCTCGTCCCAGTCCAGGCCCCGGACGTCGAGGACCGCGAAGTCCGGTACCGCTTCCGGCGAGATCACCTGAACCGGTTCTCCCCGGTGCAGCAGGAAGTTCGCCCGCAAGCTCGGATGCCGGGCCACCAGCTCGCCGAACGCCTGCTCCAGCGACCGAGGGTCGAGTTCGGCGCGGATCTCGACGGCCCCGCCGATGTTGTAGGCGAAGCCGTCGGGGTGCAGCTGCTTGAGGAACCACAGCGCCTTCTGGTTCTGGGTGAGCGGATAGCGGTGCTCGTCGCGGAACACCTCCACGGCCGCCCCCGCGCCCTCGCCCTCGCCCGTGGCCCCCGCGAGCTCGTCGTGCACCTGCTCGACCAGCTCGTGCACCGGAGTGTTGCCGAGCAGCGCGACCACCGGCAGCGCGACGCCGAGCTCCGCCTGGATCTGCGCGCGCAGCTCCATCGCGAGCATCGAGTCCAGGCCCAGGGCGTTGAGCCCGGTCTCCCCGTCCACCGACTCCGGCGGCACCCGCAGCACGCCCGCCACCAGCTCGGTGAAGCGCTCGGTCAGCAGGGCGCGGCGGTGTTCGGGCCCCGCGGTGCGGAAGACGTCGAGGAATCCCGCGGTCTCGCCCGGGTTCCCGGATTCGGCGGCGGCCGCGAGCTCGGCGACCAGTGGCGGGACGACGGGGTACCAGGCGAGGAAGGTCGGCCAGTCGACGACGGTGGCGACGACGAGCTGCGCCTGCCGCTGGCCGAGGATCCGCTCCAGCACCGCCATGCCGCCCTCGGGGGTCAGCGAGCTCATGCCGCGCGCGGTCCGGTAGTGCTCGACGAGCCCGTGCTCCTCGATCATGCCGGTGGCCCAGGGCCCCCAGTCGATGCTGAGCGCGGGCAGCCCGAGGGAGCGCCGGTGGTGCGCCAGCGCGTCGAGGAAGGCGTTGCCCGCCGCGTAGTTGGTCTGGCCCGCGGTCGTCAGCAGCGAGGCGATCGAGGCGAACAGCACGAAGTGGTCCAGCGGTTCGTCGCGCAGGTGCCGGTGCAGCAGCTGGGCTCCGACCACCTTCGGGGCGTGCACCGCGTGGTAGGACTCGCGGTCCAGGTCGGGCACCAGCGCGTCGCGCAGGTTCCCGGCGAGGTGGAAGACGCCGCGGATCGGCTGCGGCTCGCCGCGCCGGTGCTCGGCGAGCCAGGCGATCAGCGCCGCCTCGTCGGTGATGTCGAGGCGGACGAGCTCGGGCTGCGCCCCGAGCGCTTCCAGCTCGCGGACGAAGCGGACGCGGTCGCCCGCCGGGGAGTCCGGGTCGACCGAACGCCACTCCGCGCGCTCCGGCACCCCGGAGCGGCTGATCAGGACCAGCCGCCGCGCACCGCGCTTGACCAGGGTGCGGCACAGCAGCCGGCCGAGCGCGCCGAACGCCCCGGTGACCAGGTAGGTGCCATCAGCCCGCAGCGTCGTCGGCAGCGGAGTCGACAGGTCCCGCGCGGGGCGCAGCCGGACGGTGCGGAACTCGGTGCCGCGCACCGCGATCTCGTCCTCCGCGGGCGCGGCGAGGGCGCGCAGCACGTCGGCGGCGTCGGCATCGACGTCGGTGCTGGCCGGGTCGAGGTCGAGCAGCTTGCCCCGGTTGCGCACCGCCTCCTGCTGGCGCAGCACGCGGCCGATCCCCCACGCCGGGGCGCCCAGCGGCGCCGGGACGTCCCCGGGCGCGGCCGGCTGCGCGCCCCGGGTCACCACGTGCAGCTCCGCCTCGCAGCGCCGCTGCCGCAGCACGTCGGCGAGCGCGATGAGCGAGTAGCCACCGTGCTCGGCCTGCGCGTCGATCTCCGAGCGGCCCAGGAGTTCGACCGGCGGCAGGTCCAGGTTCCACAGGTGCAGCACGTGGTCGAGGGGTTCCGCGTCGAGCTCGTCGAGCAGCCGCCGCAGATCGTCGCGCTCCCCGGGCCGCACCTCGGACTCCGCCCAGCCGCGCCGGTACCGAGCTCCGGGGCGGACCAGGTGGCAGCTGCCGCCCGCGGCGGCGATGCGGGCGCGGAGCGCCGCGCCCACCCCCCGACGGTCGGCGAGCACCAGCCAGCGCCCGGCAGCGGTGCCCGGCCCGTCCACGGGCAGCGGGTGCCACACCGGCTCGACCAGCCAGTTGTCGATGGTCCGGCGAGCCAGCGAACCCGCCCGCTCCACCTCGCCCGCCCGGAATCCGTCGATGCGGCCCAGCGGGGTGCCGTCCTCGGCGAACAGCGCGAGCCGGCCGACGAGATCACCGTCCTCGCGAGCGGTGATGCGCGCGTGCGCCCAGACCGGCCGGTCCCCGATCGGATCGAGCCGCAGCTCCGCCAGCGACAGCGGCAACCGGAACCCGGCGCCGTCCGGCTCGTCGCGCAGCACTTCCGGCACCAGGAGGGTCTGGAAGCAGGCGTCCAGCAGCACGGGGTGCGCGTGGTGCGCGGCGGCGTCGTGGACCTGTTCGGGCAGCACCAGCCGGGCCAGCGCCTCGTCCTCGCCGAGCCACACCTGCTCGATCGCGCGGAACGCGGGGCCGTACTGGTAGCCCGCCGCGTTCAGCGCCGCGTAGCAGGAGTCCTGGTTCAGGTGGCGCCGGTCGGGCCCGCGCAGCGCGGTCCAGTCCGGCACGTCCCGGTCGTGCGCGGCTGCGAGCCCGCCTCCCGTCCCGGCGGTGCCGCTCGCGTGCACGGTGCTCCCCTCGTCTCCCCCCGGGGTGGCGACGGTGAACCGGGCGCTCTCCCCGGCCAGCGCGAGCTGGACCTTGCCCACCTCGCCGTCGGCGAGGAACAGGGCCCGGCGGAACTCCAGATCGCGCAGCAGGACTCGGTCGTCCCCGGTGAGGGCGCGGACCGCCTGCGCGGCCATCTCGACGTACCCGGCGGCGGGGAACACCACCGTCCCCTGGATGCGGTGGTCGTCCAGGTACGGCAGGCGTTCGAGGTCGAGGCCGAGCTCCCAGCCGGGCTCGGCGGTGGCCAGGCGGCGGCCGAGCAGCGGGTGGTCGAGCCGCCCCAGGCGGATCTGGGCGACCGGGTCGGGCTCGGTCCAGTAGCGGTCCCGGGCCCAGGGGTACGGCGGCAGCGCCACCACTTGCCCTGCCGGGTGCAGCCGGGACCAGTCCACCTCCGCGCCCCTGGCGTGCAGCGCGGCCAGCGAGGTCAGCAGGCACTCGACCTCGTCCTCCCGGCGCCGGAGCGACGGCAGGGCGACGCCCTCGACCTCGGCGTGCGCCAGGCATTCCCGGATCGGGTGGGCCAGCACCGGGTGCGGACCGATCTCCAGGAAGGTCCGGTGGCCCGCGGCCACGAGCCGGTCGACGGCGGCGCGGAAGCGGACCGGCTCCCGGACGTTGCGCCACCAGTAGCCGGCGTCCAGCTCGGGCCCGCGCGCCCACTCCTCGGTCCCGGTCAGGTGCAGCGGGATCCGCGCCCGCCCCGGGCGGATCTCCGAGAGGGCCTCCAGCAGCTCGCCCTTGATCGGTTCCATCCGGGCGCTGTGGTAGGGCACCCGGACGTCCAGCGGCCGGGTGAAGACCCGCTCGGCCTCCAGCTCGGCGGCGAGCGCGCGCAGTTCGTCCTCATCGCCCGCCAACGTGATCGCGGCCGGACCGTTCACGGCCGCCACCGAGACCCGGTCGCCTCGGCCCCTGATCCGCTCCAGCGCCTCGGCCTCGTCCAGCGCGACCGCGAGCATCGTCCCGGTGCCGGTGAGCCGCTGCTGCAGGCGGCTGCGGTGGAGCGCGATGGTGACGGCGTCCCGCAGCGAGTACACCCCGGCCTCGTGGAAGGCCGCGATCTCGCCGGTGCTGTGCCCGACGATCGCGTCCGGGCGCACCCCGCGATGCCGCCACAGCGCGGCCAGCCCGACCTGCACGGCGAAGTTCGCGGGCTGCGCCAGCCAGGTCTCCCCCATCCGCGATTCCGACTCCTCCGCGAGGAGTTCGTCGACGAGCGACCACCCGGCGAGGTCCCGGATCTCGGCGTCGCAGCGCTCCACGGCCTCCCGGTACACCGGCTCGGCCTCGAACAGCTGGCGCCCCATCGCCCACCACTGCGGGCCCATGCCGCTGAACGCCCACACCAGCCCGCCGGTGTCCCGGCAGCGGTCGGCGACCACGCGGGGATCAGCCGCACCGCGCAGGTGCGCGTCCAGCCGCTCGCGCAGCGAGGCGGCGCCGGAGTGCACGACGCACAGCCGGGTCGGGTGGTGCTGGCGGCGGCGGGCCAGGGTGTAGCCGAGGTCGCGCAGCCCGGCCTCGCCCACGCGGTCCAGCTCGGCGCGGATCGACTCGACCCTGCGCCGCAGCGAGTCCTCGTCGCGGGCGCTGATCGGCAGCACGCTCGGGGCGCTGGGAGCGTCCTCCACCGGCGGTGCGGCCGGAGCCTCCTCGACCAGGACGTGCGCGTTGGTCCCGCCGAAGCCGAAGGAGTTCACCCCGGCGCGGGCGGGTCCCTCGTGCGCGGGCCACTCGGTCAGCTCCAGCGGGATGCGGTACGGCAGGGCCGCCAGGTCGATGGCCGGGTTGAGCACGTCCAGGTTGATGTGCGGCGGAATCCGGCCCGCGCGCACCGCCAGCGCCACCTTGATCAGGCTCGCCACCCCGGCGGCGGCCTCGGTGTGCCCGATGTTCGTCTTCACCGAGCCCACGTAGCGCTCGTCGCCGTCCCGGTGCCCGTGCGCGAGGGCGCGCCCGAGCGCGTTCGCCTCGATCGGGTCGCCGACGGCGGTGGAGGTGCCGTGCGCCTCCACGTAGTGCAGGTCGCCCGGCAGCAGGCCCGCCTCGGCGCAGACCCGCTCGACGAGCTCCGCCTGCCGGTTCCCGTCGGGCACGGTGATGCCGCTGGTGCGGCCGTCCTGGTTCACCCCGGACCCGGTGATGAGCGCGTAGACCGGGTCGCCGTCCCGCCGGGCGTCGGCGAACCGCTTGAGCACCACGGCCGCCACGCCCTCGGAGCGCACGTACCCGTCGGCGGCGGCGTCGAAGGTGCGGGAGCGCCCCTCGGGGGACAGGAATCCGCCTCGGGTCTCGCTGATCGTGTACTGCGGGGCCAGTTGCAGCGAGGTCCCGCCGACCACCGCGAGACCGCTCTCCCCGGTGCGCAGGCTCCGGCAGGCGAGGTGCACGGCCACCAGCGAGGAGCTGCAGGCGGTGTCGATCGAGACGCTGGGACCGCGGAAGTCGAAGCAGTGCGAGATCCGGTTCGACACCATCGTCATCATCGTGCCGGTCGCGGTGTGCGCGGCGAGGGTGGTGAAGTCCAGGTCGCCGAACTGGAGGATCTTGTAATCGAGGGTGAAGGCGCCGACGAAGACGCCGACGTCGGTGCCCGCGAGATCCGCGGGCCGCTGGCCGCCGTCCTCCAGCGCCTCCCAGGTGACCTCCAGCAGCTTGCGCTGCTGCGGGTCCATGTGCGCGGCCTCGCGCGGGCTGATGCCGAAGAAGGCGGGGTCGAACTCGTCGAAGCCGTCGACGTAACCGCCGCGCCCGCCGACGAGGCGGCCTGCCTTGGCGGGGTCGGCGCTGCGCAGCGTGCCGATGTCGTAGCGGTCGGGCGGCGTCGGCACGAGGCAGTCCCTGCCATCGACCAGGTTCTGCCAGAAGCTCCCGGGGGTCGTGGCCCCGCCGGGTAAGCGGCACCCGATCCCGATGATCGCGATCTTGTCCTCGTGCGGCGAAGTGCTGGATTCGGTGACCATCGGATCCTCGTGTCCTCGCGACCATCGACGTCAGTGCGGAAAAGTGGCGTCCGTCGCGGAGATCCGCACCGGCGTTGCCGAATCGAGGTTAGGAAGCGGAAAAACCGCGATCTACCCGTCGCCCTCGCCCTTACCCGACCGGGTAAGCGTTTCGCTCTGATGGGGGTTCCCGTTCGAATGATCTTCTTCGGCAACCGGGCGAAATCGAGCCCATCCGGGATCCGCCGAACCGCCGTCCGCATCGGGCGTCGACACCGATTCCGTTGCGGTGGCACCAGATCCGCGGCGGTCCACCTCCACGCGGCGCGCTCGGCGACCGGCGACGCGACGGGCCTCGGAGGGGCCGGTACCGGGACGAGCAGCGGGCGGAACCCCGGGGAGCGCTCGACGCGCACGTCCTGGGGCACCCGGGTCTCGGACGGCGCGACCGCGAACCGAGGCCGCGACCTCCGGAGCGGTCTCCGGCGTCGCCGCGAGCGGCGCTCCCGCGCGGCCGAGCCCTCCGACGGGGCCCCGCACGGGCACCTCTCGGACCCCGACCGGGCGGCGAACCCGGTTGGCCAGCGACCCCAGCAGTCACTCTTACCCCGAATGGAGCATTGACATTGCTCCGAATACCATCGGTGATCGTCCGCTACTCCCCGAACAGGAACTGGAGTCCACCTCGTGACCGCAGTGGCAGCACCCGCAATCACCTACCACGTGACCTGCGATGAGCAGCACGGCTGGGCGGCCGCCTACCGGGCCGCCGGCGCCCGGCTGGAATTCCTCGGGTTCCACCAGGTCGACGCGGAAACGCTGCGCACGCTCCGGGCGAGCCCGGACGCCCGCGTCGATGACGACGGCATGCTCCGCTGCACCATCCCCGCCTGACCGCCCGCCCCGGGGCGAACGACCCGACCGACGAGACCGAGGACCGGGCCGTTCGCCCCGCCGGGGCAGGCGGAAATGCGCCGCAGGCGTTCCCCGCGAACCCCGCCCGGGCGTAGGTTGACCGCTTGCATACGTAGTCAACCGCAAAGGCGGGACAATGGCGATCACCAGGCGATCCTTCGTGCTGGGCACCGGTGCGGCGCTGGCGGGAGCAGCGCTCGCCCCCTCGGCAGCGGGGGCCGCGGCGCCCCGGCCCGGAAGGCCCTCGTGGCTGGCCGACACCGTGCTCTACCAGCTCTACCCGCAGAGCTTCGCCGACTCCGACGGGAGCGGCGTCGGCGACCTGCGCGGCATCGTGGACCGCCTCGACCACCTGCAGTGGCTGGGCGTCGGCGCGATCTGGGTGAACCCCGTCTTCCCGTCGCCGCTCACCGACGCCGGGTACGACATCACCGACCACACCGGCGTGCACCCGCGCCACGGCACCGAGGACGACGTGGTGCGGCTGGTCGACGAAGCGCGCCGCCGGGGCATCCGGGTGCTGTTCGACCTCGTCGCCGGGCACACCTCCGACCAGCACCCCTGGTTCCTCGGCTCGCTGCGGGACGACGGCGATCATCGCTACGTCTGGGCGACGCCCGATCAGCTGCCGGAGGACGGCTCGCTGCCGGAGGACTTCGTCGCCTCACCCGGCCCCCGGCCCGGGGCGTTCCTGAAGAACTACTACGACACCCAGCCCGCGATCAACTACGGCTACGCGCGGATGGACCCGGCCGAGCCGTGGCGCCAGCCCGTCGACGCCGAGGGGCCGCGCCGGAACCGGGACGCGATCTTCGAGATCCTGGACCACTGGCTGCGCCTGGGGATCGCCGGGTTCCGCTGCGACCTGGCGGCCACGCTCGTCAAGGACGACCCGGGCTGGGTCGAGACCGGACGGCTGTGGGGCGAGCTCCGCGAGCGGGTGGCCCGCGCGCACCCCGACGCGGTGCTCATCTCCGAGTGGGGCGACCCGGAGGTCTCCGTGCCCGCCGGGTTCGACGCCGACTTCTACCTGCCCGTCAACGGCCCCGGCGACGGCGCGCCCTGGAAGTCGCTGTGGCACGAGAACCCGTTCTTCGGCGCCGAGGGCACCGGCACCGCGAAGATCTTCGTCGACGCTTGGACCCTGGCCACCGAGCGGATCGGCACCGGCCGGATCATGCTGCCGACCGCCAATCACGACAGCGCGAACAGGCTCAACGACGGGGTGCGCACGCCGGAGGAGATCCCGGCGGCGTTCGCGTTCCTGCTGACCTGGCCGATCGTGCCCGCGCTGTACTACGGCGAGGAGATCGGGATGCGGATGCTCGAAGGGCTGCCCGACGTGGAGGGCAGCGCGGGGCGCCAGCGCAACCGCACGCCGATGCAGTGGGACGACGGCCCGAACGCCGGGTTCTCCTCGGCCCCCTCCGACCAGCTCTACATCCCGATCGACCCGGACCCCGGCCGGCCGACGGTCGAACGGCAGCGGCAGGACCCCGGTTCGCTGCTGCACCTGGTGCGCAGGCTGCTGGCGCTGCGCCGCCAGCACCCCGAGCTGGGCACGGATGCCGAGGTCCGGGTGTTCAGCGACGGGTACCCGCTGACCTACCTGCGCGGGGACCGCTTCCTGGTCACCGTCAACCCCCGCCGCGATCCCGCCACCACCGCGGTGGACGATGACCGGCTGGCGGGCGCCAAGCCCGTCGAGGACAGCGGGGTGCGCGTGGAGGGCGATTCCCTCACGGTGCCCGGGTTCGGCTACGCCGTCCTCGACCTGCGCGGATGACCGCCGGGGCGCGGGTGGCCGCCGGGGCCGCCCGCGCCCGGCGATCCTTGACTCCCCTCGGCACGAGCGCTTAGCCTCCGACGACCTTCATACGTATGCACAATGCGACGCGGGTCGCGACCACTGGAGATGCCCATGGCCATCGGAACGCCCGGAGCACCCGCTCCCACCACCGCGGCGGCACCGGACCAGACGAAGAAGAAGATCCGCCGCGCGGTCTACGCCGGCGGCGTCGGGAACTTCGTCGAGCAGTTCGACTACGGGCTCTACGGCTACATGGCCCCGATGCTGGCCTCGTCCTTCTTCCCCGGTGGCAACAGCGCCGCGGCGGTGATGAGCACCTACGCGGTCCTCGCGGTCGCCTGCGTGTTCCGCCCGCTCGGCGGCACGCTCGTCGGCCGCTGGGGCGACCGCGTCGGGCGGAAGAAGGCCCTGCTGTGGACGATCATCCTGATGGGGGTGTCCACCGCGCTGATCGGCGCGCTGCCCACCTACCAGCAGGTCGGCTTCCTTGCCCCGCTCCTGCTGGTCGTGATCCGCACCTTCCAGGGGATGATCTCCGGCGGCGAGTACGTGGGCGCGGTGGCGTTCATCGTGGAGTGGGCGAAGCCGCACCAGCGGGCCTACTACACCTCCTACGCCTCGAACAGCTGCTTCCTCGGCATCCTCGGCGGCGCGGGGGTCGCGGCGCTGGTCAGCAGCGTGTTCGAGCAGCCGACCCTGGAGTCCTGGGGCTGGCGGATCCCGTTCCTCGCGGTGCTGCCGCTGTCGCTGGTGGGCCTGTGGCTGCGCAGCCGCATCGAGGAGACCCCGGAGTTCATGCGCGAGACCGAGGGCGGGACCAAGGTCGTCAAGGCGCCGGTCCGCGAGGCGCTGCGCGAGCAGTGGCGCCCGATCCTGGTGTTCTGCGGCGCCTCGATCATGCTGGCGATCCTGTCCTACACCTGGGTGACCTACTACCCCGAGTACCTCACCAGCGAGCTCGGGCTGAGCCGTTCGCAGGCGCTGCTGTCCAACCTGATCTCGGTCGCGGTGCTGATGCCGCTGCTGCCGCTGGCCGGGAAGCTCTCGGACCGGATCGGCCGCAAGCCGATGCTCATCACCGGCGCGGTGGCCTGCATCGTGCTGGTCCCGCTGGCGTTCGCGATCGGCAACCAGGGGACCTTCGCCGCGGCGGTGGGCAGCCAGCTCGTCTACATCATCCCGGAGTTCTTCCTGACCGGGATCGTGACGACCTGCTCGGCGGAGCTGTTCGCGACGCGCACCCGGTTCAGCGCCAGCGCGATCGCCTACAACAGCTCGTTCTCGGTGTTCATGGGCATCACGCCGTTCGTCGCGGCGCTGCTGGTGAGCCAGTTCGGTTCGATCTACGCGGTGTGGGCCTACCTGGCCGCCGCGGCGGTGCTGGCGCTGATCGTGATCACGGTCTTCATGAAGGAGACCTACCGCAGCGAACTCGGGGCGAACAAGTTCGCCTGACCGACCGCGCGGATGTGGTCGCGCTCCGGCGCGATCACATCCGCCACGCGCGGCGCAGCGCGGGCGGCGCGTGGGTGCCCCGGCGCACCAGCTCCGGCTCGAAGGCCACCTGGCGAGCGGGCCCGGTGGCCTTCCCGGTGAGCCGCTCGACGAGCAGGCGGGCCGCGGCGCGAGCCATCTCCGGCAGGTCGTACCGCAGGGTGGTCAGCGAGAACGCCTCCCAGGAGGCCATCGGCAGGTCGTCGAAGCCGACCAGCGTCAGGTCGTCGGGCACCCGCAGGCCCTCGCGCAGCGCCGCGTTGTAGGCGCCGATCGCCACCACGTCGTTGCCGCAGAACACCGCGGTCACGTCGGCGTCGGCGTCCAGCAGTTCCGCGAGCCCCCGGTAGCCGGTGTCGAAGTCGTAGGGCCCGCGGCGGATCCGGCTCGCGGGCAGCGCGACGCCGGCGTCGGCGAGCCCGGCGACGAAGCCCTGCTCGCGGTCGCGCCCGGAGCTGGTGTCGGGCGAACCGCCCAGCAGGGCGATCTTGCGGTGGCCGAGCTCCACGAGCTCGGTGGCGGCGATCCGGCCGCCGAGCTGGTTGTCCACCACGGCCGCGTCAGCACCGTCCCGACCGTCCACGCGGTTGAGGAAGACGAACGGGACCTGCTTGCGCCGCAGCGCCTCGGGCAGGGCGGAGCCGCTGGTGGCGGTGGTGAGCACGGCACCGTCGATGGAGTGGTCGAGCAGACCCTCGGTGGCCAGGGCGGTGTCGGAGCGCTCGGTCAGCAGCATCATCCGGTAACCGTGCTGCTCCAGCTCGTCGTGCAGCGGCCCGATCAGGTAGGGGTAGAACGGGTTGGCCAGGTCGCTGACCAGCACGCCGACCCGCCGCGTGGTGTGCGTGGACAGGCTCCGCCCGGCCTCGCTCGGCACGTAGTTGAGCGCATCGGCCGCCCGGCGGACGCGGTCCTGCGTCGCCGCCGAGACGCGCGGGTCACCGCGCAGGGCGCGCGAGACCGTCGCCTGGGACACCCCCGCGAACCTGGCGACGTCATGACTCGTGATCGACATCCATCCTCCCTGAATACGGATTCTAATCGGACTCGCACCCGGGCATCAGGGCGGTTCCGGCGAAACGGGAGCTCCGCCGCCATTGACCACCCCCGTTCCCGGTGCTGTAATGCATACGTAGTCATCGATTGTGAGGTGCAGGGATGCAGCAACCGGTACGGGTGGACGAGGCGGAACTCGCGCGCAGGACCGTGCGTCGGAGCGACTTCGTGTCGTGCGATCAGGCGTTCATCGACTGCCGCACGCCCGGGTCGGAGGGCAAGGAGAACTACGCGATGATCGGGCCGGGGGTGTCGCAGAACTCCCAGCAGGTCGTCAACCTCCGCGAGCCGCACGGGTACAACATCGGCGCGGCCGCGATGCCGCACGGCATCACCAACAACCTGCACCTGCACTTCACCGCCGAGGTCTTCCTCTGCTTCCGCGGGGAGTACCTGCTGCGCTGGGGAGCCGAGGGCGAGGAAGGCGAGCTCGTGCTTCGGGAGGGCGACATCGCCTCGATCCCCACCTGGATCTTCCGCGGCTTCACCAACATCGGACCGGACGACGGGTGGTTGTTCACCGCCCTCGGCCACGACGACACCGGCGGCATCATCTGGGGCCCCACGGTGCTGCGGGACGCGGCGCGCTACGGGTTGCACCTGACCGAGGACGGCAGGCTCGTCGACACCGAGGCCGGGGAGCAGCCGCCGGAGGACGTCGAGCTGGTGCGCCCGATGGGCGAGGCGGACCTCGCGCGGTTGCGCTCGTTCTCCGCCGAGAAGATGCGGCGGCGCGTGGTGACCCAGGACGACCTGGAGTGGTCCGCGGCACCGTTCCTGGACTCGGCCGTCAGCGGCGGCGGCGCCGAACTCGCCCTCGTCGTCGGGTTCGGCATGACGGAGGACCTGGAGCAGGAACCGCGGATCTTCAACCCGCACGGGCACAACATCGCCTGGCTGCGGGCGGAGCCGGGCGCCGGGATGCTCGGCCACCGCGTCGAGGGCACCCAGACGCTGATGGTCAAGGAGGGCCGGTGGGAGGTCGTGCTCAACGACCACGACCCGGTGACCGTGGAGCTCGGCGAGTGGGACCTGCTGTCGGTGCCGCCCGGCGCCTGGCGCAGCATCCGCAACGTCGGCGAGGACACCGGCAAGCTCGTGGTGATCGGTTCCGGGGACGGCCGGGTTCGGCTGGACTGGGACGAGGAGGTCGTCAAGGCCGCCGCCGACGCCGGGTACTCGATCGACCACAACGGCTACGTGGCGCCGTACGCGCTCGTGCCGCGCTCCCGTGGCTGAGCGGGCGGTGCTGCTGCCCGGGATGCTCTGCGATTCCGGGTTGTGGGCGCACGTCGAGCCCGAGCTGGCGCTGCCGGCGGTGCACCCGGAGCTCAGCGCACCGAGCATCACCGGCATGGCCGAGCAGGTGCTGGCCGCCGCGGACGGTCCGTTCGTGCTGGTCGGCCTGAGCCTGGGCGCGATCGTGGGGTTCGAGGTGGCCCGGCTGGCTCCGGAGCGGATCGCCGGGTTCGCCGCGCTGGACACGAACGTCGCCGCGCCGCGCGCCGAGCAGCACGAGAGCTGGCGGCGGATGGCCCGCCGCACCAGGGCGGGCGACTTCGCGGCGGTCGTCGACGACGTCCTGCCCACGATGTACGCCCGCGCCGATCCCCCGGCCGAGCTGGCCGGGGAGTTCCGGGGAATGGCCGAGCGGATCGGGTCGCGCCGGTTCCTCGCCCAGCTCGCCGCGCAGCACACCCGGATCGACGCCCGCGAGTCCCTGCGCGGGATCACCGCCCCGGCGCTGGTGGCCTCCGGCGCCGAGGACGCGCTGTGCCCGCCGGAGTTCCACCGCGAGATCGCCGGGCTGCTGCCCGGCTCAGAACTGCACGTGGTTCCGGGCGCGGGGCACCTGCTGCCGCTGGAATCGCCCGTCGCCACCGCCGAACTGCTGAACCGGCTGTTCCGCCGGTGCCCCCCTGCTACCTAGGAGACCGACCTTGCCCGACGTGGTGAAGCAACCCGTGCCGAAGCCGACCGCCACCGACGACTCCGAGCTGCGCGAGCGGGTCCGCTCGATCATCGAGGACGTGCGCACCCGTGGGGACGCGGCCGTGCGGGAGTGCTCGGAGCGCTTCGACGGCTGGAGCCCGGAGTCGTTCCGGCTCGCCCCGGAGGAGGTCGAGCGGATCGTCGCGAGCGTGCCCGAGCAGGTGATCGAGGACATCCGCTTCGTGCAGGAGCAGGTGCGGACCTTCGCCCAGCACCAGCGCGACTCGCTGCACGACGTCGAGGTGGAGACGCTGCCGGGGGTGCGCCTCGGCCACCGGCACGTGCCGATCGACGCGGTCGGCGCGTACGTGCCGGGCGGGCGCTACCCGCTCACCGCCTCCGCGCACATGACGATCGTGACCGCGAAGGTCGCCGGGGTGCCGCGCGTCGTCGCGGCCACCCCGCCCATCCGGGGCGAGGTCCCGGCAGCGACGGTCGCCGCGATGCACCTGGCGGGTGCCGACGAGATCCACCTGCTCGGCGGCGTGCAGGCGGTCGCCGCGATGGCCGCCGGGACCGAGTCGGTGAGCCCGGTGAACCTGCTGGCGGGGCCGGGCAACGCCTACGTCGCCGAGGCGAAGCGGCAGCTGTTCGGCGAGGTGGGCATCGACCTGTTCGCCGGGCCGACCGAGATCCTGGTCATCGCCGACGAGCACGCCGATCCGTTCGTGGTGGCCGTGGACCTGCTCTCGCAGGCCGAGCACGGCCCCGACTCCCCTGCCGTGCTGATCACGACCTCCCGGGAGCTGGCGGACGAGGTGATCCGCCACGTCGAGGAGCTGCTGCCGGGGATGCCCACGGCGGACTTCGCCGGCCCCGCCTGGCGCGATCACGGCGAGGTGGTCGTGGTCGACTCGGTGGACGAGGCCTTCGCGCTGGCCGACACCTACGCCAGCGAGCACGTCGAGGTGCTGACCGAGGAGCCGAGGCGCGCGCTGGAGCGGATGCGCAACTACGGCGCGCTGTTCCTCGGCGAGGGCACCTGCGTGTCCTACGGGGACAAGGTCATCGGCACCAACCACGTGCTGCCCACCAAGGGCGCCGCGCGCTACACCGGCGGGCTCTGGGTCGGGAAGTACCTGAAGACGGTGACCTACCAGGAGGTGACCGATCCGGCGTCGAGCGCGGCGCTCGGCGAGGTGTGCGGGCGGGCGGCCCGGGTCGAGCTGTTCGAGGGCCACGCGCGCTCCGGCGACGTGCGCGCCGCGAAGTTCGGCGACGCCAACCTGGAGTGGACCGACCATGCCCGCGCCTGAGCTCGCGGGCCGCACCGCGCTGGTCACGGGCGGCGGCAACGGGCTCGGCCGGGCGATGTGCCGCGCGCTGTCCGCCGAGGGCGCCCGCGTGATCGCGGTGGGCCGCACCCGGGCCTCGCTGGAGGAGACGGTGGCGGGGCTGGACGTCGAGGGCCGGGTGGCGACCTGCGACGTCGCCGACCCGGCGTCGGTGGCGGCGCTGGCGGGGGAACTCGCCGACGAGGAGGTCTCGATCCTGGTGAACAACGCCGGGATCGCCGGTCCGGTGGCCCCGCTGACCAAGATCGAGCCGGACGAGTGGGACGAGGTCTTCGCCGCCAACGTGCGCGGCACCTACCTGGTGTGCCGCGCGTTCCTGCCCGGCATGACCGAGCGCGGCACCGGGGACGTGGTCAACATCGCCTCGGTCTCGGGAAAGCGGCCGCTGGCCCGCCGCACGCCGTACTGCGCGTCGAAGATGGCGGTCCTGGGGCTGACCACCACCTTGGCGGCCGAGGTCGGTCCGCTCGGCGTCGCGGTGAACTCGTTGTCGCCGGGCCCGGTCGAGGGGCCCCGGATGGCGCGGAACTTCCGGCTGGAGGCCGAGCGCACCGGGAGCACCGTCGAGCGGGCCGAGGCGGAGTTCGTCTCGCGCGCGGCGCTGGGCCGCATGGTCACCGAGGAGGAGGTGGGCGCGGCGCTGGTGGCGATGCTGCGGATGCCGGGTCTGTGCGCCGCCGACGTGGACCTGTCGGCGGGGATGGTGGGCCGGTGAAGCTGAAGGAGAAGCTGCGTTCGGGGGCCCGGCTGCGCGGCGGCATCCTGCGGTTGCCCGCCGAGATGCTGGTGGAGCTGTCCGGGATCGCCGGGCTGGACTACGTGCTCGTCGACTGCGAGCACGGGCCCGACGACCTGGTCCCGCTCCAGCAGCACCTCGCGCTCGCGCGGGCGCACGACGTGCCGGTGCTGGTGCGCGTCGGGCGCGCGGACCCGAACCAGGTGCTGCGGGTCCTGGACCTGGGCGCAGAGGGAGTCGTCGTGCCGCACGTGGAGTCGGCGCGGGAGGCCGCGGAGGTGGTGCGCTCGGCGCACTACCCGCCGCGCGGGGAGCGCGGGTTCGCCACCTACAGCCGCGCCGGGCGCTACGGCGCGGTCTCGGCGTCCGAGCACCTGCGCGCGGCCGAGGACGTGCTGGTGTTCGCGATGGTGGAGACCGCCGAGGGCGTGGCGAACGCGGCCGCGATCGCGGCGGTGGACGGGATCGACGGGGTGTGGGTCGGCCCGGCCGATCTCGCGGTCTCGCTCGGCGTGCCGCCCGGGGACGAGGCCGTGCACCGGGCGAAGGCCGAGGTGCACCGGCAGGCCCGGGAGGCGGGGACGGCGGTGATGAGCATCGTCTCCAGCGCCGAGGCGGGCGCGGCCGAGGACGCCGACTTCGTCGTCTACAACCTCGCCCACATCCTCCTGAACACCTTCCGCGAACTGTGAGGTCGCGAACGCGCGAAACCCCGGAGAGCAATGAGCTTTCCGGGGTTTCGCGTCGTCCTGCTAGCCGTCGAAGCGACCCGACCGGATCGCCGACAGGAAAGCGACCATCGCCGTGGGAGTCGTCTCCAGCACCGGCGAGGCATCGCCGAGCTTGCTGTCCCGCACCAAGGCGCTACCAGGCACGTTGGTAGCCACCTCCACCAGTTGTTCGCCTGACCGCTGCGGCTCGGCTTCCGCCACTCTGGTGGTGTGCTCATGTGCCGCTCCTTAGCAGTACGCGCCCGCGATGCTAGGAGACCGCTCGCCGGGAGCGGAGACCACCGATGCTCGCCGTCAACGGTCGAAGCGCCCCGCCTTCAGCGCATCGACGAACGCGGACCATCGAGCGACGTCCGCGACGAAGTAACCGGCGGCCCGATCCTTGCTGTCCCGGACAGCGGCGCGGCCAGCGGCTCGACCCACTTCGACGCAGTTCGTCTGGGCACTGCTGTAGCTCGATGTGCGCCACCCGCAAGGGCCAGAAATGCTGCTCATGTAGCCTTCTCCATCTCCCCGATTACATCCTGAATGAGGCGCATCGACTGCTTCGGGCTCATCGCCGCTCGCCGCACTGTTTCCACAGCGCTGACATAGGCGTCTACGTCTTCGACTTCGTGAAAGAACAGGGCCGACCTGCGATTCTCCAAGTGAACGATGGGCCGCTCGTTCGGCAGGTCGATCAAGAGGAACGGCCCCTCCAGCGCTGGGGACCACCCGGACGACGCGGGGATCACCTGGATGGTTACGTTCGACTTGGCACCGAACTCCAGGAGATGGCGAAGCTGGTCGGCAACAACTTGTTCACCACCGATCCGCTGGCGGATCGCAGCTTCGCCGATCAGGGCGAGCAGGCTAGCAGGGTTTCGGCGCGTCAACGCTTCGCGGCGGCCGACTCGCACCAGAACGCGAGTCTCGATCTCGGCAGGTGGCACGCTGGCAGCAACCATGATTGCGCGCGCGTAGTCCGACGTCTGAAGCAGACCGGGAATCAACAACGGAGCCACGTCCGTGATGCGAGTCGCCGTGCGCTCGAAATCCAGCAAGGCCGCCAGTTGCCGTTCTCTATCACCACTGTGGACGGACAACCACTGAGGGGCATCCGTACCACGCGCCATCTCCAGCAACTCGGAACGTTCCGCACCGCTTACGCCGGTAGCGGCAAGAATCGACGCCACGTCCTCCGGCTGCGGTGAACGCGCACCTGTTTCCCATCGCGATATCGCGCTGTGCGACAACCCGAGGCGATCAGCGAGGCCGCGAACGGTGAAGCCCGAAGCTTTGCGCGCGTCACGTAGTCGTGAGCCGAGAGCCTTCGCCTTCGGCGTGCCGCTGGTGCCAGCCATGCACCAAGCATAGAAGAGGCGCGGCCAGGCTCAAGCGTCCCCCATCCCGGGCATTGCAGCCTTGGTGCCAATGGTGCCAACATTCCGTCACCTGGCACCAGAGGAGGGTTCATGGCAGCTCGAAAAGATGTCTACCGGCCGACGTCGGCGTGGGGTCCTGCTACGTCGTCGGGAGGTGATCGGTGATGGTGGTGCGGGTGTGGGCCGCTTCGTGGGGTCCGGTGGACACGCGATGGCACGCGGTGCGCCGAGCCGGTGGTGGCGCGTTGCCCTCGCTGTGCGGGGCCTGGGTGTACGGGCCGGTGTTCCTCCGGCGGATGGTGTGCCCGCAGGGGGTCGCGGACCGGGAGGTGTGTCCGGTGTGCGTCCGGCGGGCGCAGGTGGCGGTGCCGCGCGCGGCGGGGCTGTTCGCCCGCCCACCCGGACCGGTCGGGCCCGCGGACGGGATCGTGGCGGCGGGGGTGCTTCCGGAACCGGTCGCGTGGCCGACGGCGGACCCCGACTCCCCGGCGCCGCGACGGGGTCGGCACCGGGCGCGACCGGGTTTGGCGTGCCTGGGCGTCGGGCCGGTCGCCGCATGAGCACGTCGGCGGGTTCTTCGGGGTGGCGCTTCTGGCGCCCGGCTGGTGATGGCGTGCGCCACGCGTTCCGGAGCAGGCGCTACGACGGCCAGGCCGAGGACGTCTCGGTGTGCGGAGCGACCTGCGCGCTGGTCCGGGAACTGTCCGAAACGGACTGGTGCACGGCCCCGACCTGCGCCGCCTGCAACGGAATTCTCCGCGCGGAGCAGGACTCCCGGACGGCCGCGCGCGACGCGAGCACCGGTCCGTGACGAGCGGCTGACCACGACTTCCCAGACCCCGCCCGCGACGCCGGTCCCCGACCAGGCGCGGGCTGGGAGCTCGGCCGGGCTCCCGCGCACCTCCCGTGCGCCCCCAGTGCGCGGGACCCGGCCGGGCCTGGCACCTCCTGCGCGGACGGCCCTCCCCACCGTCCCCGGAGAGGTGCCGGGGTGAGACCCGGCCGGGACGGACCGCGCTCCGTCCCGGCCGGCGTCGGCCTCATCAGCGCGCGGTGCACGATCGCGTTCGCAGTGACGAGAGGTTTCGGGCGCGTCAGCCGGCGTGGGCCGGAACGCCGCGCGACCGGGTCACTCCGATCGCCCGCCTCCGGCGGATCAGTAGAGGTCGGGGCGGCGGTCGGTGAAGACGTCGGCGCGGTCGGTGAGCCGCTTGTCGCGGGAGGCGGCGAGGTCCAGCTCGGCGGTGGCGGTGCCCGACCCGTCCGCCACGGCCCGCACCCAGCCCTCCCGGTCGATGATGGCGGAGCCCTCGGTCCAACGGGTGCCGCGCTCCTCCCCGCTCCGGTCGCAGCAGGCGATGGCGACGCGGTTCACCCGGGCAGCGGCCATCGCGATGACCACCTCGGGCGGCCGCTCTCCCTCGGGTCGCGGGACCAGCGGCCAGTTCGTCGGCACCGCCAGCAGCTCCGCGCCCTCCAGCGCCAGCTTCCGCGTCAGCTCGGGGAACTCCAGGTCGTAGCAGATCAGCACGCCGATCCGGCCCCGGCTGGTGTCCAGCACCGGCGGCGGCGCCGAGCCGGGGGTGAACAGCGATTTCTCCTCGTCCCACAGGTGGGTCTTGCGGTAGACCGCGACGAGCTCGCCGCGATCCACGACCGCCGCGCTGTTGTGCAGCAGCCCGTCCGCGCCCCGTTCGCAGAACCCGCCCACCACCACGGACTCCGGCGCCGCGCGCCCCCACTCGGCGAACAGCGGATCGTCCCGGCCGATCGCCACCGACGCGGCCTCCGCCGCGGACGCCAGCCGGTACCCGGAGGTCACGAGCTCCGGCAGCACCACGACCCCGGCCCCGCGCGCGGCGGCCCCGCGCACGGCCGACACCGACAACTCGCGGTTGTGCGGCAGGTCGGCCACGCGCGGGGCCAGCTGGGCGCAGAGCACACCCGTCACGATCGCTCCCGGCTCATCCGAGCTGCGCCGGGGGTTCGTCGGCGAACAGCTGGGCGAGGACGTCGAACTCGTTGAACAGGGACCACTCCTCGACGATGCGCCCGCCCGAGAAGTACAGCTGGGACATCCCCCACAGCTGCGCGCGCCGCCCCGTCGGGGACCCGTAGAGGCCGTACCCGCGGTGGGTGCCGACGCCGGACCAGCGGACCGAGACGCTGAAGCCGTCGGCCTCGTTGCCCATCCAGTACACCTCGTCCACGGCGACGCCGAGGTCGGGGAAGGTGGCCAGCAGGGCGCGGGCCATGCCCCGGACGTCGGAGCGGTTGCTGCCGGAGCGGTTCGTGGTGCCGTGCCAGCGCACCGCCTCCGCGTAGACCCGGTCGAACATGCTCAGGTCGCGGCGGTTGTAGACGTTGTGGAACAGCGCCCGCACGGTCCGCTCCACGTCGAACTCCCCGGTGGGCAGCTCCATCGCCTCGGGCTTGCGGCCGCCGACGAGGCGCTGCGGCTCGCTGAACTGCCGGGCGGTCAGCGGTGCGATGCCGCCCTCGTTGCCGAAGGTGCGGGCCGCCTCGATGACGTCGACGCCGAGCTGCTGGAGCTTGGCCGCGGTGTTGTAGAGGACCCACTCCTCGTAGATCTCGTTGTCCCGCACCACGCAGTTCGCCATCACCCAGGTGTCGAGCTTGCGCCCGGTGGGCGGGCCCCAGCGCCACGGCCCGGTGTGGTGGCCGACGTTGATCGCCCGGTGCGAGGTGACGAAGCCCTGGTCCTCGTCGCCCGCCCAGATCACGTCGTCGGCGTAGTGGCGGCAGTCCGGGAAGGCGTTGATGGACTGCATGGTGCCGTCGACGAGCTGCTCCACGCCGTAGGTGTAACCGCTGTCGCCGTGCAGCCGGCACCCGGGGCTGTAGGTGTCGTAGATGTAACCGACGTCCTGGTCCTCCCAGATGCGGTGGGTGATCCGCACGATGTAGTCGACGATGTCGGTGTAGGTGTCCTCGAAGCCGCGCATCGGCTGCCTGCGCTCCCCCGGCACCCGCTGCGGTTCGTCGGCCCCGTGCCCGGAGTCGACGCGGATGGAGTGGTCGGCGGGCATCCGGCGCGCGGGCGGGTGCATCGTGCCCTCCGGGGAACCTCCCCGCCGCGGTGCTGCCGCCTGCTGCTCCTTCTCGTCGGCCTTGCCGCTCATCTAGCGGGCTCCCTTCTGGTGGCGCTCGGTGCGGAGGGTGGCGGTGGCCCGGTGCGCGGCCATCCGCTCGTAGTCGGAGATCACGTCGACCGCGTCGGCCAGCAACGGCGTGGCGGCCTCGGCGACCCGCTGGTAGGTCAGCGGCTTCAGGAACCGCGACACGGAGAGTCCCGCGCTGTGCTTGGCGCCGCCCGCCGTGGGCAGCACGTGGTTGGTGCCGGCCATCCCCTTGTCCGAGTAGGCGACGGTGCTCCACGGGCCGAGGAAGATCGACCCGTAGTTCCGCAGCTCGCGGTGGTAGTGGTCGTCGTCGGCGGTGATCACTTCGAGGTGTTCGGGGGCGAGGTCGTCGACCAGCGCGACGGCGGTCGCCGCGTCGGCGGCCCAGGTCACCGAGCCGTGGTCGCGCCAGGCGGGACCGGCGATCTCCCGGGTCTCCAACGTCTCCAGCTGCCGCTCGACCTCGGCGATCACGGCGAGCCCGAGCTGTTCCGAGGTGGTGACCAGCGCGGCCGGGGAGTTCACCCCGTGCTCGGCCTGGCCCAGCAGGTCGGCGGCGACGAGCTCCGGATCGGCCGTCTCGTCGGCGAGCACGGCGACCTCGGAGGGTCCGGCGAGCAGGTCGATGCCGACGGTGCCGAACAGCTGCCGCTTCGCCTCGGCGACGTAGGCGTTGCCCGCGCCGACGAGCACGTCCACCGGCGGCTCGTCCAGCAGCCCGAACGCCATCGCGGCCAGCGCCTGCACTCCCCCGAGCACGTGGACCCGGTCGGCCCCGGACACGTGCGCGGCGTAGAGCACGGCCGGGTCGGCGGTGCCGTCGGGACGCGGGGGCAGGCAGGCCAGCACGGTGTCCACACCCGCGACCTTCGGCACGCCGACGGTCATGAACGCGCCGGCGGTGAGCGGGAAGCGCCCGGCGGGCAGGTAGGCGCCGACCCGGCGCACCGGCACGTAGCGGTGCCCGGTGATCAGGCCGGGGGCGAGTTCGACCTCGAAGTCGGTCAGGCGTTCCCGCTGGGCGCGGGCGAAGGCGGCGGTCCGCTCGGCGCCGAGCTCCAGCGCCTCCCGGTGCGCGGGGGTGAGCTGGTCACCGCTGCGCGCGAGGGCCGCCGCGTCGAGCTGGACGGATCCGCCGCTCCAGCCGTCGAGCTCGCGGGCGTAGCGCAGCACGGCGTCGAGGCCGTCGCGTTCGATCGTCGCGAGCATGTCCGACACCCGCTGCACCACCGCCGGGTCGCGCTGGGCCGCCGGACCGTCGTGGTCGGGTTCTTTCAAGATGCGGTACGAGCCGCCGAGGGTCCCGAGCAGGGACGGTGCGAAGCGCATGGCGCGACCCTACGAACCACCGAACCACAGGACAAGGTGAGAGAAACCTGCACGTGGCATAGGGTTTCCCTGTGACTTTGAAGCAGTTGCGGGCCTTCCTCCTCGCCGCCCGGACCGGGTCGTTCACCACGGCCGCCGCGGAGATGGGGATCGCCCAGGCCTCGGTGTCCGAGCTGATCCGCAAGCTGGAGGACGAGCACGCCGCCCGGCTGTTCACCCGGGGCGCGCGGCGGCTGGTGCTCACGGCGGCCGGGGAGGCGCTGCTGCCGCACGCCGAACGGGCCGTCGTCGCCGCCGACGAGGGCGCGCAGGCGCTGCGCTCGGTGCGCTCGCTGAGCGGCGGCGTCGCGACCTTCGGGCTGCTGCGCAACGCCGGCTACTACCTGCTGTCCGACCTGGCGCAGCGCTTCCACGACGATTACCCGGACGTGCGGATCCGGTTGATCGGGCTGAACTCGGTGGAGGTGGCCGCCGCGGTCGCGGCCGGGACCGTGGAGGCCGGGCTGGTGGTGCTGCCCATCGACGACGAGGGCCTGGAGGTGACCCCGCTGCTGCGGGACGAGGTCCGCTTCGCGACCTCGGATCCGGACCGCGCGGCGGAGCCGGTGCGCGTCGAGGACCTCGCGCGCTCCCGGCTGATCCTCTACGACGCGCACTACGGCTGGTCGGACCCGACTCGCCGCCAGCTCGCCGACCGCGCCCAGCTCGCCGGGGTCAAGCTGGAACCGCTGATCGAGGTCGAGCACGTGGAGTCCGCCCTGTCGCTGGTGCAGCGGGGCGTCGGCGACACCATCGTCGCCGGGGCGGTCGCCGACAGCCCCGCCTTCCCCGCCGACCTGCACGCGGTCGGCTTCCGGGAGCCGCTGCACGACACGGTGGCCCTCGTGCGCAGGCAGGGCACCACGCTGTCCCCCGCTACCCGCGAACTCGCCCGGCTCGCCCAGCACATGCTGCTGCAACGCCCGGCCCGGCGGTGAGCGCGCTATCCGGGCCGAACGGCACCGGACCGCCCCGGGAGGTCGGGACCCGCGCCGCGTCGGGGCTCCCGCCCGTGGCGAGGAGCCGACCGCGTCCACCCCGGACGGGAACGCCTGAACCGCCGCGCCCACCTCCCGGGTCCGTGACGGCCGTTCCCCGGACGAACCCGAGCGGGCCGGCCGCGCCCCCGGATCCGGGTGCGGGCTCGGTGCCGCGTTCGCGCCGTCCGCGGCGCCGGGCGTGGTCACTTGTCGCCAACGGCGAACTGATGACGCGCGAGCGGGTGGAGGATGTCGGCCCCGCCCGGGCACCCCGATCCGGCCGGGAAGCACGCATCCCCCCGACTCCCCGAGGTGCAGCTGTGCGACGAAGGACATTCCTGGCGACCGCGGCAGGTTCCGCGCTGGCCGTTCCGGCCGTCTTGTCGGCCACCGCCTCCGGCACTCCCCGGCCGGCTCCGCTCGCGGCGCCGCGCGCGGCGGAACCCCCGCCCGAGACGTGGAAGGAGCACTGGTTCGAGCACTCCGAGGAGCTGCGGCTCGTCGACCACAACGACGCGGTGGCGCTCTACTTCGACTCCGACGTCGACCCGGCGGCCGCGGAGTGGCTGCTGCCCTACCTCACCTCGATGTGGCAGTACGCGCAGCGGACCTACGGCAACGACGGCAACAAGATGAACGCCGACCGCCTGTACTCCATCCACCACGAGGGCAAGCACTCCGGCGGCCACCCCTCGACCGTCTACGACGAGTCGCACGACTTCCGCAACGTCAGCGACGTCGGCGGGAACGACTGGACGACGCCGCAGTACGAGATCGTCACGCACGAGACGGGCCACATCGTCGAGAGCATCGCCACCGGGAAGCACGGCTCCCCGGCCTTCGGGCTCTGGGGCGACAGCAAGTGGATGGAGTTCTACATCCACGACGTCTACATCGGACTCGGCATGGACGCGGAGGCCCAGGAGTTCCACGACCGGATGATGGCCGAGGACCACGTCGACGACTTCCCGCGCGCCGGCACCCACTGGTACCGCGACTGGTTCCACCCGCTGTGGCGCGATCACGGCGGCGCGGAGGTGATGGTGCGCTACTTCGGCTTGCTGGGCGAACACTTCCCCACCAGCGGTGACGACTTCGCGCGCGACCTGAACTGGGGCGAGTTCGTCCACTTCACGAGCGGCGCCGCCGGGGAGGACCTGAAGGAGCTGGCGACGGCGGCCTTCGGCTGGCCGGACGACTGGCAGCGGCAGTTCACCGCCGCCCGCGCGGAGTTCCCCGACGTGCGGTACCGGTGACCCCTGGGCGGATCACGCCCCGATGCGCACCCGGCCCCCCGTTCTCCCGGACGGGGGGCCGCTTGTCGTGCCGCTCCGGCGCGCGTTCGGGTTCCGGCTCCTGGGGCGGTCGCCCGGTGCCGACGTGCGCACCGCGAGCACCGGAAGAATCTTCCCCGCACGGAAAGACAACGGAGGTCAGATCAATTCCACGCGAATTCCTCGCCCGCCGCCGAAGAATCCGAACAGCGCACGGCGAGACGCGAAGGGAGCACCCGGCGGCGCCCATTTGAACGAATTATCAAGTCCACAACGGACATTGCCGATACCCCTGATCACAGATCGACGAACCTGCACTAACATCCTCAATCGAATTCCAGGGGGGTTGCACCGACTCGCATCGGCGAAGACGAGGAAAATGACTGAGCACAACCCCGTGAACTGCGCATACACGCTTGATGGCGCGTCACGATTCCAGCCGGGAACCAACTCCGGCCCCACCGCGAGCACCGCTACCGCGGATCGGACATCTCGCCCCGAAAAAGTTCTCCTCACGCCCGGGAGAATCTTCGAAATCGACCGGGACGAACCGGTCTCGCACGACGTGGCGCTGTTCGCGTCACCGATCACGCGAATGCTGTTGAGCAGCGACGGGCTCACGACCACGCTGCTGGAATCCCGCATCGGCCGCCGCGCTCACGTGCACCGCGCCGAGCACTCCCGCACGACCGCCGCCGCGGGCCCGCCGGGAGCCGCCGCGCTGCTGCGGATGACGGCGCGGGACGAGCTGCTGGTCCGCGGCTCCGTCCTGGCCACCGACGACGGGCGCGCGCTGTCGGTCAACCACGTCGTCGCGCGCACCGACGTCCCCGGCGCCGACCGGTGCCTCACCGACGACCGCACGCCGCTCGGATTCGCCCTGCACGCGGCGGGAACCGGCTTCCGGCGCACCGTGCTCGACGTCGGGCTCCGCCCGTGGCCGGAGGATCCGGGGCGGCCCGCCGCGTTCAAGACCTACCTGCTGTGGCACGAGGACGTCCCCGCGGTGGCCATCGGGGAGCTGTTCCACCCGGACGTCATCTCGGCGGAGCTCGGCGTCGCCCCGGCAGGTGCCCGATGAGCGGCGTGCGACGGACCCAGGTGGCCGTGGTCGGCGCGGGACCGGCGGGGCTGGTGCTCGCGAACGTCCTGCACCGGCGCGGCGTCGACGCGCTCGTGCTGGAACGCCGATCCCGGTGGCACGTCGAGAACCACGCCCGCGCGGGGCTCGTGGAGCACCGGGTCGCCGAGCACCTGCGGCGCTGGGGACTCGCCGACCGGATGAGCGCCGAGGCGACCCGGCACGGCTGGTGCGAGGTGGTGGTCGACGGGGAGCAGTTCCGGGTGGACTACGAGGCCGGTTCCGGCGGTCTCCAGCACTGGATCTACCCGCAGCAGTTCCTGCTCCGCGACCTGCTGGGCTCCCTGGACGCCGTCGACCGCACCCCGCTGTTCGAGCAGGCGGTGCGGGAGGTGGACCTCACCGGGCCCCGCCCCCTGGTGCGCGCCGACGGGATCGAGGTCGAGTGCGAGCACGTGATCGGCTGCGACGGCACGCGCGGCGCGGTCGCGCGGGCCTTCCCCGAGCGCCACGGCGTGCGGCGCCGGTACCCCTACGACTGGCTCACCGTGCGCGCCGAGCTCACCGGCCCGGTCGAGGCCATCCGCTACGCGGTCCACGAGCAGGGCTTCGCGGGACTGATGCCGCGCGCCGGCAGCACGGCGCGGCTCTACCTCCAGGTGCCCGCGGACGAGGATCTCGCGCGCTGGCCGGAGTCCCGGATCCGCGAGCAGCTGGACCTGCGGTTGGGCACCGACAGACCGGACGTGGTCCGGATCGAGGAGATCGACGTGCTCCGGATGCGCAGCGGGATCGCGGCGGACTTCCGCTGCGGCCGGGCTTTCCTGGCCGGGGACGCCGCGCACTTGCTGACCCCTTCCGGCGCGAAGGGGATGAACCTGGCGATCGGGGACGCCGCCGACCTGGCGGACGCGCTGGCCCAGCTGCACGTCGACGGGGACGGGGCCGCGTTGGACGGGTACGCGGACCGGCGCCGCGCTGAAGCGGCGCGGGCGCTGGCGTTCTCCGAGAACCTCCTGCACCTGCTGCACATCCCGCCGGGAGGAGGGGATTCGGCGCTGCGCTACCGCCGGCGTCGGATCCGGGAGATCGCCGCGAACGGCCCGGCGGCGGAGCGCTTCGCGCGGGCCTACGTCGGCGCCGGTCGGCTCGTGGGCCTGCCCGCCGGGCACGCGGTCGGCTGAGTACGTGGACGGCCCCGCCCGGTGCGGGCGGGGCCGTCGCTCTCGGAACCCCGGGCTCCGAGCGGACTTTGGTCGGATCAGGCGCCGAACTCCTGGAAGATGCTGGTGAACTCGTAGGGCTCCTGCTCGATGCTGCTGCAGGTGGGCGACACCGCGCCGCCGGGGCACCCGCCGTTGTCGCGCCCGATCGACCAGAAGCCGAGCAGGCCGATCTCGTTGGCACCGGCCCACTCCACGAGCTGACGCGCGTGGTCCTGGGTGAACACGTTGCCGTTGAAGTTGCGGCCGAGCATCGGGGTCACGCCCAGCCGCGCCTTGAGCTCGGCCTCGCTGAGGTCCGGCCAGACCGTCTTCATCTGGCCGAGGGTGGCCTCGGCCGCGGAGATCACCGCGTCACCCCAGGGCTTGCTGGAGCCGAACTCCATCGTCATCGGGTTCACCAGCACGTCGACGCCGTGCTCGGCCGCGCTCTCCAGGACCTGCAACGAGTACGGGTCCAGGCCGGCGTCGTCGCCCTGCACCCGCAGCGTGTAGCTGATCTGGGTGCCGCGCTCGGCCTGCAGCTTGGCCAGGGCCTCGTTGACGACGTCCTCCGGGATGGTGGCCTCGACGTCGACGTCGAGGTGGTTGGCCCCGGTGGCGTCGAGGATCTTCGCGTAGGCGTCGAAGAGCTCGTCGGCCGTGCCGCAGACGCTCTCCAGGTACGGCCCCATCGCCCCGCCGGTGGCGACGACGACGTCCCCGCCCTGCGTGCGGAGCTCGTCGATCTGGCCGATGATGCGCTCGTCGTCCAGCGCCGCCTCCCCACCCCACATCGGGGTGCAGCCCGCGGCGCTGCCGAGGACGAAGGCGAGGGTGAAGGTCTGCTGACCGGTCGCCTCCGCGACCTCGGCCAGCGTCGGCTCCTCCTGCATCACGTCGATGTAGGGAGCAGTCTTGATCTCCGCGGGCTCCGCGGCGGGAGCGGCGCTCGCGCCGGTCGCGGAGAGCGGGAGCAGTGCGGCGGCGGCGATCGCCGAGAACAGCTTGGGCAGCGAAGTCATCTCAGCCTCTCCGGGATGTCACTGGTACTCGGCGACGATCTTGGTGAACTCGTACGGCTCCTGCTCGACGCTGCTGCACTTGCCGTCGGCCCAGCCGCCCTCCTCGGTGCAGACCCGGTCGCGGTTCAGCGACCAGTACGAGAAGCGGCCGATCTCGTGCTGCTTCGCGTAGTCGAGCAGGGCGCGGAAGGTGTCCTGGGTGAACAGTTCGCTGGGCTGATCGGTGTGCCCGTTCATCAGGATCACGCCGGTGCGGGCGTAGACGGCCGCGTCGTCGAGCTCGGGGTGCAGCTCGCGGAGCTGGTCGTGCGCGGCTTCGGCGACCGAGATGGCGCTGTTGGCCATGTCCTGACCCGGGCCGCCGTAGTCGAAGTCCATGATCTTGAACAGGTCGATCTCGGCGCCGATGTCCTTGGCGCGCTGGATCTCCGCCTTGCCTGCGTCGTTGAGCCCCACGGTGGTCACCGGCAGCGTCAACGTCACGTGCAGGTCGGGATTGGCCTCCTTCAGGGCCTTGATCGCCTCGAAGCGCTTGGTCTCGCCCGCCACGTCGCCGAGGTCGTCGCCTTCGACGTCCAGGTCGATGTGGGTGAGGCCGTACTCGTCGATGACCTGCTGGTAGGCCTCGGTCAGCGCACCGGCGTCCGCGCAGGCGGCACCGAGGTCGATGCCGTTGTAACCGCCGAAGGACACGGAGATGTCGCCGCCCGCGGCACGCACCGCGTCGGCCTTGGCCCGCACGGCGGTGTCGTTCGCGACCTCCTGGTCCGCCTTGCCGTCCCAGGTCGGGGTGCAGTCGCCCTCGGCGGGCGCGAGCACGAAGGCGAACACGAAGTCCTTCTGCCCGCTGGCCTCGATCGCCTCGGCGATGTCCTGCGGATCGTTGTCCAGCGGCATGTAGTACGGCGCGGAGCGGAGTTCGCCCGGCGCGGCCTGCGCGGCGGGGCTCCCGGTGAACGGCAGGACGAGCAGGCCCGCCGCCAGCGCGGCCCATTTGATCGATCTAGAAGCCACAGGGTTCTCCCCTCTTCCAGCCGGCCTCGTTGCCGGGTGGTTCCGTCGGGCGGTCCGGAGCGCGACTCGCTCGGGCCCGCGACGCGGACGGAGCAGCACACCGTGCCCGGTCCGCTACCGACGGGTGGTGAACCTAGGTGGACCGGTCCAGACCGTCAATGGGTCTAGACCTCTCGCGGACGATCTCGGTGATCGACTCGGGAGCGAATCGCGACTGGTCAGCGCCGTGTTCGACCCCGCGCCGGAGCCCCGGAGGCGAAAACACGCCACGCCCCGGCGGGCGCCTGGATCGCGAGGCGAGCGCGAGCGGATCGTCCGCAGCGGACGCGACGGGGCGCCGGGCGGCCCGGCGGCGGGCTTCAGCCCAGGCGCGGGCGCAGCAGCGCGACGAGGAACCCGGATTCCTCGGTGAAGGGCCGCAGGTCCCAGGTGGACAGCAGCAGATCGGGCTCGAACCCGGCCGCCGCGGCGTCCGCCAGGAACGCGGTGAAGTCGTAGTCCCGCCCCGCGCCGAACCCGATCACGGCCCGTCCCCCGTCACCGAGGTGCGCGCGCAACCGCCGCAGCACCTCCCCGCGAGTGCTCGGCGCGAGGAAGGTCATCACGTTCCCGGCGCACACGATCGCGTCGAAACCCGCCTCGACCCCGCGCGCGGGCAGGTCCAGCTCCGCCAGGTCCCCGACCAGCCAGGTCGGCCCCGGGTGGTCCTGCTCGGCGGCCTCGATCAGCTCCGGATCGACGTCCACGCCGACCACCTCGTGCCCCGACTCCGCCAGCGCCCCGCCGACCCGGCCCGGCCCGCAGCCCGCGTCCAGGATCCGCGCCCCGCGCGGCACCAGGGCGTCCACCAGCCGCGCCTCCCCGGCCAGATCCGCGCCCTCCCGCGCCATCGTCCGGAACCGCTCGACGTACCAGGAGGAGTGCGCCGGATCGGCGCTGACCTTCCGCATCCAGATGCTCGGCTCGACCATGCCCCGATTCTCCCCCACGGCCGATGGCCCAGTCCTCAGCCTCCCGATCCAGGCAACCGAGCACCCAAGTCGTCCCGGCCGAAGTGGGTGAACCACTTCCGCAGCGTCCTGATGAGGTGGTCACGATGGGCCTCCTCACTCAGGTTGTCGAGCAAGTCGTCCACCAGAGCTCCGGGCGAGTCCGCCTGCTCCTCCGGCAGGAGCAGCGACCGCAGCTTCTGAAACTCGCCTGCCACCGCGACCACATCGCGCGGTTTGTCCTGGTTGTCCAGGAACCACCGGGCCGTCGCGCCGATTGGGTCAACGACCAGGGACCTCATCCGCTCCTCCTGCTCCTTTCTCTGGCGGGCCTGCCAGGCGAGCACGGAGCGGCGGCGCTCCCACTTCTCGAACTCGGCGATCTGTTCGACGAGCTCGACATCGGTGTCGATCGAGACGCACCGTCCGCGCACGCTGCACCCCGCCAACGCCTCCCACGACCACAGGGCCGTCGTCAGCTCACCTTTCACCCGGTTCTCCTCGGTCAGCCGGAATCGCGTGGAGACCGCCTCGGCTCGCCGAGCGATACCGGTGCGGGCGAGGTCCAGCACGGCCGGATCGTCAGGCTCCGCCTCACCGGACCGGACCGTGAACGCGATCACGGCCGCGAAGCGGAAGGAACCGTCCGCGCTGGGCAGGGAGAAGCTCTCGCGGCGGGGCACCGCGCCCTCCACCTCTGGCGAAGTCTCGCGGACCAGCCGAGTGCGTTGGGTCTCAGCGATGCGGCGGGATCGCAGCGAGGGCCAACCGCTCTCGCGCAAGGCCATCACTCCTCCACCGCGATCGGGTTAACCTCGTCCAACCTCGTCCAGAGCTGTGCGATCACAGAAGCCACCGGGTCACTCCCGAACTGACTCAGATCCGGCTGCAGCGGACCGAACCTGCTGGCCCATTCGAGGCTGGCGATCAGCCGCGCGTCGTGCTTTGCGGCCTCCACGAGCGATTCCACCTTGGCGTCACGCTCGTCCGACTCCTGCAGGGACGCCGTGCGCAACCACTGCTCTACGAGCGGGCGCAGCTCGTTCGGGCCTACGACGGCCAAGGCGCGGCGCCAGAAGGATGCGATCGCCTCGTCGGTGTCGGATCCCTGGCGCGGATCCTCGATCACGACCGAGACAGCTTCGACGATCACCCCGATCCGCTGTGGACCTGCCTCGTCGAACCAGCCCTCCAGCGCCCGCAGCAGATGTGGAAGTCCGTGCGCCTGGCCGATCTGCCGCAACCCCCGGATGACCGCCGCCCGCACGCTCGGCTCCGCCGAGTTCGCCAGGTGCTTCAAGCGGGTGAGCGCGTTGCGGGGGAACAGGAGCCCCAATCCCGCGCACACCTCCGCGGTGAGCAGGAGCAGATCGGCGTCGTTGCCGCGCGACCACTCCCAGAGGCGCTTCCGGATCTCGCTGCCGCCCGAGGGATTCGTGGCGATGGTGGTCAACAGCCGCACTGCCACGGACCTCCGGTACTGGTCCTCCCGAGCCATCGAAGTCCGATGACCGCCAGATGCCGTCCCCGTGCCGGTCTGAGCCCACTTCCGAGCTACCTGGAGCGCGAGTTGCAGATCTCCGCTGACCGCCAGGTCCGCCGTGCGATCGGCGAGCCGCTCCAGTTCCTCCCGCTCCAGGTCTTTCAGCTCGTTCGGCAGACGCCCGAGCCATGCCTTCAAAGCGTCGCGCAGGTCGTCGTGCTCGCGGACGAAGTACTGCAACACCATCGATCCGTAGCCCCGGTGCGCGAACAGCCCGGTCGTGAGGTCGATCCAGGGATCGTCGCGCTCGGGTGCGAGAATCCGCAGTCGCGACAACGGACTCGGACGAAGCAACGCCGATTCCTCCTGCGGAGCAACGCTTCCGCCGCTCGCCTTCGACAGCTCGTCGGCAGCGCGCACGATGTGGCGGGCCGGAGCTCCTTCCAAGGCCGCGACGGCGAGCAGCATGGCGACCCACTCGGCATCCCGCTCGTCCTGCTTGGTTCGCACCGCCGCCCGCAGCCTGTCGAGCCGCTCCTCCGGTTCCTGCTGCAACGCCAGGTCGAGCGCGGCGGGCAGCTCCTCACCCCGTTCCAGAGCCTCCCGGGCCGCAGTGGCGATCGCTGCGATCTGCGGCGGCCACATCGCCTCCAGCCTCGACAGGAACTCCCGGTTAATCGCCTCTTCTCGCCGAAAGTACCGCTGAAAGACCTCATCCACGGGGGGTTGGCGCAGCACACGGGTGCGTCCTGGCACCCGTGCCTCGAACTCACGGCACCACATCGACGGAACGATCACGACCAGATAGCTCTCATAATCATCCAGACGCGCGTTCAATCCGGCCAGTTCCCGTGCGACAGAGCGCAGGTCGTCAGCTGCGACCCCACGCAGATCGAGTACGACCACCGCCGGTTCGTGCTCGTCCAGCAGGCGATCGGCCTGCAAGCTCGCCGGGTCCTCCCACAGCTCCTCGCGGACCACCAGCTCGGGTTCGTCGTCGCGCAGCCGGTGTCCGAGGCGCAGCGCTGCGGAGAGCTGCCCGCAATCGTGGCCAGGTGCGCTCAGCACCAGCAGGCGGCGTTCGGAGAGGACGTCGAACGCGCTCGGGTCCCCGCTGCCGTCCGCTTCGAGCAGGCCGGCCGGGGCGACGTACCTGCTGGCAAGAACGGCGAGCGCCTCGGGATCCTGCACCCCGCGAACGCCTCGGTTCTCGCGGAACGCTCGCGCTAGGTTCTCCGCGAGCTCCTCACCGGTAGCGACGATCGAATTCGTGAACATGATCTTGCCCCGCGACTGATCCACGCCAGCCCCCGCGGTGATATTCCCACCCACCGTCGGCCCACCGGGGTAACGCGGTTGGATGCCGGGATCGCGCGGTTCAACCTCCGGATCGACGGCGAGTGGCGGCGGCTCGAGGATGCCGAAGTCGTCTACCTCGACCAGGACATCACTGCTCATCGACCCGCCTCCTGGTCACCCTGGGCGGTGCGGCCGCGCGCCGAACCGAAATGAGCATCTCGACCGATGTGGAACCGCCCGGACATGTCGTTCTTGCCGGTGGAGAGGTCGACATCGCGAGCTGCCGTCACATCCCCGCTCACGGCGGTTCCGCCCTCCGCTCGTGCCGAGCGGTCGTGGAAGTCGCGCATGCTGCCCGTCTGCACGATGTTGTCCGCCGCACTCTGAGTAACGGCGTTCCCGGTCACCGCTTCCGAAGTCGGTTCCGCCACCTGCCGCTCCTGCTCCTCCGCTTCGTCGTGCAGCGCCAGCAATCCGCTGCGCAGGAGCTCGCCCGAGGGCGCTGGAACCCGCAGGTATCCGGTGTCCTCGTACCCCTTCTCCGGCACCGCCAACTCGACCCGCACGAACTCGCTCGAACGCCTCGACGTCCTACCCGCTTCGACGACATGTCGCATGACCTCGGGCGAGAGGACGACAGCCACCGAAGTGACCGCCGGATCGGAGTGCTCCAACAATGCTCGGGCCGGAGTCGAGTTCACCATCCGCGCGGCCCGCACCACCTCCTCTCCCGCAGGCGAGTCCGTGCTCCGCTCATCGAACTCCCGCAGCGGAGCGAGGTGCAGGGCGGCACGTACCCGAAGCTCCACGTCATCCGCTCGCCGCTGCGCTGCCTCCCGGCGGAGCACCGCCTGCAAGGCGTCGAAGTACCGGTCCACCACCGCCGGAACCAGGTCCGGGTGAAACCCCACCAAGTATCCATCACCTCGAAAGGCCTGGAAGCCGTTGTCCTCGAACAACTTCGACAGCCGGGCGCGTTCTGCTCCACGCTGCAGCACGGGCAACAGCGTGCGGGCGATCAGCTCCTGCCCCGCGGTGTCGTGGTCGCTGTAGCCGCGCGCGTCCACGCACAGGATTCCCGTGTACGCGCCCAAACCACCTGAGTCCGCTCGATCCACCGGTACCTCCGCTCTCGTGATCGTGATCGACGCGAGCGTGCACGGTGTTCACCACTCGGACTGTCCGGTATCGGACACAGCGATAGCCCGGATCGCAGCGCGATCGAGGATCAACACCCTGCCGCGAGCGGTGCGGATCAGGCCTGCCTCCCTCCACTCGCGCACCACCTGCGTGACTGACGAGCGGGCCGCGCCAAGCGCGGAGGCGAGCTCGTCCTGGGACATGGCGATGGTGGTCGGCTGCGGATGATCGGGACCAGCCACGTCCACCAGAGCTTCCAGGAATCCGGCCAATCGGCTCCCCGTCGTGCGGTGCGCGTGCTGCCACAGGTGCGAGGCACTCTCCCGCACTTTGCCGAGGATGTAAGAGTGCAGCTGTTCGGTGATGCCGAGGCGTCCCACCAGCTCGTTGAAGCGCTGGTCGGAGAGCGTCGAGGTGAGCCCGGGTTCGATCGTTCGCACCGTAGCGGAACGCGGATGGCCGTCGCGGACGGAGAACTCGCCAAGCAAGTGCCCCGGGCCGCGTACCGCCACCACGACCTCACGTCCGTCCGGTTCGGCGTAGACGACCTTCACCCGGCCCGACAGGCACAGCAGCACCCGGCCACCGGCCTCTCCCTGCCGCAGGAGGACGTCACCGGCCCCGTGGTGCCTGCGATGGCCGTCCTGCACGAGCGCCGCCCAGCACGGCTCGGTCAGCAGAGCGCGGAAACCGCGCGGAAATCCGTCGCCCACGGTCTCGTGTCTAGCGTCCGCTCGGCCCGACCGGGAGATCTCCAGCAGAGATCACTCGATGGGGCCTTACAGCGATCACCGCCGGTGCCGTTCGGCACGAGTGCGCTGCTCC
Organism: Saccharopolyspora antibiotica; assembly: GCF_047200635.1. Lineage (NCBI taxonomy): Bacteria > Bacillati > Actinomycetota > Actinomycetes > Pseudonocardiales > Pseudonocardiaceae > Saccharopolyspora > Saccharopolyspora antibiotica. Next base: position 205,420 of record NZ_JBJZOI010000002.1, on the reverse strand, counting down.
GAAGTCGTGAGCGGGCAGGAGGAGACGAACGCGCTCCGCAACGGCAGAGCGCGGCTGCCACCGGTCCGGGGTTCAGCGGGCGTCGAGGGCTCGAGCCAGGTCGGGGACTAGGCGGTCGAGGAGGTACGGGATGCTCAGCACCGAGACGAAGGAGAAGGCGTTGCCGTAGTCCCCGGACTCGTCGATCACCAGGGCGCGGCCCTCGCGGGAGACCGGCAGCCGGGTGTAGACCGGGTCGGCGCGCAGGGCGGCTCCGCCGTCGGGGACGAACCAGACCAGGGCGTCGGTGTTGAGCAGGTCCGCGCGCTCCCGGCTCAGGTTCGCGCCGAACTGGTCGCCGACCACGCCGTCCAGCTCGGCGGGGAGGGTGAAGCCCAGCTCGGCCAGCACGCGGGAGCGCGGATCCTGCCTGCCGTAGACGAAGTAACCGTCGTAGGTGGTGGCGAGGACACCGGTGGCCCGGGTGAACTCGGGATGGTCGCGGCGGACCTCCGCGATGCGGTTCTCCACCTCGGCCACCAGGCGGTCCGCCTCGGCCGGTTCGCCGAGCGCGGCGCCGGTGGTGCGGGTCAGCTCCTGCCAGGGGATGCCGTGGTCGGGATGCCGCGCGGGTTGGGCGATGGTCGGTGCCAGGCCCGACAGCAACCGGTACTCCCCCTCGCTCAGACCGGAGTACAGCGCGAGGATCAGGTCCGGCTGCTGCGCCGCGATGCGCTCGAACGGGATGTCCTCCCCGCCTTCCAGCACCACCGGCGGGGGCGCTCCGCCCAGGCGGTCGGCGGCCCACGGGCCGATGCCGCCCGGGTAGCCCGGGGTCAGCCACTCCCGGGTCGCCACCGGCACCACGCCGAGCGCGAGCACCGCGTCCTGATCGGTGAGCCCCACCGTCACGATCCGCTTCGGCCGTTCGGTGAGGGTGGTGCTGCCGTACTCGTGCGGGATGGTGACGGGGAAAGCTCCCGTCCCGGAGGACGCGGCGGGCACCTCCGGCGGGGGCGCGGCGGCGCAGGAAGCGCAGAGCAGCAATGCGGCGGACGCGAGCAGCAGCAGTCCGCTCCGCCCACCCACCAGGAAAGATCGCACGAAGGTGAGGCTTACCTATCTTTCAGGTGAAGTCAAGGCCCGCTGCCGCCCCGGGGTCGCACGACCCCGGGGCGCGGGTGGATCAGTCGGAGTCGATCTGTCCCAGCGGTTCGGGGTCGGCGGCGAGCCGCGCACGGGCCCGCGTCCAGGACTGATCGCCGGGGATCAGCTCGCTGCGCAGGTAGGAAGCGGTGAGGTCGGCCACCGCTGCCACCCGCCGCGGGTTCTCGTCGGTGGTCTCGGCGACGTCGTAGCCGGAGATCCCGCCGAGTCCGTGCTCCGCGCCGAACAGGGTGAGCAGCGAGGTGCGGGCCGGGGACAGGACGTGCGGCTCGGCGTGCCAGCTCGGGCCCCGGACCGTCAGGTGGGCCGAGGAGTCGGCGTCCCCGGCGACGACCAGCGCGGGCGTGCGCATCTCGGTGAAGTCCGCGCCGAGGAAGAACGGGTAGTGCTCGGCGACGAAGTCCGTGAGGGCGTCCCGGCCCCCCGCGCCCGGCGCGGCCAGCAGCACCCCGGCCTTGATCCGGGAGTCGGCCATCCGGACCACCGCGCCGTCTCCGGGGTGCGCGATGCGGGCACCGAGCAACATGCTCGCGGTGTGCCCGCCCATCGAGTGCCCGGCCACGGCGACCTTCGCGCGGTCGAGTCGTCCGGCCAGCTGCGGCACGGCGGCCTCGACCTCGTCGAGCCGGTCGAGGATCCGGCTCATGTCCCGGACCCGGGAGCGCCAGTGCAGCGCCTCACCCGGGGGCTCCGGCACGTCCAGCGTTCGCGAGCTCAGGTGGGTCGGCTGGATCACGACGAAGCCGTGCGCCGCCCACCGCTGCACCAGCGGCGCGTAGCCGTGCATCGAGGACAGGTGGTTCGAGGGCCCCTGACCGTGCGAGAGCAGCAGGATCGGGAGCGAGTCGCCGGCCACGGGCGCCGAGACGCGGATTTCGAGGTCGACGGCGCGATCGGGCGCGGCCAGCACCACCGGGCCGACCGAGAGGACGGGCGCGGATGCGCTCATGGGGTTGATTCCCTTCGGAGGTGCCGCCCGCCGGTCCGGTTCGGCGGGCGGGGAGTCGGAGCAGCGCCCGATCGCCGGACCAACCGGATCGCTGTTCCACTTAATATACGGAGCAGTGTTCCGCTTTGTCAAAGCGCCAGCCAGGACGGAGCGCGCGTCCGGAACACCTCCGGTTCCAGGGCCCCCGCCCCCGCCGGGATCGCGCCCGCGATCGGCACGCCGGTGGCGCGGGGCAGGTCGTCGAGGTTGCAGCGCGACGCGAGGTCCAGCTCCCCCGGCACCGAGCCGAGGACGAGCCCCGCGGGCTCCAGGCCGCGGGCGCGCAGCGCGGCGGCGGTGAGCTCGGTGTGGTTGAGGGTGCCCAACCCGAGAGCGGTCACGACCACCACCCGCAGCTCGTGGTCGCGCGCCAGGTCGGCGGCGAGGTCCAGCACCGTCCCGCCAGCGGTGTCGAGGCGGACCAGCACCCCGCCCGCGCCCTCCACGAGCACCTCGGCCCGGGTCCGGGCCAGGTCCCGGATCCGGTCGGCGTGCTCCCGGACCGGCGGCAGCGCAACCCCGCGCAACCGCGCGGCCGCGTCGGGGGCCAGCGGGTCGTCGAGCCGAGCGAACTCGGCGACCTCGCACCCGGCCAGATCCCGCACCACCGCGCCGTCCGGCCGATCGGTGGCCGCGCCCGTCTGCACCGGCTTCACCGCCAGCACCCCCGGACCGGCGCGCACCGCGAGCGCGGCCGTCGCCACCGTCTTGCCGATCCCGGTTCCGGTGCCCGTCACGACGGTGATCACGAGGCGCCCGCGATCCCGGCCAGCACCTCGGCCGCCACCGACCAGCGCCGCTCGTCCAGCCCGGCCCGGACGGTGATGCGCAGCCGGGAGATCCGGTCCGGCACCGAGGGCGGGCGGAAGCACCCCACCCGCACCCCGGCGGCGGCCAGCTCCCCCTGGGCGGCGAGGGCGGCGCGCGGGGAGACCATCGGCACCGACAGCACCGCGCCCGCCGAACGCGGCACCCCGAGCCGGTCGGCGAGGGCGGCACCGCGCCGGTGGATCCGCGCGGGCAGCTCGGGCTGGGCCCGCAGCAGCCGCAGCGCGGCGAGCGCCCCGGCCGCCGGAGCCGGGGCCAGCCCGGTGTCGAAGATGAACGGGCGGGCGCGGTTGACCAGGTGGTCGATCAGGGCCGCCGAGCCCAGCACCACCCCGCCCATCGCGCCGAGCGACTTCGACAGCGTCGCGGTGACCACCACGTTCGGATGCCGCGCCCACCCGCCCGCGCGCACCAGGCCGCGGCCGCCCGCGCCGACCACGCCGAGCCCGTGCGCCTCGTCGACCAGGAGCAGCGCGTCGCGCTCCGCGCAGGCCGCGAACAGCCCGGCCAGCGGGGCGGCATCGCCGAGCACGGAGAAGATCGACTCGGTGAGCACGAGCGCCCGCCGCCCGCCCGCCCCGGCGAGCGCGGCGCGGACCGCGGCCACGTCGTTGTGCGGGACGACCTCGATCGCGGCGCGGGACAGCCGGGCGGCGTCGATCAGCGAGGCGTGCGCGTGCGCGTCGGAGACGATCAGCGCGTCCTTGTCCGCCAGCGCGGTGACGGCGGAGAGGTTCGCGTGATAGCCGGTCGAGCACACCAGCGCAGCCTCGCGGCCGGTGAACCCGGCGAGCTCCCGCTCCAGCTCGGCGTGCAGCTCGGTGGACCCGGTGACCAGGCGGGAGGCTCCGGCCCCGGCTCCCCACTCGCGCACCGCCTCCACCGCCGCCCGCCGGACCTCCGGACTACCGCCCAGGCCCAGGTAGTCGTTCCCGGCGAGGTCCAGCACGTCCTCCGCCGCCGGGCGCGGCCGCAGCACCCGCTGGAGCCCGGCGGCCTCGCGCGCCGCGCGCTGCTCGGCGAACCACGCTTCCCAGCCGGTCATCCCACCTCCGCCGCCGCCGCGATCCCCGCGCAGACGGCGGCGATCTCCTCGTCGGAGCACACGTACGGGGGCATCGCGTAGATCAGGTCGCGGAACGGGCGCAGCCACACCCCTCGCTCCAGGGCGGCCTCGGTCGCCTTCCCCACGTCGACCTGGTGGTCCAGCCGCACGACGCCGACCGCGCCGAGGACGCGCACCTCGACGTCCGGAATCCGGTGCAGGGACCGCAATCCCGCCCCGATCCGGCGCACCTGGGCCGCCCAGTCGTCGCTGATCAGCAGGTCCAGGCTCGCCGCGGCGACCGCGCAGGCCAGCGGATTGCCCATGAACGTCGGCCCGTGCATGAGCACCCCGGAGTCCGAGGCCGCCACCCCGCGCGCGATCTCCGCCGTGCACAGGGTCGCCGCCAGCGTCAGGTAGCCGCCGGTGAGCGCCTTGCCGACGCAGAGGACGTCCGGGCTCACCCCCGCCGCGTCGGCCGCGAACAGGTGGCCGGTGCGCCCGAAACCGGTGGCGATCTCGTCGAAGATCAGCACCAGGCCGTGCTCGTCGGCGACCTCGCGGAACACCCGCAGGCACCCGGCGGCGTACGGGCGCATCCCGCCCGCGCCCTGCAGCAGCGGTTCGACGACGAGCCCCGCGATCCGGTCGGCGTGCTCGGCGGCCAGCGCCCGGAACTCCTCGGCCCAGGCCGGCACGTCCTCCTCCCGGCGGGGCGGGCGCTCGCCGAAGATCTGCTGCCCCAGCACCCCCGGCCACATCGCGTGCATCCCACCGTCGGGGTCGCACACGCTCATGCACTCGACGGTGTCGCCGTGGTAACCGCCCCGGACGGTGAGGAACCGGGTGCGTCCCGGACGTCCCGCGCCGCGCTGGTGCTGCACCGCCATCTTCATCGCCACCTCCACCGCGACCGATCCGGAGTCGGCGAGGAACACCCGGTCGAGCCCCTCCGGGGTCAGCTCGACGAGGCGGTTCCCCAGCTCCACCGCGGGTTCGTGGGTGAGTCCGCCGAACATCACGTGCGCGAACCGGTCGAGCTGGCGGCGGACCGCCTCGTCGAGCACCGGGTGCCGGTAGCCGTGGATCGCCGACCACCACGAGGCCATCCCGTCGACCACCTCGCCGCGGCCGTCGAGGTGGATCCGGGCGCCCGCCGCACCGGTGACCAGGCGAGCGGGTGCCGGGTCGGTCATCGACGAGTAGGGGTGCCACAGGTGCTCGCGGTCGAAGGCGAGCAGGTCGCCGGGGCGCATCAGGCGTTCGGCGAGACGTCGGTCCCCGCGCCCCGGCGGCGGATCACCGGTTCCCGCCCGGCTCCGGCCGAGCCGTCCGGCTCGCCGCCGCCCGACGCGGCGCCGTCCCGAGCGGCGCCGAGGACGGTGAAGCCGGAGTCGCGGATCATCGCGAGGTCCGCTTCGGCCGCCTGCCCCTCCGAGGTGAGGTAGTCGCCCAGGAACAGCGAGTTCGCCGCGTGCAGCGCGAGCGGCTGCAACGAGCGCAGGTGCAGCTCGCGCCCCCCGGCGATCCGGATCTCGCGGTCGGGGCAGACGAACCGGGCCATCGCGAGGATCCGCACGCAGTGCGCGGGCGTGAGCTCCCAGGTGTCCTCGCACGGCGTGCCGTCGAAGGGCATCAGGAAGTTCACCGGGATCGAGTCCGATCCCAGCTCCCGCAACGCGAACAACGCCTCGACCAGTTGCTCGTCGGACTCCCCCAGCCCGGCGATGAGGCCCGAGCAGGGCGAGAGCCCGGCGTTCGCGGCTCGCCGCACGGTCTCGACCCGGTCGGCGTAGGTGTGGGTCTGCACGATGGAGTCGTGGTGGCTCTCGGCCGTGTTGATGTTGTGGTTGTAGGCGTCCACCCCCGCCGACCGGAGCCGTTCCGCCTGGCCCTCGCGCAGCAGGCCGAGGCAGGCGCAGAGCTCGACGTCCGGATGCCGCCGCTTGATCGCCCCGGCCAGCTCGGCGACCTTGGTGACGTCCCGGTCGGACGGGCCGCGACCGGAGGCGACCAGGCAGATCCGGCAGGCCCCGCCCGCCAGTCCGGCCCCGGCCTGCGCGAGCGCCTCGTCCTCGGCGAGCCAGGAGTACTTGAGGATCGGCGCCGACGAGCCGGCGGCCTGCGAGCAGTAGCGGCAGTTCTCCGGGCACAGCCCCGATTTCAGGTTCACCAGGTAGTTCACCTTGACCGAGGTGCCGAAGTGCGCGCGGCGCAGCCGACCGGCGGCGGCCACCACCTCCAGCAGCTCGGTGTCGCCGGAACGCAGCACGGCGAGGGCGTCCCCGGGCGTGGCAGGGGCCCCGCCGAGGACCGCGTCGGCGAGCCGGGCGAAGGTGGTGGTCATCGCTCCTCCAGAGATCGACCGCACCTGAACACCGTTCAGGTGAACGGTGTTCAGGTTAGACTGGGAGGGGACACCGGTCAACAGGAGGGGATCGCGTGCGCTACCACCGCGAGGACGTGGTCGAGAGGGCGCTGGGAGTGCTCGACGAGTACGGGCTCGAATCGCTCACGATGCGTCGCCTGGCCTCCGAGCTGGGAGTGCAGCCGAGCGCGCTGTACCACCACGTGCCGAACAAGCAGACGCTGCTGACCGCGGTGGCCGACGAGATCGTGCGCCGCGGCAGGCGCCCGCGGCACGCGACGACCTGGGACGGCCGGGTCGTCGAGCTCTGCGCGGAGCTGCGCGACGCCATGCTCGCCTACCGGGACGGGGCCGAGGTGGTCGCCACCGCGCACACCTTCGGCCTCGGCGCGGACGAGCCGGCGGGCCTGCTGCGGGCGGCGCTGCGCGACGGCGGCCTGCCGGAGGATCTCGTCGAGGTCGCCACCCGCACCTTCCTGCACCTGGTCTTCGGGCACACCACCGAGGAGCAGACCGCCCTGCAGGCCGCCAGCGCCGGGGCGATCGACCGGGAACCCGGCGGTCCGGCGGATTTCGAGCGCGGCCTGGAGCTGGTGCTGGACGGCCTGCGGGCGCGGGTGCGCTGAGCACCGGGGCGCCCGAGCGGGGTCCACTGTGGCACGAGCGCGGGAATTCCCCGCGGCGACGGGTTTCCCGCCTCGGCGGACGGTTCCCGCTCTCCGCCGGGCCTAACCTGGGTTCCGGTGATCGCCCCTTCCCGACGCGGGCGGTCCCGCCCCGGTCGAGTGCGCGACCCGCGCGCACTCCCGTCGAGATCCAGGAGTCGCCCCGTGCGCGTGCTGTTCAGCGCCGTCCCCGCCTACGGCCACCTGCTTCCCCTCGCCCCGCTGATCGAAGCCGCGCTGGCCGACGGCCACGAGGTCGCGGTGATGACGCACGAGGAGCTCCGGCCAGCCGTCACCGGCGAGCTGGCGCCCGGGGTCCGGATGCTGCCCGCCGGTCCCTCGCCGATGGAGTTCGTGGGCGAAGCCGCGCGACGCACCGGCACCGACCCGCTCCGACCCACTCCGGTCGCGGTCGGGGAGCTCTTCGGCGCGACCCGACTGGACCTCGGCGCTGCCGAATCCCTCGACCGCGCCCGCGACTGGGAGCCGGACGCGGTGGTCGCGGAGTCCTACGACACGATCGGCCCGCTCATCGCGGCGACCCTGGGGATCCCCTGGCACGAGGCGGGAATCGGGCCGGGCCGCCCGGCCGAGACCGTCGAGATGATCGAGGGCACCGCCGCCCGCTACTACCGCGAGGCGGGGCTGAGCCCGGTGGCCGCGACGAGCTACCTGGACCCGTGGCCGGCCGCGCTCCAGGACCCGGACTGGTCCAGCGAGGTGCCGGTGCTGCCGATGCGCGGCCGGGCGCACCGCCGCCCGGAGGGCGCGTCCGCCCCGCAGCGCGGGTTCACCCACCCCGACCGCACCGGGGTCCTGGTCACGCTCGGCACCATCTTCTCCGACCCCGAGGTGCTGACCGAGTTCGTCACCGCCGTCTCCCACCACCCGCTGAACCTGCGGGTGACGCTCGGCATGGCGCTGGAATCGGGCGCGAACGCCGAGCGCGCGGACGAGGTGAGCGACTCCGGAGCCGAGATCCACTACGTGCCGTTCGCCCCGCTCGAGGACCTGCTCACCGGGACGAACCTCGTGGTGGGCGCCGGGGGCTCGGGCACCGTGCTCGGCGCGCTGTGCCGGGGAATTCCGCTGGTGCTGTGCCCGCAGGGCGCTGACCAGCCGATCAACGCGATCCGCGCCGAGGCCGCCGGGGTCGCGGTGGTCGTCGAGTCCCCGGCCGAGATCACCGGCGCGATCGAGAAGGTGCTGTCGGACCCGTCCTACGCGCAGCGGGCCCAGGCCGTCGCGGCGGAGATCGCCTCCCGACCCGCGCCGGGCGAGGTGCTGCGCGCGCTGCTCGGCGAGCGCGAGCCGGTGGCCTGACCCGACCGGCCCGCCGCGCTGCCCCGAATCCGGCGGCGCGGCGGGCCACCCCTGCGACGGGAGCGCCCGCGCGCCGGTGTCCGACCGCCCTCATCGCCGCCGCGCCGCTGCCCGGCCCCGGGGCGGAGCCGAGCAGCTCACCGGGTTCGTCGAACCCGGTCGGTTTCGCGCCCCATCGGCTGCGGCACCGCCGCAACGGCCTGGGCGGGGCTGCCGACGAGCCCGCCCGCGCGCGGCGAGCCGGATCTCGCCGCCCGAACCGGTGTTCGCCGAAGCGCTGCGGGTGCTGCCGCGGCTCGGCGCGGGCGCGGCCGGAATCACCGCGGTCGTGGCGCCAGGCTGCGTGGTCCGCGCCGGTCAGCGCTCGCGGGCCGGGGTCAGCGACCAGCTGGCCAGCAGGTCGAGCGCTTCCCTCGACGGAGATCCGGGCCGCGCGCTGTAGACGTAGAGCGCGGTGTCCGGGTCGCCGGGCGGAGTGAGGGTCTCGAACTCGACCGTCAGCTCACCGACGACCGGGTGGCGCAACCGCTTCGACCCGTGGGTTCGCTGGTGCACCCGGTGCTCGTCCCACCAGCGGGCGAACTCGGCGCTGCGGTCGCGGAGCTCGGCGACCAGCTCGGTCGTCCCCCGGTCCGGGCCTTCGCCCGCGTCCAGCCGCAGGCTCTCGACCGCCTCCCGCGCGTGCGGCTCCCAGTCCGCGAACAGCGCCCGCGCCGCCGGGTCCAGGAAGATCCAGCGCGCGTAGTTGCGCTCCACCGCGGGCAACCGGTCGAAGTCGGCGAACAGCGCGCGGGCCAGCCGGTTGCTCGCGAGCACGTCGGCGCGACGGCCGAGCACGAGCGCGGCCGTGCCGTCGAGGGAGTCGAGCAGCTGGTGCAGTCCGGGGCGCACCCGCTGGACCGCGCTCGCCCTCCGCCGCACCGGACCGGCGGAGCGGCCGATCAGCGCCCGCAGGTGCGCGCGCCCGGCCTCGTCCAGGTCGAGGGCCCGGCCCAGCGCCTCCACCACCGCTGGCGAGGGCACGATGCGTCGCCCCTGCTCCAGCCGCGCGTAGTAGTCGGCCGAGACGCCCGCCAGCATCGCGACCTCCTCGCGCCGCAGGCCGGGAACCCGCCGGACCCGGCCGTCGGCGGGCAGGCCCGCTCGTCCCGGGTCGCCGAGGGCGCGGGCGCGGCGCAGGAAGTCCGCGAGTTCACCGTTGTGCTGGGCCATCAGCCCATCATCGCCGCCAACGCCGCCGTCTGGCAGGGACGCCGAGTCCTGGGTTTCGCCGACCGAGGTCGCGCGGGGCTCGCCGTGCGCCCCCGCGAAGGGGCTCCGGCCGACACGATCGGTGTCGTCCAGGCCGCGCGACGGCCACTCCCTCCGAGAGGACCAGCAGTGAGCACGATCCTGATCGTCATGTCCGGCGCCGACACCTGGGAGCGCACCGACGGTTCGCGCTACCCCACCGGCTACTGGGCGGAGGAGCTCGCCGCCCCGCACGCGGCGTTCGTCGCGGCGGGGCACGAGGTCCGCTTCGCCTCGCCGGGCGGCGTCCTGCAACCGCTCGACCGGCACAGCGCCGACCCGGAGATCGCCGGCCCGGACTGCGCGCGGCACGTCGAGCACGCCGCTGCCGCGCTGCGCGCCGCCGGACCGCCCCGGCCGCTGGCCGAGATCGACGCGGCCGACCACTCCGCGATCATGATTCCGGGCGGGCACGGCCCCGTGGTCGATCTGCACCAGGACCCGGAGCTGGGTCGGCTGCTGCACGCGGCCGATGCGGCGGGCGCGGTGATCGGCGCGGTCTGCCACGGCCCTGCGGGCCTGCTCAGCGCCACCGGCACCGACGGGAGCTGGCGGTTCGCCGGGCGGCGGATGACCGCGTTCACCGATGAGGAGGAGCGGTTGTTCGGCACGGCCGAGGGCGCGCCGTGGCTGCTGGCGAGCAGGCTCCGGGAGCGGGGCGGGCGGCACGTGGGCGGGGCGCCCTACGAGGCGCACGTGGTCCGGGACGGCAACCTGGTCACCGGCCAGAACCCGGCCTCCAGCGCTCCGCTGGCCGAGGCGATGCTCGCCGCGCTGAGCTGACCGGCGGCGGCCGGCTCGACCCCCCGGGGGATCCGCGCGCCCGCGACGGCGCGGGGATCGCCCGGGCGGAGCAGCGCCGATCCCGTTCGGCGGAACCGCTGTTCGCCGTGGCACAAAACGATCTACCGCTCGCCGTCTCCAACTGACCGCATGCCGCAAGGCATCACCTGTTCAGCGGGACGGTAACCACTGTGAGTGATTACATGAGCGTCCGGTCGGGGAAGGGATTCATCCGAAGGACGGCAGTGGAGGTAGAACATGCACGCGGAGGTCATCCACGACGGCATCACCCACCGCGCGAACGTCTCGCTGTGGAACAGCCAGGCGATCTCGTTGTGCGGCAGGGCGTTCCCGGAGCACACCTACCGGGAGAAGGTGTTCTACGGCGGCGTGACCTGCCCCGACTGCAAGCACGCCGGGCGCCTCGGCAAGCGGCTCTGACCGGCCGCCGCTGAGCGACTCCGACCGCGCCACCGTCCGTGGCGCGGTCGCGCCGTGCGGGGGCCCGCCCGACCGCACCGCGTTCGCGGGCGCCCGGAGGTGGTGGCGATCTCCCTGCGGCCGGGTTCGCCCCGGAGCGGGCGCGCCATCGCGCGGACCCCGGCCCGTCACCAGGTGACGGGCAGCTCGTAGACGCCGTAGACGAAGCCGTCGTGCTTGAACGGCACCTGGTCGAGCTCGACGGCCGGGGCGAGGGTGGGGATGCGGCGCAGGAGCGCGCGGTAGGCGACCTGGAGCTCCATCCGCGCCAGCGGCTGCCCGAGGCACTGGTGCACGCCGAAACCGAAGGCGACGTGGTGGCGCGCGTCGCGGGTGAGGTCCAGCCGGTCCGGGTCGGCGAAGACCTCCGGATCGCGGTTGCCGATGTCGTTGGCCATGATCAGGCCCTCGCCCGCGCGCACGGTCCGCCCGGCGATCTCGATGTCCTCCAGCGCCACCCGGCGCCGTCCGTTGTGGACGATGCTCAGGTAGCGCAGCAACTCCTCGACGGCGCCCGCCACGACCTTCGGATCTTCGGCATCGCGCAGCAGCGCGAGCTGCTCCGGGTGCTCGAACAGCGCGAGGGTTCCCAGCGCGATCATGTTCGCGGTGGTCTCGTGCCCGGCGACGAGCAGCAGCACGCCGATCTGGGCGGCGTCGGCGCGGGTCAGCTCCCCCGCCCGGACCCGCTCGCCGAGACCGGACAGCAGGTCCTCCCCGGGCGAGCCGATCTTCGCCCCGACCAGCTCGTCGAGGTAGCCCAGCAGCGCGTCCTGCGCCTCCGCCCGCTGCTCGGGCGCGGAGGCGCGGTTGATGAGAACGCGGCTGCTGGCCTGGAAGAAGTCGTGGTCGGCGTAGGGCACCCCGAGCAACTCGCAGATCACCAGCGACGGCACCGGCAGCGCGACGGCCTCGACGAGGTCGGCGGGCTTCGGCCCGGCCAGCATCTCGTCGATCCGGTCGTCGACGATCCGCTGCACGGCCGGGCGCAGCGCCTCGATCCGCTTGATCGTGAACGGGGCGGTGACCATCCGGCGCAGCCGGGCGTGCTCGGGGTTGTCCATGCTGATGAATCCGACTCCGGCCCGGCGGCCGGGCGACAGCGGCGCGGGCAACGGGTAGCCGGGCCGGTGCGGTTCGGAGCTGACGCGCGGGTCGGCGAGCAGCGCGCGCTGCTCGGCGTAGCCGGTGACGAGCCAGGGCTCGCTGCCGTTCCACAACCGGACGCGGCTCATCGGGCCCTGCCCGCCTCGGTCGCGGAGCTCCGGCGGCGGGTCGAACGGGCAGCCGGCCGCCCGGGTCATCGGGTACTCGGACACTCCGGCCGATCCGGTCATGCGCCGCCTCCTGCGTGCTCGGGATCCTCCCCCGAAGCTAGAACAGCGGACCGAAGTAAGTCAATCATCTGATTTAATCTCACCGCGTCGGCCGCCGGTCCTCCGGTCGCTGCGACGCGCGGAACTGCTCGATCCAGGCGTAGCCGCGCCCGGGCAGCCCGTCCGGCCCGGGCTGGACCACCTTCGAGGCGAACAAGCTGTTGAACAGCCACGGCATCTTGTCCGGGCCGAAGTCCCGCACCATCGGGTCGTCCTGCGCGATGCCGTAGGTGGCCAGCGCGAGCCGCCCGGTGGCGCGGTACCGCTCCACCTCGTCGTGGAGGAAGGTCCGGTGCTGCTCGTACCAGGGGCTCAGCGAGCACAGGTCGTTCCACTGCTCCTGCGGCACCGGTTCCTCGATCGCCGCGCGCACCGCCTTCCACACCGGGGTCCCCACCGGGAACCCGTAGCGGCGCCCGTACTCGGGCGCGACCGGGCGGGCCAGCTGCTCCTTCCAGAACAGCACCAGCGAGAACTCGGTGACCAGGATCTTCTGGTCCGGGCGCAACCTCGGCAGCACGTAGTCGAGGTAGGCGCGGGAACCGTCCGGGGCGCCGACGTGGGGGTGGATGTCGACCCCGGCGATCTCCGGGGTCCGCCGGGCGAAGTCGAGCCACCGCGCGGTGGCCGGAGTCCGCCCACCGGGCCGGTCCAGGTGGTTCAGCGCGCCGAGGAACAGGGCCGTCCGCGCACCACCGGGCCGCTGCCGCCTGCGATCGACGGCGTGCCGGGTGAGGGCCTCGTAGTACTCGTTGAGCCGTCGGCCGCGATCGGCCTCGCGGGTCTCCAGGAACGGCTCGTTGCCGATGCAGAGCACGTCCACCCGCCCCAGCACGCGGTCCAGCACCTCGTCGAGCCGGTTCACGTCGGCGGCCATCTCCGGCGTGCCCGGGCGCGGCAACGGGCCGTCGCCGTGCTGGAACTTCAGCGACAGCGCGGTCCCGTAACCGCGGGCCGCGGCCTCCAGGACCCGGTCGACCGCGAGATCGCCGTTCCGCCGATCGCCCATCGCGCAGAAGCCGCGCAACCAGCTCGCCTCCACGGCCTCCAGCTCGGCGAAGGTCGCGATCTCGGGCGCACCGTTGAAGTTCGCGCCGAGGGCCCCGGTGGGCAGCGCGACCGCGTCCTGCTCGACCGGCGCTCCCCCGGTCGGCGGAGTCGGCTCGGGCGGGGCCGGCCGCGGTCGCCCCGGCTCACCGGAGCACGCGACGAGCCCGGCTCCGGCGGCGAGCAGCGCTCCTCCCAGGTCCCGGCGGGACCACGTCCGGCGCATCTGTCGCATGACTCTCCTGTCCCGTCCGGGTCCGCTCCCCCGATCGTCCCGGTGCGCGCGGGCCACCGGAGCGGCCGGAGCCGAGCGGAGGGAATTCCCCCGCATCGGACGCTCAACCCACTAAGTCAGTCGGCTGCCTTACAGTTGGGGGCGAACGCTCGGCCGCGTGAGAGGAACGACGATGTCCGTCCTGTCCCACCCCGTCGCGACCGCGCTGGCGGCCCGGGTCGCGCGGCTCGGAGCGCGCGCGGGGATGCGCCCGCCGCTGGACCGCTTCCCGGAGTTCCCCCGCCGCACCGACGAGATCAGCGTTCCCACCTCGCTCGGACCGGCCCGCGCGGTGCTCTACCGCCCGGCCGGGACGAGCTCGCCCCCGCTGCACGTGAACCTGCACGGCGGCGGTTTCGTGCTCGGGCTGACCGAACTCGACGACCCGCTGTGCCGCGCGGTCGCGGAGCTCGCCGACGTCGCGGTGCTCAACGTCGACTACGCGCTCGCGCCCCGGCACCCGTTCCCCGGGCCGGCCCGGCAGGCCCACGAGGTGCTGCGCTGGGCCGCGTCCCACGGCGAACGCCACGGCTGGGACGGCACCCGGCTCTCGGTCGGTGGGCAGAGCGCGGGAGGTTCGCTGGCCGCCGCGGCGGCCCGGCAGGTGCTCGAACGGGGTGGACCCGCGCTCGCGCTGCAGGCGCTGCTCTACCCGGTGCTGGACCTGAGCACCCCGCTGCGCGCCAAGCGCTCCCCGCAGGGGCGTCCGATGTCGTGGCCGAGGCTGGGCGAGCTGCTCAGCGACTCCTACGTCCCGGATCCCCGGCAGCGCACCGACCGCCTGATCTCGCCCGCCGCGCCGGGCGCCACCGCCGACCTCACCGGCATCGCACCCGCGCTGCTGATCACCGCCGGGGCGGACGTGCTGCACGACGAGGGCGAGCGCTACGCCGGAGCGCTGCGGGAGGTCGGCGCGCTCGCCGAGCACCACGACGTCGCCGACGCGGGTCACGGCTTCGACGTGCGCGATCCGGTGCTGGCGCGGGAGACCTACGAGCTCATCGCCCGGCACGTCCGCCGCGCCCTGCACCCGCAGGGCTGATCCCCCGATCGGAGGCTCCATGCCCCTCACCCCGGAATCCATGGTCGCCGACTGGCTCGACCACCCCGCGGGCGGCCCGCTGCTGCGCGGAATGCTCGCGGAGCACGACCAGGACGCCGCCGCGCTGAACCCGGTCCGGCGGTTCCCGATGACCAGGCTGGTGGAGCTGAGCGACGGGCGGCTGAGCCTCGCGGAGCTCGAACGGCTCGCGGCCGAGGCCAACGCCGCCGGGGTCGAGGCACCGGAACCCGCGCCGCCGCTGCCGGAGTGGCAGGAGCGGATCACCCCGGGCCGCTTCACCGGCAGGACCGCCGTCGTCACGGGCGCGGGCTCCGGGATCGGCCGGGCGACCGCGTCCCGGGTCGCGCGGGAGGGCGGCCGGGTCATCGCCGCCGACGTGGTCGAGCAGCGCTTGGACGAGCTGGTCACCGCGCTCGCCGGGCACGAGGTGGTGCCGGTGCGCGCGGACATCACCAGCGAGCGGGACGTGGCCGCCCTGGTGCGCGCCGCCGACGGGCGGGTGGACGCGCTGGCCAACGTCGCCGGGATCACCGACTCCGCGGCGCCGCTGCACGAGGTCGACGACGCGACCTGGCAGCGGATCTTCGACGTCAACGTGCACGGCATGTTCCGGCTGAGCCGGGCCGTGCTGCCGCTGATGCTGGACGCGCGGCGCGGCAGCATCGTCAACGTCGCCTCCGAGGCCGCGCTGCGCGGCTCCACCTCCGGGACCGCCTACACCGCCTCGAAGCACGCGGTCGTCGGGATCACCCGCAGTGCGGCGTTCATGTACGCCACCAGCGGGATCCGGGTGAACGCGGTCGCTCCCGGCGGCGTCGCCACCGGGATCGAGGGTGCGATGACGTCCGAGTTCGGCCGGGAGCGGATCCGTCCGACGCTGGCCGCGCTGCCGGAGGTCGCCGAGCCCGAGCACCTGGCGGCCTCGATCTCCTTCCTGCTCAGCGACGACGCCGTGAACATCAACGGCGTCGTGCTGCCCTCCGACGGCGGCTGGTCCGTCCACTGAGGACTTGACACCGCCCGGCCCACCGACCCGCACAGGAGCGCGCATGACCCGACCCGACACCGACCCCGCCCCGATCTCGCGCCGCCGCACCGGGTTCGGCCCCGCCCCGGACGTCGAGGCGCTGCGCGCCCGGCCCGGGGTCACCCGCGTCCCCACCCCGTTCGGACCCTCGGCGTGGATGCTGACCCGGCACGCCGACGTCCGGCGGATGCTCGGTGACGCCGAGGCGTTCCGCAACGGCTGGGGGCCGGAGGACCTGGACGGGACGCCGCGCGACCCGCGCCAGCTCTCCGGCGAGCGCAGCGGCAACCTGCTCGCGCTGGACCCGCCCGACCACACCCGGCTGCGGCGGATGCTCACCCCCGAGTTCACGGTGCGACGGATGCGCCGTCTCGAACCCCGCATCGTCGACATCGTCGACGAGCACCTGGACGCGCTGGAGCGGCACGGCCCGCCGGCGGACCTCGTCGCGCACTACGCGCTGCCGATCCCCTCGCTTGTGATCTGCGAACTGCTCGGGGTCCCCCCGGAGGACCGGCCCGAGTTCCAGGCCCGCACCAGCCGGCAGCTGGACAGCACGGTGCCGGAGGAGGAGAAGGTCGAGCTCGCCCGGCAGTCCCTCGCCTACATGAGCGGCCTGGTGGACCGGGCGCGGCAGGACCCCGGCCAGGACCTGCTCGGGATGCTCATCCGCGACCACGACGAGGAGCTGAGCAACGCCGAGCTCATCGGCATCGGCAACCTGCTGCTGGTCGCCGGGCACGAGACGACCTCCAACATGCTCGGCCTCGGCACCCTGGCGCTGCTGCGCCACCCCGAGCAGCTGGCGCGGGTGCGCGACGATCCCGAGCGGGTGCCGGGCGCGGTCGAGGAGCTGCTGCGCTGGCTCAGCGTGGTCAACAGCGGTTCGCCCCGGATGGCCACCCGGGACGTGGAGCTGGCGGGCAGCACCATCCGCCGCGGCGACCTGGTGACGTTCAACCTGCCCGCGGCGAACCGGGATCCGGAACTGCTGGCCGACGCGGACCGGCTCGACGTCTCGCGGGCGGCGAGCCCGCACGTCGGCTTCGGCCACGGCCTCCACCACTGCATCGGCGCGCCGCTGGCCCGGATGGAGATGCGCATCGCGTTCCCCGCGCTGCTGCGCCGCTTCCCCGGTTTGCGGCTGGCGGTGCCGGAGGAGCAGGTCGCCTACGCCACCGACCACGCGATCTACGGCGTCAAGGAGCTCCCCGTCGCCTGGTGAGGGCGGCGCGGGCGGGCCGGGGCGGCGCGTTGCGAGCGCGCACCTGCGCGCTGCTCCGCTCCCGGGGCGAGCCGGGACGCGCTGCCGGACGCCGTCCGCTTCCTCGACCGCTCGGCCTGGCGAGCCGTTGCACCGAGACCGGAGATATGGTTAGGCTTGCCTAACAAAGCACGACGCGCGACCTCGACGGAGACACCCGTGGCCTGGAGCAGGACCCCGCAGGACATCGCCTTCACGACCTTCGACCTGGACTGGGGATTCCTCGCGCTGCGCCCCGTCGACGTCCGCACCGACGTGACGCTGCTGCGCCGGTGGCTGCTCGATCCGGGCACGGGTTCGCTCCCGTCGAACCGGAACACCCGGGTCCGCGGGCTCCTGGAGGCGATGTTGCGGGAACCGGAGCGCCAGGTCTTCCTCGGCTTCCGCGACGACGTCCCCGCCTTCCTGTTCGAGACCTTCCCCTCGGAGCACGAGGCGGCGCACGACTCGCTGGGCGCCCGGCGCGGCGCGGTCGGCGTGCGGGTGCTTGCCTGCCCCGCCGCCGGGGAGGACCCGGGCCTGGCGGCGGCGGTCCTGCGCACCATCGCGCGGATGGTGTTCGCCGCTCCGGACGCGGACCGAGTGGTCCTCGAAGCGGAGCCCGCGCAGGACCGCGACGTCCGCGTCGCGGCCGGTTTCCACGACGAGCGGCTCGTCACCGCGCGCGGCGAGGAGATCCACCTCAGCACCCGCGCCCGCTCGGACGAGCTCGCGGCGCCCGGCCTGCGCGCGGCGGGCTGACGCCCGAACCGAGACTCTCGTTGCACCGCAACGGGAAACCGGCAGCGGTGCCCCGAACCGGCATCCGGGGCACCGCTGCCGGGCACCTCACGCCCGGGGGCCGTCGAACCGCCCCCGCCGCACCGCGCCGAGGAACCCGGCCACGTCCACGAGCAGCACGGGCCCGTCGGGATCCTTCGAATCCCGCACCGCCCCGCGAGGCACCGACAGCTCAACGCAGTTCCCGTTCGGGTTGGTATAGCTGGACTTCTGCCACCGCACAGCCGTCATCGGGCGACCTCCCACTCTTCGCGAGCCTGCACGAAGCAGCCTATCGACCGCTCCGCGCTCAGAGCTACGCCACGAAGCCGCACCAGTGCCTTCCGGTACTCCGCGACGTCGTGCTCGACCGGCACGAACGCACCGGAGCTGTAGTGCTCGAAATGGACCACAGCAGGAGCTCCGTCGAACTCGTAGACCACGAACGGACCTGACCAACCTGGGTGCCACCCCACTCGCAGCGGAATCACTCGAATGGTGATGTTGGGCCTGCTGCTCATGGCGAGAAGATGAGCGATCTGCTCGCTCATGATCCGGGCTGAACCGATCGGTTCGCGGAGAACCGCTTCGCTGATCAATGCTTCGAACGAAACCGGGTTCCGCCTGGCTAGGACCTCACTTCGGCCAGCCCGCACCACCAAGCGCAGATCACGATCCTCTTCCGGCAGGTCGACCTTCTCAAGCAGGGATCCGCTGTAGTCCGGTGTTTGCAACAAGCCCGGCACCCCCATCGGCGACCACTCCGTGATGGAGGTCGCGGCTCGTTCGCATTCGATGGCGCCCGCGAGCTGCTGCGGAATCCCGGCCAGTCCCACGGTGAGCCAGCTCGGCTCGCCGGTGTTGCGCGCCAGGTCGAGGATCCGCTCCCGCTCCCCCGGCGAGACCCGCAGCGCGGCGAGGATCATCGCCACCGATTCGACACCGGGCACCCGGTGCCCGTTCTCCCAGTGCGAGATCTGGGTGTGCGAGATTTCGAGCCGGCGCGCCAGCACGCGCAATCCGATCCCGCTCGATTCCCGCGCTTCGCGCAAGGCGGCCGACAACGCCCTGGCCCGGGGAGTACCCGCGGTGGTGACCATGCAACACCTTCCTGTCATCGCTGACGCTCCTGATCACACGATCGGCGCTCTGGTGGTCCCGATCCGCAACCAGCCAACGTGATCGTCGACAGGAAGTGCGGCAGCGAAGGTGCGGAACGCCTTCGATTCTGGCGCATCCGCAGTCCGACTCGATCAGGGGATCAGCGATGGTGCACGGGGAAACGCGCGACGGATTGTTCAGCGGGAAGGCGGACGCGCTGTCCGGAGAGCGCGGGGAGCGGCCGGAACCGAGCGTGCGGGACGTCGTCGTCGCGGGGGGCGACGAGATCTGGACGAGGCTCGCGAGGTCCGCGCCGCGGCGCTGCCCGGGCCGCTGGCGGCACCAGCGGTGACCGCGCGGCGAGCGGCGCGCTGCTGGATGACCTCGGTGCTGATCGACCGGTGGCACCTGGTCCCGCTGGAGCACGGCTTCTTCCGCCAGCCGGCGGACTGCGGCGTCCGCTTCGGCGGCCCGGTCCACCGGCGGCTCGCCCACAGCCCCCCGCCCGCGCGGGCCCGCTGCGCGCGGTGCGCGCGCCCGCACCGGTGGTCCGGATCGCTGCGCACCTGAACCTCCCGGCCCGCGCGGCCTCCTCCCCCACCGCGCGGGGCCGGGACGCCTCCAGCTCGCAGCGGTGACCGCGCGGAGGAGGCGGGCAGGACGCGCCGAGCCCCGGACCACCGGCGCGTCCTGCCGCGGCTCGCCTCGCCACCGGGGGCAGCACGCCGGGCGTATCGGCGGGCCACGTCACCGACGCGCGCCCCGGAAGCAGAACTCGGCGCGACCGACGATCGGTCGCGCCGAGTCCGGTGCGCGGGCCCGGTTACCGGGCCGAGGAGGGTTCCGTCGCCGGTCGCTCCGCGGTGGCCACCGGCTCGTCCGGCTTCGCCGTGGAGCGGACGAACAGCGAGGTCGCGAACGCGAGCAGGCCGATCACCCCGGCCACCACGAACGCGGTGCGCAGGCCGCCCGCGTCGGGAGCGCCGCCGGGCGCGCTGCTGCCCACCGAGGCGACCGTGACGAACACGGCCGTGCCGAACGCGCCCGCCACCTGCTGCAACGTGGCCATGATCGCGCTGCCGTGCGAGTGCAGGTGGTCCGGCAGCGAGCTCAGCGCCTCCGTCATGAGCGGGGTCATCATCATCCCGAGCCCGGCCATGAGCAGCACGTGGATGGCGATCACGGAACCGATCGAGGACTCCGCGTCCAGCGTCGCGAACAGCCACAGCGACAGCGCCGTGGCCCCGGCACCCGGGATCACCAGGCGGCGCGCGCCGTAGCGGTCGAACAGCCGCCCCACCGGCCGCCCCAGCAGGCCCAGCACCAGGCCGCCGGGCAGCACCGCGAGACCGCTGACGAAGGTGTCGGCGTGCAGCACGGTCTGCAGGTACAGCGGCAGCATGATCGCACCGGCGCCCAGCAGGCACATGAACAGCAGCGCGGTCAGCACCAGGGCCACCACGAACGACCGCTGCGAGAACGGCCGCAGGTTCAGCAGCGCGCGGTCCTCGCGCTGCAGGAGCAGCTGGCGCACCACGAACCCGGTCAGCGCCACCGCGCCCACCGCGAGCACCGCCCACGGCGGCACCGGGTTGCCGCCGCCGGACTCGCCGATGGAGGACAGCCCGTAGAGCAGGCCGCCGAACCCGGCCGCCGACAGCAGCACCGAGAACACGTCGAGCGGTACCCGTCGCGTCTCGCTCTCCAGCCGCATCCACAGCGCGCCGACCGCCAGGGCGCCGACCGCCAGCGGCAGCACCAGCCAGAACATCCAGCGCCAACCCAGCGAGGCGAGCACCGCGCCGCCGATCGTCGGCCCGACCGCGGGCGCGACGGCGATGACGATCGTGATCGTGCCCATCGTCGCGCCGCGCCGGGAGGCGGGCACCAGGCGCATCACCGAGGTCATCAGCAGCGGCATCATCACCGCCGTGCCGCAGGCCTGCACGACCCGGCCGACCAGCAGCACGCCGAAACCGGGGGCGAGCGCGCTGAGCAGGGTGCCGACGCTGAACAGCGTCAACGAGGCCAGGAAGATCTGGCGCGGCGTGAAGCGCTCCAGCAGGAAGCCCGTGGTCGGGATGACCACGGCCATCGTCAGCAGGAATCCGCTGGTCAACCATTGCACGGTGGTGGTCGAGACGCCGAGGTCGGCGGTGAGGTCGCGCAGGGCGACGCTCAGGATCGTCTCGTTGAGGATCATGACGAAGGCCGAGCCCACCAGCACGGCCAGCAGTCCGGCCGCGCGCGGCGGAGCGGCGCCGCGTGCGGATTCCGCGTCCACGGCTCTCGTGGATTCGGTCATGGTTCGGTTACCCCTCACAGAACTAGGCCGGGCACGGTCGTCGACGCGGCATCGGCGCCGCGCGTCCGCGCTCCGGGACGGACGGCCCCGCTCTGCGGGCCGGTCCGGACGAGCCGGGTGGCTCTTGGCCACCCGGCACGGCCCGACTCGCCACGACCTGCGAAGGCGGCGAACCGGGACCGCACTGCGATTCCCCCAGCACGTGCGTCCCCCGATGCACGGCCGACCTGCTGCGCGCGGTCGGCTCGCATCAGTCTAGCCGCCCGATCGGGTGGTCCGAGACCTGGTTTTCCGGAGCCGCCGAGAGCGGACAGCCGGGATCGAGAGCCGGTCCCGGCACGTCCGCCGCGCTTCAGCCCTCTTGGACGGCGATCGCCGCCGCCGGGCACAGCAGCGCCGCCTCGCGGGCCGGTGCCTCGTCGGACTCGCCGGGCGAGTCCTGCAGGAGCACCGCGACGCCGTCCTCGTCGCGCTGGTCGAACACATCGGGCGCGGTCAGCACGCACTGACCGGCTCCGATGCACTTGTCCTCGTGGATCTCCAGCTTCACTTCCGCCTCCTGTCGACCTCGCCCGCCGCGAGTCCGGCACCCCGAACGGCCCCGCTCCCGGCGGACGGTTCACCCGCCCCACCGTACCATTTAAGTCAGACAACTTACTTAATGATCCCGTGATTTCCCCACCCCAATCCCCACCCTCCCGTGAACCCCTCCCCGCAATTTCGCGAGAAATCGCGCCCCGCACCCGAGACCCCCCGCG
Organism: Saccharopolyspora antibiotica; assembly: GCF_047200635.1. Lineage (NCBI taxonomy): Bacteria > Bacillati > Actinomycetota > Actinomycetes > Pseudonocardiales > Pseudonocardiaceae > Saccharopolyspora > Saccharopolyspora antibiotica. The sequence goes on along the minus strand of NZ_JBJZOI010000002.1, from coordinate 183,530 downwards.
ATTTCGCGAGAAATCGCGCCCCCACGTGCGGCGGGCACCGCGATTTCGCGAGAAATCGCGTCCGTCCGCGGGGCGGGGGCGCGATTTCTCAGGAAATCGCGCTACGCCGCGGCGGTGGGGTCGGTGAGGACGTGGCGCAGAGCCAGCTGGCCCGCGCCGGCCAGGAGGAGGTCCGGGCCCAGGGCCGCCGGGACGATGCGGACCCCCTCGGCGGAGGCGGCCACCGCCTCCGCCCGCACCCGATCGCGGAAGCCCGCCGGATCGGCGCGCAGCACGTCGGCGAGGAAACCGCCGAGCACCACCGCCTCCGGGTCCAGCACGTTGATCACACCCGCCACCGCCACCGCGAGCACCCGCGCCTGCCGCGCCAGCTCCGCGCGCACCGCCGGATCCGCCGACCGCTCCAGCAGCGCGGTGAGCTCTCCCGGATCGGCCGACTCCGCCCCGAGCAGAGCCAGCAGCCGGGCCCGGCTCACCTCGTCCTCCAACGCGCCCCCGGGCACCGCCCGGTCGTCCGGGTCCGCGACGGCAGCCCGGTTGCGCCCGAACTCCCCCGCGTAGCCGCCGATGCCGCCGAGCGGAGCGCCGTTCGCGATGATCCCTCCGCCGATCCCGCTCGCCCCGCCGTTGAGGTAGACGAGGTCGCGCAGGCCCGCCCCGGCGCCGAACAGGTGCTCGGCCAGCGCGCCCAGGCTCGCGTCGTTCGCGGCGGACGCGGGGACGCCGGTGGCGCGCCGGACCTCGGCGGCGATCGGCTCCTCCCGCCAGCCCAGGTGCGGCGCCCACCGGACCACGCCGTCGGCCTCCCGGACCAGGCCCGGCACCGCGATGCCGACGCCCAGCACCCGGCGATCCCCCGCGAGCGGTTCCAGCGCGCCCACCACGATCTCGACGGCTTCCGCGGCGGTGACCGGGTGCCCGACCTCGTGGCGCACCCGGGGGCCGATCTCGCCGCCGAGGTGCACGAGCCCGACGGTGACCGCGTCCAGCTCCGGGTTCACCGCGAGCGCCGCGCAGCCCGGGTCCGGGCGCACCACCGGCGAGGGCCTGCCGACCCGGGGACCGGGTCCCGGCTCGGACTCGGTCACCAGGCCCAGCCCGGCGAGCTGGGCGATGAGGCCGCCGACCGTGGAGCGGCTGAGCCCGGTGGCCCTGGTGATCTCCGCCCGCGAGAGCGCACCGGCGCGGTGCACCAGCCCGAGCACCTCCGCGAGGTTCCCGCGCCGCACCCGGTCCAGATCGCCACCGCGCACCCGCTCCTCCTCCGCGCCGATCATTGCCCCTCGATCGCCGGGAAGCCTAGTATGTTCTCCAAAAGAACAAATAAGAGGAGTGATCATGAGCCGCACCCCCACCGCCGCGGACCGGTTCTCCTTCGGCCTCTGGACGATCGGCTACCCGGGCGCCGATCCCTTCGGCGGGCCCACCCGCTCGCCGCTGGATCCCCGGCACGCCGTGGAGAAGCTGGCCGAACTCGGCGCCCACGGGCTCACCTTCCACGACGACGACCTGTTCCCCTTCGACGCCACCGACGCCGAGCGGCGCGGCGCGATCGACCGGTTGAAGCAGGCGCTGTCCGACACCGGCATCGCCGTCCCGATGATCACGACGAACCTGTTCTCCGCCCCGGTGTTCAAGGACGGCGGGTTCACCTCGAACGACCGCGCGGTGCGCCGCTTCGCGCTGCGCAAGGTGCTGCGCAACCTGGACCTGGCCGCCGAGCTCGGCGCCCGCACCTTCGTGATGTGGGGCGGCCGGGAGGGCGCCGAGTACGACTCGGCCAAGGACGTGCGGCAGGCGCTGGAGCGCTACCGTGAGGCCGTGGACCTGCTCACCGGGTACGTCGTCGACCAGGGCTACGAGCTGCGCTTCGCGCTCGAACCGAAGCCGAACGAACCGCGCGGCGACCTGCTGCTGCCCACCCTCGGTCACGCGCTCGCCTTCATCGACACCCTGGACCGGCCCGAGCTGGTCGGGATCAACCCGGAGGTCGGGCACGAGCAGATGGCCGGGCTCAACTACGCCGCCGGGATCGCGCAGGCGCTCTACCACGGCAAGCTGTTCCACCTGGACCTCAACGGCCAGCGCGGCATCAAGTACGACCAAGACCTCGCCTTCGGCCACGGAGACCTGCACAACGCCTTCGCGCTGGTGGACCTGCTCGAACACGGCGGCCCAGGCGGCGGGCCGGCCTACGACGGCCCCCGGCACTTCGACTTCAAGCCGAGCCGCACCGAGGACGAGGCCGGGGTGTGGGACGCGGTGCGCGCCAACATGGCCAACTACCTGCTGCTCAAGGAACGCGCGGAGGCGTTCCGCGCCGATCCTGAGGTGCGGGAGGCGCTGGCCGAGGCGCGAGTGCCGGAGCTGGCCCGGCCGACGCTGGCCGAGGGCGAGGGCTGCGCCGACCTGCTCGCCGACCGCTCCGCCTACGAGGAGTTCGACGCCGCGAGCTACTTCGACGGCCGGGGATCCGGCTTCGTGCGCCTGCAGCAGCTCGCGACCGAACACCTGATGGGCGCGCGCGGATGAACAGCACCAACTGGTCGGGCAACTACACCTACCTGGCCCCGCGATCCGCCGCTCCCCGCTCGGCCGAGGAGCTCGCCGAGCTCGTCGGCACCGCCGAACGGGTGCGAATCGCGGGCACCGGGCACAGCTTCAACGGCATCGCCGACAGCCCGGACCTGCGGCTGTCCACCGAGGCGATGCCGACGCGCATCGAGGTCGATCCCGAGCGCCGGGTGGTGTCGGTCGCGGGGCCGGTGCGCTTCCGCGAGCTGACCGAGCACCTGCACGCGCGCGGCTGGGCGCTGGCGAACCTGGCCTCGCTGCTGGACCTGTCGGTCGTCGGCGCGCTGTGCACCGGAACCCACGGCTCCGGTTCGCGGCTGCGCGGACTCGCCTCGGCGGTGCGGGAGCTGGAGATCCTGACCGCGAGCGGGGAGGTGCGGGTGCTGCGGGAGGGCGACGCGGAGTTCGCCGGGGCGGTGATCGGGCTCGGGGCGCTGGGCGTGGTGACCCGGGTGGAGCTGGCGGTCGAGCCCGCGTTCGAGATCACCCAGCACCTCTACGAGTCGCTGCCGTGGCCCGGGGTCGTCGAGCACGCGGCCGAGCTGCTGGCCACCGCCTACAGCGTCAGCCTGTTCACCGGGTTCAACGAGGACGTGCTGCGGCAGTGCCTGGTCAAGGAGCGCCCGGACCGGCCGCACGACGCGGACCTGCTCGCCCGGCTCGGCGCGCGACCCGTCGCGGGGCAACGGCATCCGGTCGCCGGCGGCCCGGCCGAGAACGTCACCGAGCAGGGATCGCCCGGACCGTGGCACGAGCGGCTGCCGCACTTCCGCGGCGGGCGGATTCCCAGCACCGGCGCGGAGATCCAGAGCGAGTACCTCGTCCCGCTCGATCGAGCCGGGGAGGCGATCGAGGGCCTGCGGGCCGCCGCCCCCGCGTTCGCGCACCTGCTGCTGGTCGCCGAGCTGCGCTCGGTGGCGGCCGACGAGTTGTGGTTGAGCGGGGCGTGGCGGCGGGACGCGCTGGCGATCCACTTCACCTGGCACCGCGACCAGGCGGGTGTGGAGGCCGCGCTGCCCGCCGTGGAGGCGGCGTTGCCGGATCCTCGCCCGCACTGGGGCAAGGTGTGGGCCATGCCCCCGGACGTGCTGGCCGAGCGCTATCCGAAGCTGCCGGACTTCCGCGACCTGGCCCGCCGCTGGGATCCTCGCGGTCGCTTCCGCAACGACTTCCTCGACGAGCACGTGTTCGGCGCCTGAGCGCTCGTCCGGGAGACCCGCGCCCGCGCCCTCAACGTGCCGCCCACCGAACGGAGACCGGTTCGGGCGCGCCGTCGGCGCGGCGCGGGTCCCGCGCGCGGAGCGCACCAGGCCGCCCGGTCGGGCGCGATCACCGCGCGGCCCGCGAACTCCCACCCGACCGCACCTGGTGCGGCGAACGCGCCACCGCCCGGGCGTGCCGGTGATCGGAATCGGGTCGCGGGCCTTTACCATTCGGCGGGTGACCGCCTACGACGTTGATCCGTTCGAGCACCTGGACGCCTCCTCGCTGCCGCCGCGCCAGCAACGGATCCTGGCGACCATCCGGGACTGGGTGGTCGCCCACGGGTACTCGCCGAGCACCCGGCAGATCGGCGAGGCCGTCGGCCTGCGGTCCTCCTCCTCGGTGTCGAAGCACCTGGCGAGCCTGGAGGAGAAGGGTTTCCTGCGGCGCGGCGAGGCGGTCTCGCGTCCGATGGACGTCCGCGCCTTCCTCACCGGTCCCGGCTCCGGGCGGTCCGATGCGGACTCGGTGACCGTGCCGGTCGTCGGCGACATCGCGGCCGGGACGCCGATCGCGGCGGACGAGCACCTCGACGACACCCTGACGCTGCCCCGCGAGTTCGCCGGGCGCGGCACCGTCTTCGCGCTGCGGGTGCGCGGGGACTCCATGATCGACGCGGCGATCTGCGACGGCGACACCGTGATCGTGCGCCAGCAGCCGGAGGCGCACTCCGGGCAGATCGTGGCCGCCCTGCTCGACGACGAGGCGACGGTGAAGGTGTACCGCCGCCGGGGCGGGCACGTGCTCCTCGAACCCCGCAACCCCGCCTACGAGGTCCTCGACGGCGACCGCGCGGTCGTCCTCGGCGTCGTCGTCTCGGTGCTGCGCAGCGTGTGACGCCGCGCACCGCGGCTTCCCCGCGCGAGCGGCGACGTCGCCGGGAGGAAGCCGCTGAGGTTCCGCCGCTCAGCCACCCCGGTTCGCGGGCGGGCGGTCAGCGCGCCCGGGTGCGGGAGAGCAGCCAGACGAAGTACGGGGCTCCGATGAGCGCCGTCATCAACCCCGCCGGGAGCTGCGCCGGGGCGATCGCCGTGCGTCCGAGCGTGTCGGCCGCGCACACCAGCACTCCGCCCAGCAGCGCCGCCACCGGCAACACGCGGGTGTGCCGACCACCCACGAGCGCGCGAGCCGCGTGCGGTGCGACCAGCCCGACGAACGCGATCACGCCCACCCCGGCCACCGCCGTGCCGGTGAGCAGCACCGCGCAGGCCAGCAGGAGCAGCCGCGTCCCCGGCACGGGAACTCCGAGCACCCGAGGCGTCTCCTCGTCCACCGACAGCAGGTCCAGCTCGCCCCGGGCCCGCATCAGCACCGGGACCAGCACGGCCAGGGCCAGGGCCATCGGCACCAGGTGTTCGAAGGACCGGCCGTAGGTCGAGCCGCCCAGCCAGGTCAGCGCCTTCGTCTCGTTCCACGGATCGGACAGCGCGATGAGCAGGGTCACCAGCGACTGAGTTCCCGCCTGCGCGCCGAAACCGATCAGCACCAGCCGCTCGCTCGCGAACCCGCCCTTCGCCGCCAGCGCGAACACCGCCGCCGCGGCCACCGCGGCACCGACCCCCGCGCCCGCCGCCTGCACCCAGAAACCGGCGCCGGCGAACAGCGTGATCACCGTGACCGCGCCGAGTCCCGCGCCGCCCGCCACCCCGATGATGCCCGGGTCCGCCAGCGGATTCCGCGCCACGGCCTGAATCGACGCACCGGCCAGCGCCAGCGCGGCACCGGCCAGCAACGCGGCGACCACGCGCGGAACCCGGTTTCCCATCACGTTCGTGACGATCGGCCCGGCCTGCCCGCTCGCCCAGTTCGCCACGTCCCCCAGCAGCAGGATGCTGTCGCCGAGCAGCACCGAACCGAGCGCCACCCCGAGCGCCACCAACGCCAGCACTCCGAGCAGCAACCGGAAGCGCGACCCGGTCACCCCGGCCCGCGCGCCCGGTGCGGGCGCTTCGGTCGAGGACGCGGTGACGCGGACGTTGCGGCACAGCACCACCAGGAACACCGAGCCGATCAGCGTCGTGGCGACACCGGTCGGGATCTCCAACGCCCCCTGCGCCCCGATCAGCGCGCGCAGCAGCACGTCGGCGCCCAGCAGCAGCACCGCCCCCGCCGCCCCGGAGAGCGGCACCAGCGCGGCGTGCCGGTGCAGGCCGGGAACCTGGTGCGAGAGCAGGCGCACCAGCGCGGGCGCGGCCAAGCCGACGAAGCCGATCGGCCCCGCCAGCGTCACCGCCGCCGACGCCAGCAGCACCGCCAGCGCGATCGCACCGAACCTGATCAGTCCTACGTGGACTCCGAGGGTCCGCGCGTGGTCGTCGCCGAGGTGGACCAGGTCCAGCCGCCGGGACAGCGCGAGCAGCGCCAGCACGGCGGCGGCCACCACCGGCGCCAGCGCGCGCACCCCGTCCAATCCCACCTGTCCCAGCGAACCGGCGCCCCAGGCGAACAGACCCCGCGTCTCCTGATCGAACAGCAGCAGCAGGATCCGGGTCAGCGACATCATCGCGTACGCCGTGGCCGTCCCGGCCAGCACCAGCCGCACGATCCCGGTGCCGCCGAGCCCGGACAGCGAGATCACCAGCAGCGCCGCGCCGAGCCCGCCCGCGAAGGCCACGCCGGTGGTGCCCAGCACGGGCAGCGAGGCGCCGAACGCGGCGACCGCCACGATCGCCAGGTGCGCCCCCGCGTCCACGGCGAGGGTGTCCGGCGACGCCAGCGCGTTGCGCGCCACCGATTGCAGCGCCGCCCCGGCGACCCCGAGCGACACGCCGACCAGCAGTCCGGTCAGCAGCCGGGGCAGCCGGGACTCGACGACGACCGCGGCGGACCGCTCCGCGCCGCCGCCGACGGCCCACCGCAGCACGTCGAGGAGGTCCACCGCGGACGTGCCCTGCGCCAGGTGCACCGCCGAGCCGACGACGACGAGCGCGCCCAGCACCAGGGCCAGCAGGACGAGCGGTCCGCCGCGACGGGCCGCGACGACGGCCGGGCGGGTCGGGGCAGCGCTCACGTCCGCAGCGCGGCGACGGCGGCGTCCACGTACTGCGCCATGGACCGGGGACCGCCGAACATCCACATCGCGTCGGGCAGGCGGCGCACCTTGCCGTCGCGCACGAACGGCAGGTTCGTCCAGATCGCGTTGTCCGCGAGCTCCTCGGCGTAGGCGTCGCCGCCGGAGTCGTTCGCCGAGTACCAGAACCGCACGTTCGGCAGCTGGGTCAGCCCCTCCACGTCCGCCTGCGCGAGGCCGTACTCCGGATCCCCCGCCATCGGCCAGGGGTTGCTCAGGCCGATCCGCTCGAACACGTCCGAGACCAGCGAGCCCCGCGCGAAGGGACGAATGCTCACGGTGCCGGAGGCGACGTAGGCGTCGGAGAACGCGACCTGCTCCCCCGCCGCACCCGCGCGCTCCACCGCGGCCCGGCCCTCAGCGATCTTCGCGTCGAACTCCGAGCGCAGCTCGGCCGCGCGGTCCTCGGTCCCGGTCGCCTTCGCGATCACGTCCACGTTCCGGAACATCGCCCCGATCGCGTCGTCCCCACCACCGCCGTCGATGACCAGCACCGGGGCGATCGATTCGACCTGGGCGAGGGCGCCCTCGCTGAGGCTGTCGGTGACGACCACCAGGTCCAGGTCCAGCGAGCCGAGGGTGTCGAGGCTCGGCTCGCCCCGGGTGCCGATGTCGGTGGTGCTGCCGTCCAGCGGCGCCGCGCTGACCCACTGGCCGTAGCCCTCGACGTCGGAGGCGCCGACCGGCATCACGCCGAGGGACACCAGGTTCTCGATGCCGTTCCACTCGGTCGCCGCCACCCGCTTCGCGGGGCCGTCGAGCCGGATCTCCTGGCCGCGCGCGTCGACGACCGTCACCGGTTCGCCACCGCCCGCCCGCCGCTCGGCGCCACCGGCGGGTTCCGTGGTGCCGCAGCCCGCCGCGAACAACGCCACGACGGCGGACAGCCCGATGAGCACACGGGTGCTGCGCATGATTCTCCTACTGTTGGGACCGGCCGCGCCGGTCAGGCCGAGGCGGTGCGGGCGGTGTTGAACCGGCCTACCGCGCGGGTGCGGATGCGCCCGTCACCGGGCTCGGTGCCGACCTCCACCCGGATGCCGTAGGCGCTGGTGAGATTCTCGGCGGTGAGCACGTCCCCCGGGACTCCGGCCGCGGTGATCCGGCCGGATTCCAGCAGCAGCACCCGGTCCGCGACGGCGGCGGCCTGGTCGAGGTCGTGCAGCACCACGCCGACGCCCACGCCGTGCCGGTCGGCGAGGTCGCGGATCACGTCGAGGATCTCCACCTGGTAGCGCAGGTCGAGGAAGGTCGTCGGCTCGTCGAGCAGCAGCAGCTCGGTGTCCTGGGCCAGGCAGCTCGCGAGCCACACCCGCTGCGCCTGCCCGCCGGAGAGCGACCGCACCGGGCGGTCGGCGATGGGGGTGAGGCCGGTCAGCTCCATCGCGCGCAGGACCGCCGCCGGACCTCCGGGATCGCGGGCGCCCCAGCGGGACCGGTGCGGGTGGCGGCCGAACTCGACGAGCTCCCGGACGCTCAGCCCGCCCGGCGCGGTGCGCTGCTGGGACAGCAGCGTGATCCTGCGGGCCAGGTCGCGGCCGGACAGCGCCCGGAGATCCGCGCCGTCGGCGAAGGACACCTCGCCGCTGGCCGGCGGGTGCAGCCGGGCGAGGGCGCGCAGCAGCGTCGACTTCCCGCTGCCGTTCGGGCCGATCAGCGCGGTGACCGCGCCCGCTTCGAGCGAGATCGAGGCGGCGCGCACGACGACGTCGCGCCCGTAGGCGACGTCGATCTCTCTCGCGCGCACTCCGGCCGGAGGCCGCGACGGGTTCGGGGACACGCCAGAACACTAAAGACAGGCTTGCCTAACCCACAAGGCCCCGTGGTCACCGGCACACCGCGGGATCACCCCACGTCACGGAGCGCCCCGGTACGAACCCGGCCCGTGGCCGCCCCGGTGCGGGTGGAACCGCGCGACCTCCTCGGGGTGCACGACGAACGGGCGCATCATGCCCTCGTCCTCGTGGTCGAGGATGTGGCAGTGGTACATGAACTGGCCCGTGGACTCCCCGAAGCGGCCCAGCACGCTCACCCACTCACCGCCGTGGACGACCGCGGTGTCCTTGGGCCCGAGCTCGAAGGGCTCCAGCGGGACCTCGGTGAACCCGGCCGCCGGACTCCGGGTACCACCGGTGCCCAGGTCGAAGTCCGGGGCGAAGGCGCGGCGCGCGAGCACCTGGAACCGCACCAGGTGGATGTGCATCGGGTGGGCCGGCCCCCCGAAGCTGATGAAGTTCCACTCCACGAGCCCACCGTGCTCGATGAACACGCTCACCGTGTCGTCGAAGAGCTCCGCGACCCGGTGGAAGGTTCGCGTCCGCGCCGTCCGGGGATCGGTGACCTGCACGACCCCCTCCTCCGGCAGCGGCGGTACCTCGCCGGGGTCGAGCTCGCGCAGCTCCCACAACCGCGGGTGCGCCATGCCCGCCGTGCCCGGGGGCACCAGGGCGACCCAGACCTGATCGTGCTCGCCGGGCAGGTGCGCGAACCGCACCGGTTCCGACGGCAGCGCCCGCGGCAACCGGAAACCGCCGGACCCCGCGCGGTCCTGGACCCGGAACTCCAGCACGTCGGGCTCGGGCGGGGCATCGGCGGCGGTGTTGGTCAGGCGCAGCGAGCGCCCGCGCACCCGGTGCGCGCCGAAGTCGACCACGAGATCGGCCCGCTCGGCCGGAGCGAGCACCAACCCGTCCGCGGGCAGCGGTGCGGGACGGGGCAGCAGGCCCGCGTCGGTTCCGATCTGGTGGACGAGCGCGTTCTCGGAATCGCCGTCCGCGTCGACCAGGGCCAGCCGGTAGAAGCGCGAGTTGGAGGTGTTGACCACCCGGAACCGGTACGCCTCCGGTTCCACCTCCAGGTGCGGCCAGATCCGGCCGTTCACCAGGGTCAGCGGTCCGCTGAACGGGACGAGCGCGTCGCCGACGGCACCCACCTTGAACAGCAACCGCCCGGTGAGGTTGCCGTCCAGGTCGGTGTCGAGGTTGCGGTCGCAGATCACCAGCGGGATCTCCCGCTCCCCGCCCGGCAGGCCCAGCGCGCGCTCGGCCTCCTCCCGGATCCAGTACGAGCCGAACAGCCCGGCGTGGACGTTCCAGCGGGTGACCGCCATCGCGTGATCGTGGTACCAGAGCCCGGCGGCCGGTTGGCGGTTCGGGTACTCGGCGAGCTGGGAGTGCCCGGGCAGCACCGCGTTGTGCGCCCACCCGTCGCTGCCCGCGTTGGCGTCCGCACCGTGCAGGTGGGTGACCAACCAGGGCGGGATCTCCGCGACGCCCTCGATGAGGGCCGCGCCCTCGGCCGGGCTGCCGTCGGGGTGGCGCGGGTAGCCGGGGCGGTTCAACGGCGAGTCCGCCGGAGGCGTGCCCGGCGCTGGTTGCGGCACGCGGACCGCGACCAGCGGCATCGTGCCGACGAGGTCATTGGTCCAGGCGACCCGCAACCGGCGGCCGCGCCCAACCTCGATCGTCGGCCCCGGGAAGTACCCGTCGTAGGCCCACAGCACCGTCTTGGGCAGGCGGCCGTGCAGGCGCTCCCGGATCGTCGTCGCCCGCACCTCCAGCACCGGGAAGCCGCCGCGCGGCCGGAGCACCGGGGGCAGGGGCAGCGGATCCAGGAACTTCTCCAGCCCGAAGGTGGGCCCGCCCACGTCCTCGGCGGCGGTGCGAGTCGAGATCTCCCCCATGTCCGCTCCCCTGATTCCTCCGGCGCCCGGAACCTCAGATTCCCCAGCTCCCCGGCGGCGCGCTTTCCCGATGACGCACTTCTTCAGCGGCGCCCTTTCCCGGCGGGCCCTTTCCAGCGGCCCCTTCCTTCCCGGCGGCGCCGGGCAGGACCGCCGCGGCCTCCGCCGCGCGATCGGACCCGCGCCGAACTCCAGAAATACGGAGGAGATCCGGCACCGCGCAAGGAACTCCCGAGCAGATCACCCGGCGGTGAATCGAGATCACCTGAACGATGTTTCGTTGCGCGGCAAGGGAAGCAGCGTCACGGGCGACGGCCCTCGGCAGGGCCTCCCGCGACCCGCGCGGCCCGCCGGAATCGGTTTCACCATCTCGGCGTGGCCGATCCCACGTCCACTGGGTGAGAGCCGAGTCCCGCTCACTGGGCGGAGAGGACTACGCTTCCCGTGCTTACTTCTGGTCTGAACATGTGAACAGGGAGGTTCCGGACCATGGCGGTCGGCCACGTTTCCGAGGTCGGCGCGGAGAACCCCGCGCCCCGCAACTCCACTCGTCAGGTCGTGGTGGCCAGCCTCGTCGGAACGTCCATCGAGTTCTACGACTTCTACGCCTACGCCACCGCCGCGGTGCTGGTGTTCCCCAAGCTGTTCTTCCCCGCCGGCGATCCCACCGCCGCCACCCTGCAATCGCTGGCGACCTTCGCCATCGCCTTCATCGCCCGCCCGGTCGGCTCCGCGGTGTTCGGGCACTTCGGCGATCGCATCGGCCGCAAGTCCACCCTGGTGGCCTCGCTGCTGACGATGGGCATCTCGACCGTCCTCATCGGCTTGCTGCCCGGCTACGCCTCGATCGGCGTCGCGGCCCCGCTGCTGCTGGCGCTGTGCCGGTTCGGGCAGGGACTCGGGCTCGGCGGCGAGTGGGGCGGGGCCGCGCTGCTGGCCACCGAGAACGCGCCGCCCGGCAAGCGGGCGATCTGGGGAACGTTCCCGCAGCTCGGCGCGCCGATCGGGTTCTTCGTCTCGAACGGCCTGTTCCTGGTGCTGTCCGAGACGATGGACGACGCCACGTTCCTCGCCTGGGGCTGGCGGGTGCCGTTCCTGGTCTCCGCCGTGCTGGTCGCGGTCGGCCTGTGGGTGCGGCTGAGCCTGCACGAGACCCCGGCGTTCGCGAAGGTGGTCGAAGCCGGTGCCCGCGCGAAGGTCCCGTTCGCCGAGGTGTTCCGCACCGGCCGCACCGGCCTGGTGCTCGGGACGTTCATCATGCTGGCCACCTACGTGCTGTTCTACCTGATGACCGTGTTCACCCTGTCCTACGGCACCGCGGAGTCCGGACTCGGCTTCACCCGCTCGGAGTTCCTGGTGTTCCTGCTCGTCGGCGTGGTGTTCTTCGGGCTGACCACCCCGCTGGCCGGGCTGCTGGCCGACCGCTTCGGCAGGCGACCCACGCTGCTGGTGGTCACCTCGGCGATCATCGTGTTCGGGCTGCTGATGGGCCCGTGGTTCGGCAGCGGCTCGCTGCCCGCGGTGCTCAGTTTCCTCGTCGTCGGACTGGGTTTGATGGGCCTGACCTTCGGTCCGATGGGCGCGGTGCTGCCGGAGCTGTTCCCGACCGCCGTGCGCTACACCGGCGCGTCGGTGTCCTACAACCTGGCGAGCCTGCTCGGCGCCTCCGTCGCGCCCTACGCGGCGACCTGGCTGGCCAGCTCCTACGGGATCGGCTGGGTCGGGGTCTACCTCGCGGCGATGGGGGTGCTCACGCTGATCGCGCTGCTGATCAGCCGCGAGACCAAGGACACCACGCTCGACTGACCCCTGGGCGCGGGCCGCCGCGACCCCGAGACGGCCGCCCGCGCCCCCTAGTACTTCAGGCCGGGGGATCCATCCGGACGACCGATCCGCCCGAGCCGCCCACCGCCCTACCGTTCCCGTGTGACCCGCCGACGGTCGGCGGCACGAAGGATCCGAGGTGAGCGGGTTGACTTCCCCAGACGTTGTGGCCAGCGGCATCCGCCTGTCCGACTCGGACCGGGCGCAGGGGCAGCGGTTGCTCAACGAGCACGTGGCCGCCGGATGCCTGAGCTCGGAGGAGTTCGGCGATCGCGCCGTGCAGGTCGAGCAGACCCGCACCCGAGCCGAGCTCCAGTCGCTGTTCGCCGACCTGCCGCAGCCGCACCCCCGCTTCGACGAGGCCCCGCAACCGGCCCGGCCCGCCGAACCGGTGCCGCGCCGGGAGGAGGTCCCGCACCTGCGCTACGCCGCGACCGCGGTGCTCGGCACCTGCGCCGCCGGAGGCGTGCTGGGCGGCGTGGCACTGCTGGCGCAGGAACCGAAGGTGCTGTTCCTCGGGGTCTGCGTGATGCTCGCGGTCTACCTGGTGCTGCTCGTCAGCGGGGGCAGGCCGCGGCGCTGACTCACAGCGCGTCCAGCAACCTGGTCACGAACTCGGCCTGCGCCGGGACGAGCTTCTCCCGCGCGGCGTCCGGAACGAACCACTCGGCCCGGTCGACCTCCGGCACCCGCAAGGTGCGGCCCGACCGGGGCGGCCAGGCGATCTCGACCAGGTTGCTGCGCAGCGAACCGACCTCGAACTCGCCCTCGGCCGCCCACGCCGCCACGACCTTCCCGCCGCGCTGCCGGACCTCCCCGAGCTCGATCAGCGCCTCCGAACCGGGGCGGAACCCGGTCTCCTCCTCGAACTCCCGCAGCGCGGCGGCCACCGGCTCCTCGTCCGCGCCGAACTCGCCCTTGGGCAACGACCACGCGCCGGCGTCCTTGTTCTTCCAGAACGGTCCGCCCGGGTGCACCAGCAGCACCTCGGGAGCCCAGGACCGCATCCGGTACAGCAGGATTCCCGCGCTGCGCTTCGCCATCCGCCGACCGTACCGCTGCGCGTGCGCGCCCGGGCGGGCACGCTGAACGGGTGGAGCGGGTGGTGCTGCACGTGGACCTCGACCAGTTCATCGTCGCCGTGGAGCTGCTGCGGCGACCCGAACTGCGCGGCCGCCCGGTCCTGGTCGGCGGGACCGGCGATCCCACGAGGCGCGGCGTGGTCGCCGGGGCGTCCTACGAGGCCCGCGAACGCGGCGTCCGCTCCGGCACCCCGCTGCGCACCGCCGCGAAGCGCTGCCCCGAGGCGGTGTTCCTCCCGCTGGACCACGAGGCCTACCTGGCAGCGTCGACGACCTTCGCCGCGGCCCTGCGGGAGCGGGCCGCTCCGGTGGAGGAAGCGGGCTGGGACGAGGCCTACCTCCAGACCGACACCGAGGACGCGCACGCCTTCGCCACCGAGCTCCGCGATCACGTCCGCGCCCGGACCGGCCTCGACTGCTCGATCGGCATCGGCGACAACAAGCTGCGCGCCAAGACCGCCTCCGGCTTCGCCAAACCCGCGTTCGGCGCCGGCGGCGTCTTCCGCCTGGACGCGCGCAACTGGCCCGAGGTGATGCACGGGCTCCCCACCGACGCGCTGCAGGGCATCGGCGCCAAGACCGCGGACCGGCTCGCCCGCCACGGCCTCCGCACGATCGGCGAGCTCGCCGCCGCGGACCGCTTCGCGCTGGCCGAGGACTTCGGCCCCCGCACCGGCCCGTGGCTCGTCGCGCTCGCTCGCGGCTACGACCCCACCCCCGTGCGCGCCGAGCCGTACGAGCCGCGCTCCTACGGCCGCGAGCACACCTTCCAGCAGGACGTCACCGATCCCGCCGAACTCACCGCGGAGCTCACCCGCCTGTCGCACCGCGTCGCCGCCGACCTCACGGCCCACGACCTGCTCGCCGGCCGGGTCGTGGTCAAGATCCGCGACACCCGCTTCCGCACCCGCTCCCACGGAGTCCGCCTCTCCGCCCCCACCCGCTCCCCGGACGCCCTCACCACCGCCTCCGGCGAGGCCCTGGCGGCCTTCGACCTCACGCATCCGACCCGCCTCATCGGAACCCGCGCCGAGCTCCTGACCAGCGCAGAACCGGAAATCGAGGGGGGATGAAGATCCTCTCCGGACGGTGCGCTAAGCTATCCGCACACCGCAAACAACGGGTGTGGCCGGGACGTGGCGCAGCTTGGTAGCGCACTTGACTGGGGGTCAAGGGGTCGTGGGTTCGAATCCCGCCGTCCCGACGGTCTAATTAGCAGGTCAGGCGCCTGTCGTGCAGTCAGCACGACAGGCGCCTTCTGCATTGGGTGACTAACTGAGTGACTACCGCTTCCGGTTCAGGTCCCCGAAGAGGCGATCCATCGTGCTCGCGCCCTCGATGATGACCGGCCTGATCTGCTTCCGGTACACGCTCTCGGTCACCGCGGTGCCGCTGTGACCCACCAGCCGCGCGATGTCCTCCAGCGGCACACCGGAGTCCGACATCAGCGACACGAAGCTGTGCCGCAGCTCAAGAGGAGTCCACTCGGCAGGTACCAGCCCCTGCCCCGCATCCAAGACCACCCGGCGAAACGCCCTGCGAACGTTGTGGGAATCCAGCGGAGTGCCCACCGCCGACGCGAACACCAGGTTGTGCTCCCTCCAAGCCCCTGCCGCGTCGCGCTTAGCCTGCCGCTGCCGAAGGCGATGCAGCCGCAGAGCGACCACACACCGCATCGGGAGCGCAAGCGTCCGACGAGACAGGCAGGACTTCGTGTCGCCACCCTCCCGAACGGATCGCCATACTTAGATGGACCTCGGCGGCGGAGGGTTCCCCTTCCGGGCCCCGTCGAGGTCGACGTGGTCCCACGTCAGCGCCCGCAGCTCCTCGGTCCGCGCGCCGATCAGCATCGACAGCACGATGTAGGCGTGCAACGGCGATTGCTCCGAGGCGGACAGCACCGCCTTCGCCTGCTCCAAGTTCAGCGATTTCGACGGGCGGCCTTACTGCCCGCTCGGGATCTCGCTGAGGGCCACGACATTGCGGCGGATCTTGTCCCGCGCCTGAGCGTGCTTCACGATCCGGCTTAGCAACGAATGCAGGAGCCGCACGGTACGAGTGCTGAGCACCGTGGCCCGCTTCGCGAGCCACTTGTCCACGTCTTCCACCGACAGCTCACGCAGCTTCTTCTTGCCCAGGAAGGGAACGATGTGCCCGTCGACGTGGTGCCGGTAGTTCTCGATCGTGACCTGGGCCCGTCCGCTCAGGCCGTACGCCAGCCAGCTCCTTGCGGCATCCCGGTTGCGTTCGCGCTGCGCGGTCGGAAGTGTTGGCCCACGAGATGTGCGCGGCCCGCCTCGCCCGACGCCGCCACTGGGAAGCGGTGAACTCGCCGTCAGAGCCGCGGCATCGCATCCGAAGTCCAACCCAGCAACAACATCAGGTTCCCGGTGTCCCCACCGACACACTTCCACTCGTGCGCGAAGGTGTGCCGCCACCGGTGGGCGTGCACGTCGGTGACCCCGGCGAGCTCACCCAGCCTCTTAAGCCTGATCTTGATGCCATTGGCACCCAGCGGCCGCCCGTCCCGCGCCGCCAGCCACACGTTCGGCAGCCCGGCCCCCGGATGCTTCGCACGAGCCCGCAGGTAACGACTCAGGGCACGGGCGGTATCCAGCGGAACTGGAGACACAGCTTCCTCTATAGCGGAAACCTAGGTCGGCGAAGCCCTCGCGTCAATCGAGGTCGACCAACCACCAGCACCCGCACACAGCGAAACGGCCCGTCAGTCCACCTCCAGGTGCATGGAGAGCACGGGCGGGGTGCCACATCCGGGGCTCGGTTCCCTGGCCCACCTCCACGTGCGTGGAGAGCACCCGGGTCCGTGGGTCGATCTCCACCGCCACCTCGGAACACCTCCACGTGTGTGGAGAGCACAGCCCGGTCGTGCACCGACAGTTGAGGAGTGGCGGAACACCTCCACGTGCGTGGAGAGCACAGCCGCTGATCGTTCAGCCGGGCGAACCACTCCGGAACACCTCCACGTGCGTGGAGAGCACCGTGGAGCGAACGCCTCGCCGTCGCCCGCCGGCGGAACATCTCCACGTGCGTGGAGAGCACCGTGGAGCGAACGCCTCGCCGTCGCCCGCCGGCGGAACATCTCCACGTGCGTGGAAAGCACCGCGTCCGGCAGCGTCGGCCCGTCCGGGTCGGCGGAACACCTCCACGTGCGTGGAGAGCACGAGTTCCACTGATCAGGCGGGGGTCGGGCGTGCGGAACACCTCCACGTGCGTGGAGAGCACGACCGACAGCAGTTCGAGGACGATCCGGCGATCGGAACACCTCCACGTGTGTGGAGAGCACCTGCCCGAGGCGACCTGGATCTGCGCCGACCTCGGAACACCTCCACGTGTGTGGAGAGCACAACGGCGAGTTCCGTGTGAACACCGATGGACACGGAACACCTCCACGTGCGTGGAGAGCACGTTGACAAGGTCTCGGCGGCGTCGTGACCCCACGGAACACCTCCACGTGCGTGGAGAGCACAGACCGAGCGCGTCCTCGAACTGGTCCTGCAGCGGAACACCTCCACGTGCGTGGAGAGCACCCTTCGCGAACTGGGGTTTTAGGAACGTCGTTGCACGTTTTCGAAGGGACGCATCCCGCGACGGTAGCGCACCGGCAGGTCAGCCCGTGACTTGTCGATAGCTCCGGTGACCGGTGCCACCGAGTTCGTCGAGCTGCTCGGCCACCCGCTCACCGTGGTCGTTGGCCGAGGGCTTGGATGATCTCGGCAACCCACACGAGGGTGTGCTCGTTCATGTGCTCGCCGGTGGCGTGCATCCGCTTGAGCGTGTTCCACGACGACGTCAGCTGACCGAGGGTGAGCTGTTCAGGGGCGGGGACGCTGTAGGGGGCGTAGCGGGCTTCACGGGCAATGGACCAGAAGAAGTCATCGTCGAGTTCGACGACGTCTCCGACGCGCTCCCCCAGGTTGTCCAAGGCTTCGTTGAACACCTGGCGCAACGTCTCCAGCGAGACCGAGCAGTCATCGTCGCGCACAGCTCATCCCCTTGAAACCGCTCTCCCCAAGCCCCGACAGCAACGTCCGGGCGCTGCGAGCCACGAAGCAATTGCACCGCAATGCCGTCCTCCACGACCGCTGCCGCCTGACCTCTGCCCACAAAGTAGACCAAGTCCATACCCACGGCGGACGAGAACACGTTCACACCCCGTCGCCCGACATCGCCGCCCCCTACGAAACGGTCCTCCACGTGCGTGGAGAGCACTAGCGGATGGCCTGCACGAACTGGTCCGCGCCCGGACCACCTCCACGTGCGTGGAGAACACTGGACCGGCTACGGCGGCCTGCCCGTCGCCGTCGGACCACCTCCACGTGCGTGGAGAACACGCGGCGTCCAGGACGTTCTGATCCCGGTAGACCGGACCACCTCCACGTGCGTGGAGAGCACGTGCGCTCGTATTCGGTCAGAACCGCAAGCTGCGGACCACCTCCACGTGCGTGGAGAGCACGCACCTCCGGGCGCCGGCGTCCGCGCGTGCGCCGGACCACCTCCACGTGCGTGGAGAGCACGACGGAGTAGTGCGACATGTCGAACGGTGTTCCGGACCACCTCCACGTGCGTGGAGAGCACCTCGTAAATCTCGGCCGGTGTGACTACGGGTTCGGACCACCTCCACGTGCGTGGAGAGCACCAGGAGAGGGGTGTCTCATAGTCACCCAAATCCGGACCACCTCCACGTGCGTGGAGAGCACCGCAGTCGGCCGGTGCGCACGAGCTCCATCAGCGGACCACCTCCACGTGCGTGGAGAGCACCCCTTCGCGAACTGGGGTTTTAGGAACGTCGTTGCACGTTTTCGAAGGGACGCATCCCGCGACGGTAACGCACTGCACCGTCACCCTTCCCCTCGCGACCTGCTCCGGCTAACGCACCGACTTCACCCGCGATCTCAGCCGAGACGTTCACCAAGTCGTCGACCAACGACCTGGCGTGCCGCAGCGTTGCACGCCAAGGCTCCGTTGACGTCGTCGCTGGCGGCGTAGCCGCCACTCGCCTCGGGCCAACAGCCGTCCCCGCGTCCCGCAGGGTGCCCGACCCGACAAGCCGCTGCCCAGGAGGGCCATGCGCAGCAGCAGGACCGCCCTTCGCCAAGCGCCGCGGGCCACTCGATTCCCGCGTTCCGACGCGCAGTGCTGCGTCCCTTTTCGCGCTGGAGGGGCGCGTTACCCTCCCGCCATGCGGTTCCAGTTCTACGTCGTGCTCCTGCGGTGCAGCGGCGCGTCCGGGATCGGCGTGCTGCTGGGGTGTGCGATCGCGAGCCTGTTCGGGCTCCTGCTCGGACGGATCTCGCTGACTCCCGAATGGCTGCTGGGTGCACCGGTCCTGGCATTGCTCGGTGCAGCGGCCGGGCTGGTCACCGCGAGGCTCACCCGACTTTGGCTGGTTCCCTGCATCGCCCGCCGCCGGCTGCTGTTCACGCTCACCGGCGCCGCAGCGCTTCCGCTCGGGATCGGCGGTATCAACCAGACCGCGCATGCGGCTCCGCCGGGCGTGAGCGTGGTCCTGTTCAGCGCTGCGGTCCTCGTGTGGTTGTGGTTCCGCGGCTTCCAGCGCGAGCTCGCGCTCGTGCGCCAGTACCGGTGGGGCCGCTAGAACTGCACGAACCGCGCTTCGTCCGCGGGGTCGTGCCCGGCTCGCGCCGCGGCGAGAATCCGGCGGGTCTCCTTCACCGAGCCGATCTCCAGCAGGTCGGACACCTGCTCGACGGTCCGGCCACCGATTTCGTGGATCCGCAGAGCCGCCTGGGCTTGTCGATCATGCGAGGTCGCGGTGACCATCCCTAGGTCCACGCGGACACTCTCGATCTTGCGCTGCAACGCGGTGATCTTCTCCTCGGCGGTGCGCTCCGCGGCGGCGATGTCCTCGCCGGCTTCCACGAACTCGGCCAGGGCACCTTCGACTTCCTGCTCGCGACGGCGTTGCTCGGCGAGCTGGTCGAGGTTGCGGCGCCGGGCCGCCTCCAGCCGTTCGCTGATCTTCGTGGACCGGCGGCGGCGCCTGCCGACACCTCGGGCGTCTTCGGTCATCGCGGCCTTCCCCTCTCGACGGTGTTCCGATGCACTGGTCTTGCCAGGCCAGGAACGGTGTCGAGCAAGGTCTCCGGCTTCTGACGGAGCGGGCACGCCGACCCGGAGAGCGCGTCGAGACGGCGGGATCAGCGACGCCGGGACTGGTCCAGGTGGGCCGGTGGAACCTGCTCGCCGAGGCCCACCGCCAGTCCGCCGGGGTGCTGGTGCGCGCGGAGGAGCGCGAAGACCTCGTCGATCGGATCGTGGAGGCCGTCCTCGCCGCGCCGGACACCATCGCGCTGCAGGCGCCGTCGCTGCTGGAGGAGCCGGATTCGTTGCGGCGCGCTAGCGGGGAGAGCGTGTTCACCGAGCACGGCGCCGAGCGCTTCACCACCCACCAGACCCTGCGCGAGGAAGCGTCGCTGGCCGCGTGGGGAGGGCGTCGGGACGGCCATCGGCTCACCGCGAACACCGTCGAAGCTGCTCTGGCGGGCGCGGAGCTCAACAGCGGCCAGCAGGCCGCGGTGCGCGGATTCGCCACCTCCGGCAAGCGGGTCCAGTTGCTCGTCGCGCCCGCGGGAACCGGGAAGACGACCACCATGAAGGTGTTCGCCGAAGCGTGGCGCTCCGCCGGTGGCCAGGTGCACGCCTTCGGGCCGTCCGCACGCGCGGCCCAAGAACTCGGCCACGCCATCGGAGCCCGCCCGCACACCCTGCACCAGGTCACCACCGCGTTGGACCGGGGCAACGCGCACCGCCACTTCCCGTTCACCCGCGGCGACGTGCTCATCATCGACGAGGCCGCGATGGCCGGCACCCACACCCTGCACGCCGTGGTCCGCTACGCGCTGGAGCGGAGCGCGGACGTGCGCATGGTCGGCGACCACCGCCAGCTGACCGCCGTCGAGGCCGGTGGCGCGGTGCGGTGGTTCTCCCAGCACAACGCCGAGTCCGTGCTCAAGCTCCACGAGGTCGTGCGCTTTCACGACCACGAGCAGGCCAAGGCATCGCTGCTGCTGCACGCCGCCGACCCGGGCGGGCTCGACTACTACTTCGACCGCGACCGGGTGCGGGACGGCTAGCTGGAGACGATGCGCGAGGCCGCGCACCGGGCGTGGCGCGTCGACCTCGACGCCGGGCTCCAGTCGCTGCTGATCGTGCCGAGCAACAACGACGTCGTC
Organism: Saccharopolyspora antibiotica; assembly: GCF_047200635.1. NCBI lineage: Bacteria > Bacillati > Actinomycetota > Actinomycetes > Pseudonocardiales > Pseudonocardiaceae > Saccharopolyspora > Saccharopolyspora antibiotica. Next base: position 162,821 of record NZ_JBJZOI010000002.1, on the reverse strand, counting down.
GACCTCAACCTGCAAGCCCGCGAACTGCGCCTCGCCCGAGGCCACGTGGACGACGAGCGCTCGGTGCGGTTGCACGACGGCACCACCGCCGGCACCGGGGACTGGGTCGTCACCCGGCACAACGACCGGTTGAAGACCCTGTTCCGCGGCGCCGACTTCGTCAAGAACGGCGACACCTGGTGCGTGCGGCGCGTGCTCGACAACGGGTCGCTGGTGCTCCGGCACCAGGCCACCGGCGGCTCGGTGCGGCTACCCGCCGAGTACGTGCGCGAGCACGTCGAACTCGCCTACGCCGCCACCGTCAACCGCGTGCAGGGCATGACCTCCGAACACACCGCCCATGGCGTCATCACCCGTGGGATCTCCCGCGAACAGCTCTACACGATGCTCACCCGCGCCCGAGGGCAGAACCGGCTGTGGGTCGAAACCCACGAGCACACCCTCGACTCCCACCACGAAACCCCGCTGGAGCGCACCGCACGCGGAGTCCTCGAGAACGCACTGCAACGCTCCTCCGCCGAGAACTCCGCGTCCGAAGAACTTCGCGACTCCCTCGGCAGCGAGGAGTCGCTGCGCACCCTCGTCGCCCGCCACACCCACGTCGCCGACCTCGGCCGCACCGAACGCATCGACGCCGTGCTCACCGAGCACGTCCCCGAGCTGCTTGACCTCGACGGAGCCGGAGCGCTGCGTCAACAGCTGCGCAGCGCCGAACACCTCGGCTGGCAAGCCGACCGCCTGGTGCCCGGCCTCGCCACCGGGCTCGAGGAGGCCGACAACCCGGCCGCACTGCTGACCTGGCGCATCGCCGACGTGGTCGCCCACCAGCAGCCGCCCGCGCGCACGGCTGCACCCACATCCGAGCAGCTCACCCGGTGGCGCAGCACCATCGAACGCCACGACCACACCGCCGCGCCGGAAGATCCCGAGTGGAACCGGTTGTGGGAACGCGCCGCCGCAGCGGCCGCCGAAGGACTCGACGCCGACGCCGCGATCCGACGCGCCGCCCACGCCCTCAGCAGGCGCCCACCTACCGACCCGGCACCGGCTTCCACCGCGGCCGACGACATCGTCACGGCCACCTGCGCGGAACAGCGCGGGCACCGGCCGGTTCCCTAGCTCGCGCAAGCTGACTTCCGCAACCTCTCCGCCGACGAGGCCGACTACCTGCACCGGCTCGAGCTGGCCATCACCGACCGCGTGACCGAACTTTGCCAGGCCACCGTCGCCGATCCGCCCCGCTGGGCGGCGGGACTCGGCCCTCGACCGGACGGTCAGCGAGCCGCGCTCCGGTGGGAGGAACTGCTCGGCTACGCCGCCGCCTACCGCGAGACCTACGGTGTCACCTCCACCGACCCGGCACACCCGCTCGGCGAACCACCCGAAGGCCACAACCTTCGCGCCCACGCCTGGCACCGCATCCTCGACCGCTGGGGCCCCGAGGTCGAAGCGAGCCGTGAACCCGGCAGCATCGACGCGAACGACCCGCTGCGGAGGGAGTTCGGCGAACCGCTGATGGCCTCGCTCTCCGAGCCCGACCACCTCGCCGACCTCCGCACCGAAGAATCCCTGTCCCGCACCGTGCACCGCCGCGAGCAACTCGTGCGCACCCTGATCGATCAGGCAGCACGTGAAGCACTGGCGGCCCACGCTCCAGATGCGCTAGGCGCACCCGCCGAGGAATCGCTGCTTCTCACCCTCCGCGCCGCCGTTCGCGAAGGCTGGCAACCACACCGGCTTCTCCCCCAGCTCAACGACCTCGACGGGGCCCACGACCCAGCAGCCCTCCTCGCCTGGCGCCTGCATCGCCACCTCGACGGCCGCGAACCACCAGCACCGACCGCCGAGCCGACCGCTGGCCAGGTCGAGCGCTGGAAGGACCTCATCCACGCCCAGCGCCCCACCGAAGACGTCGGCGGGGCCGAATGGGACATCGTCTGGCGCCACGCCGCAGCCGCCACCTCAGCCGGGCTCGACACCGACCGCGCCCTCAGCGGCACGACCCGCGCCCTCCACACGCGGACCGAACTCAACCCGCGCGAAGTCGCTCAACACCTCGTCGACCACCTCGCCGAACAACGCTCCGCAGGAATCGGACACCACCCCGCGCTGTCCTGGATGAGCACGCCCCCACCCGCCATCGACACCGCGAATCTCGACGAACTCGACCACGCGATCCGCGGGCGCCTCACCGAACTCCGCGAAGCCACCACCGCCGACCCACCCCACTGGGCAACGAAACTCGGGACACGCCCCGACGACCCCCGCACCGCCCACCAGTGGGACGACCTCCTCACCCGCACCGCCGCCTACCGCGAAACCTACGACGTCCGCACCAACCACCCCGACCTACCACTCGGCCCCCAACCCCACGGCGACACCGCCCGCGCCCAGAGCTGGCACACCCTCAACCGCGAATGGAGAACCGCCATGAACACCGAAGACCACCACCGCACCCACCAACAACGCCTCAACACCCTCCGCGACAACGTCACCGACACCCGCGACCACCACCGCGACGACCGGATCGACCACCGCGAACACCTCACCGACGACGAACACACCCGCCGCCAAGCCGAAGAAGAACACCACGACGCACACAGCTCCCGCACCGGCGGCTTGGGCTACGGAAGCTAGATCTCCAGGCTGGTGAACGTCGTGAGGACTTCACCGGCCACGTACCTTGGCGCCCCGGTCCGAATGCAGCCCAGCCTCCGTCGAGACCGCGTCCTCTCGGTCTCCCACTCCCACAGGACCGGCCCGCCCCATGCGCTACGGTCGCGCCATGAAGCACCTCGAAAACGAACAACCGCTCGCCTAAAACCCCAGTTCGCGAAGGGTGCTCTCCACGCACGTGGAGGTGGTCCGTCCTGGGCCGCCGCCGAGTTCTCCGCTTCCAGGTGCTCTCCACGCACGTGGAGGTGGTCCGGCGTGCATCCTGACGGCCACCGCGACGAACGGGTGCTCTCCACGCACGTGGAGGTGGTCCGCAGAACCAGGTCGGCGACGCGCGCCCGCTCGGGTGCTCTCCACGCACGTGGAGGTGGTCCGGTGTCCTCGTCGAGCTCCTTGGCGTTCACTGCGTGCTCTCCACGCACGTGGAGGTGGTCCGGAGTCGAAATGAACGAGAACCGCACGGACGTGGTGCTCTCCACGCACGTGGAGGTGGTCCGGGTTCCCGCACCGGCAACGGGGTCCGCGCCAGGTGCTCTCCACGCACGTGGAGGTGGTCCGTTCCGCCCGGTGCAGTTCACCGGCTTGGTCGCGTGCTCTCCACGCACGTGGAGGTGGTCCGTCCTGCGAGACGGCGTCCTCGGCGAGGGGCTCGTGCTCTCCACGCACGTGGAGGTGGTCCGCGGCCTGGAAGATCACCCACGGCCGCGGAGACGTGCTCTCCACGCACGTGGAGGTGGTCCGAACACCGACGTCAAACCCTGCTCCGCAACGTTGTGCTCTCCACGCACGTGGAGGTGGTCCGATGCAGACCGGCCCCCACCCGCAGGTGAGGGCGTGCTCTCCACGCACGTGGAGGTGGTCCGGGCAACCCGCCCTGCGATCACCCGGTGACGGTGTGCTCTCCACGCACGTGGAGGTGGTCCGTCCTGCGAGACGGCGTCCTCGGCGAGGGGCTCGTGCTCTCCACGCACGTGGAGGTGGTCCGGCCGCACGAAGCCGCGGCTTGCAACGGTGCAGTGCTCTCCACGCACGTGGAGGTGGTCCGCCGAGTGACTGGGCGGGGAGGATTCCGGCTTGGTGCTCTCCACGCACGTGGAGGTGGTCCGGTGTCGCAGTTGATGACGAGCAGCTCGTTCGCGTGCTCTCCACGCACGTGGAGGTGGTCCGGAGCCTCGGGGGTCTCCTCCGGCTGCTCGGTAGTGCTCTCCACGCACGTGGAGGTGGTCCGCTCTTGCGGCGGGAACAGGCCACCCGGGAACCGTGCTCTCCACGCACGTGGAGGTGGTCCGCCAGTCCGGAACGTAGCCGGGAACCATGCTCAGTGCTCTCCACGCACGTGGAGGTGGTCCGGCCTGGACCACCCGGTCGAGCACGTGATCGCGGTGCTCTCCACGCACGTGGAGGTGGTCCGTTCCCCAACGATGCTGCGGCGTTCGTCCGGGCGTGCTCTCCACGCACGTGGAGGTGGTCCGGTAGGGGAACAGCGAGTCGACGGGCAGCCGCGGTGCTCTCCACGCACGTGGAGGTGGTCCGGCTGCACTGCACGAACATACTGGCCACGTAGCGTGCTCTCCACGCACGTGGAGGTGGTCCGCTGTCTGGCATCAGGCGGCCTCCTTCAGGCCCGTGCTCTCCACGCACGTGGAGGTGGTCCGTGTCCGCGCCGCGGCCGCGACGGGTTGAACCTGTGCTCTCCACGCACGTGGAGGTGGTCCGGCGCTCTGCACCGGTCACATCACCCGAACCAGGTGCTCTCCACGCACGTGGAGGTGGTCCGGCAGTTTCCTCTGGCACGCCGACGAACTCGGCGTGCTCTCCACGCACGTGGAGGTGGTCCGCTGTGCGGGACGCGTTCGAACGTGAACGGGAGGTGCTCTCCACGCACGTGGAGGTGGTCCGCTGTGCGGGACGCGTTCGAACGTGAACGGGAGGTGCTCTCCACGCACGTGGAGGTGGTCCGCGCAACCCCGCGCTGCACGCGCAGACCCGCTGGTGCTCTCCACGCACGTGGAGGTGGTCCGGTGGGGTCGTCGTAGTGCTGCTGGGCCGCGGTGTGCTCTCCACGCACGTGGAGGTGGTCCGCCGGACAACTGGTGCCACCGCACCGCATTCGCGTGCTCTCCACGCACGTGGAGGTGGTCCGATCAGGTAGGCGGCGAACGGTTCGGGCGTGCTGTGCTCTCCACGCACATGGAGGTGGTCCGGATGCAGCCCATGCCCCGCCGCTACAGCGCCGGTGCTCTCCACGCACGTGGAGGTGGTCCGGGAGTCCGGGACCCCGTAGAGCGGAGCGCCGCGTGCTCTCCACGCACGTGGAGGTGGTCCTCCCCGGGCAGCACCAGTGCGTACGAGTAGCCGGTGCTCTCCATGCACGTGGAGGTGGTCCGAGGGCGACGACACCCCGGTCACGCCGGTCAACGTGCTCTCAACGCACGTGGAGGTGGTCCGCGCCGGTTCCACGCGGCCTGCTGCGCACGACGGTGCTCTCCACGCACGTGGAGGTGGTCCGTACAAGGCCGGCATCCGCGCCACCGAGCTGCGGTGCTCTCCACGCACGTGGAGGTGGCCCGTCGTCCGGCGACACGTTCAGCGCCCACTTCCGGTGCTCTCCACGCACGTGGAGGTGGTCCGTACAAGGCCGGCATCCGCGCCACCGAGCTGCGGTGCTCTCCACGCACGTGGAGGTGGTCCGACGATCCTGTCCGGATGCGCGGGGATGTTGTCGTGCTCTCCACGCACGTGGAGAGCACGTGGTCTTGACCTCTGCACCGGTCAGGTCAGCCGACTCACCTCCACTCACGTGGAGAGCACCCTGGTCGTCGTGGTTAGTCACGTCGTGCTCCCGACTCACCTCCACGCACGTGGAGAGCACGAATCCGGGCAGCTCCACTCCGTCCGGATTGGCGACTCACCTCCACGCACGTGGAGAGCACCCGGCCACGCTCGACACCGCCGTGTCCGACTACGACTCACCTCCACGCACGTGGAGAGCACTCGCCGGGATCCATCTGCCCGAGGCCGCCAGCCGACTCACCTCCACGCACGTGGAGAGCACCCTTCGCGAACAGGGATTTTAGAAGGGCAATTGTTCGTTTTTGCCATCTTCGTAGCCAGCAGGTGCGTGGAAGCCGATGAGCTGGAGCCCTTCGAAGTCAAGCACGCTCCGGCGCCGCTGCCCTGCAGTGGTGATGGTGTACCGCTGCTCGTTGTCCGACGGGTGTACGCACACCGCCGCTCCATCACCGATGGCGTCGGCTACCTGGTTCCACAGCTCATCGCGTACCCGAGCTGAGATGGAGCCGACGTAGAGGCCTGGCGCCGGCTCGGTAAGCCAGCGCGACAACGAACCGCGCACGTAGTCCGGTACGGCGGTCGTGGAGATGACCACGAGGTTGGGCATCCGCTCAGTCCTTGTCGAGTTCCCGGGCGTGGTTGACACCTGCATCGATCGGACCGAGATCAGGGTCCCACAGGTGGACGAGTTCGATCTCGGTGGGACCGTCGACGTCTTCGGACGACGTCGCACGCCGAGCTGGGTCGAGCAGGTTCTGCACGTCGGTGACGATCCGCGGCAGCAACCGGAAGAGGTGGAAGTCCTTGCGGAGCCGGATGCGTGCGTCGCGGTCCGGCTGGTCGCTGTTGTGCAGGGAGAATGCAAGCGGGATCGTGTGGTCGGCCTTGTACAGGTCCGCGATGTCGTAGACGAAGGAGTGCTGCTTCCCGCTGTGGATGAATCCGAGCGCGGGCGAGCACCCCAGCGCCAAGAGTGCGCTGTGCACCGCGCCGTACAGGGCTGTGTTCGCCGCGGACAAGGCCTGGTTGATCGGGTTTTGCTGATCCCAGTTCGCGGGGTCGTAGTTGCGCCGGAAGCCTCGTAGCTTGTGCCGGTCTGCGAGTGAGCGGTAGAGGATTTTCATGCGTTGGCCCTCTAGGCCGCGCAACGTGTTGAGGTTGGTTCCCTCGGGCACCGGCATCTTGAAGCGCATCTCGTACATCCGGGCAGCGACCGCGAGTCTCGCTTCGTCATCGGCCCAGGCGCGCGCCTGGCGTTCGACCCAGGTCGTCGTCAGGTCGCCGGGTTGAGCGCCGGAGTAGAGCCGGACGCTTCCGGATCCTGTCCACAGCACGGTGGTGTTGTGCCGAGCGCAGGTGGCCATGGCGGGTTGGGTGGCCGAGGTCCCAGGCCCCAGCAACAGGCAGGACAGCGAAGCCACCGGGAGGTAAACACGGCTCGTCGTGCCGTCCGCCTGCTGCACTGAGGCGCAAACCCCGGTGTCGTCTTGGCTGACCCTCACGTGTTCGAGGTAGAGGAAGGACAACGAGTCGGCGACGCGAGGCAGCATTGCGACGGTGGGGGCGGTGAGAAGCCGTCTCGGGTTGTTGATCACGGCGCCTCTTCGGTCAGAGCGAGGCTGAGCAACCCGCATCCGTAGTTGCGTGCGCGGCCGATTCCCACGTTCACCGCTGCACGCAGCCGATCGGGATCGGTCACCACCCCGATGCCATCGAAACGGGTGACACCGTGGACAGCCGTGTAACTCTCCTCGTCACCAGGATTCTTGTCCTTGTTGCGTTTGCTGGCGCGGCCGAGAACGTCGGGCTGTGGTGTCGAGGTCAGTTGCAGCGGGTGCAGCCCGACTTCGGTGGATTTGCGCAGCCACCACAGCTCGGCTTCGGTGCCGTGGAGGTTGGCCAACTTTCCCCGCTTGTGCGGCTCCGCCGCGTTCCCGTGTCGTTTGGTGGCGTTGGCGTCAATCCGGTAGCGCACTCTTGCACCGGTGGTGAGCCGGCTCAGCAGGGGGTTCAACCGTCGTTGCTGCACTTGCGCCGCGAATTCCGACGCCAGCGCGCGAACGTCGGGTTCCAAGGTGAGCTGGGCGAGGATCCGCAGTCCCTGCCGAGGGGCGACCACCTGCTCGACTCGGTAGAGAAGTCCGGCCTCTCGTCTGGCCTCGTCGCCGAGTCCGGCCGGTGCCAAACGCATCAGCTCGCGATGGAGGGCGTGCCCGTTGATCTTGCCTCCGCTGAACAGGCGGCGGCACCCTGAGTTGACTGCGATCGCTACGAGCCAGGTGTCGTTCATGCGGTCTCTCCACGGACGTAATCAGCCAGCCGTGCCGGGTAGTCGCGCAGGTCGCGGACGCCGAGCGCGGGGTCCAGGGATTCGGTGTGGCGCCACACCGGGCGCGGGCGATAGGCACGATCGACGGTGGCGAAGGTGATGGGCACGTCGTGGATCTCGCTGTGGACTTCGTCCACCCTGCCCGTCGGCGTCAGGAAGTCGACTTCGACGTCGGCCCCCTCTCTCACTCGCCGCGCGAGGGGGACACCGGCCCGAAGTTCGGCAATCGGGTCCGAAACAAGGCGGTCCAGCAGCAGCGGCGCGTCCGGCGGGCAAGATCTCCGTCCCAGGAACGGCTGCCACCGAGGTCTGCGCAACCCCGCACGTGCTCGATCGAGGACTTCGTCCGGCCCGGTCACGGCCACGATGAACACCGCGTCGGCCAGGTACTCGCGCCAGGTCTGCAGGGTTCCTTTCGAGTTCGGTCGCCCCTTGCCGTCGGCGGTGGGCACCTTCGGCCCGCGAACGGGCAACGCTCCGCCGGTCGTTTGGTAGTCGACCATGCGGACACCTGGACGGTCGATTCGGATGGTGAACGACAGCTGGGCCAGGTCGTCGAGAGATTCGCCTCGTGACCGTCCGAGCACGCACGCCAGCAGGCCGAGGAGTCCGGAACGAGTCGGGAACGCGGCGGTGTCACGCATGTCGAAGGCGCTGCGTTCTCCCCAGCTCTGCATAGGCCCGGCCAAGCGCAACAAGAACCCGCTCACGGCCGGGCTCCGGGGTAGGCGTTCGTGACGGCCACGCGGATCAGCTCGTCGAAGGACTCGTGCTGCGTTCCGAGCTGGATCTCGGTCGCTTGCCCCTCTGCCAGCGCGGCAGCGGTGGCGGTATAACCGGCGTGGAGCACGTGGTCCTCGCCCAACAACCGCGTCACGGTCCGGGATTGGTCAATCAGCCGATTCACCGATTCGACGAGATGTCCGCGTCGGCCCCACACCGGTGCTTCGAACGCGCTGGCAAGTGAGACCGGGCGGTCGTCGCGCACCGCGATGTGCACCAAGTCGGCCGGGGTCATCGGCGCCGTCGAGTTCTGCTTGCCGGTCGGGAGCTTGTTGAGGAATCCATCCAGGAACGCCGACACCAACGCGGCTGCGGCGCTGGTGTCACCAGCCAGGTTGTTCTCCCCGAGCAGCTCGGTGAGGTTGATGTTGGCGTAGCGGTAGAAGGTTCCTGCGCTGAACATGGCCGTGTTCAGGTGCCCGCTGCCTGTGAGGTTCAGCTGTTCTTCGACATCATCGACAGCGGTGAAGAAGTCGTACTCGACCTGCGTCCCGTGCGTGGTGAACGCATGAGCGACTTGAACTGCACCGTCAACGTTGGCCCCGGGCAGCTCCGCCAGCATCCGGCCGAACAGATTGATCGTTCCGCTGCGGCGACTGAGAATCGCGGCGACTTCGTCGCTGGGAAGCTTCGCTTTGACTTCGGTAGCCTTCTTCGCTCGCTTTGACTCGGCCAAGATCGCGTCACGATGCCCTGCTGCCAGCGCCGCGAGCTCGTCAATCCCGGATTCGGGCAACAGCAGCAACACGTTCGTGGTCAGCACGAGCGAATCGTTGTCGTCCTTGTCCGGCTGGAGGCTGATGCCCTTGCCCGCCGAGACCGCCACCTGAATTCCAGCAGCGTCGGCCTCTTCCTCAGCCCATCCCTGGGCTTGGAGCCGTTCCGAAACTCCGCGCACGACACGACGAGTACGCACGGTCCGCTCACCGAGCTGCTCCTCGACGTGCTTCCGGATGACGCGCTTCCAGCTCTGGCTGGAGATCCTGGTGCGCTCGGCTCCACCGAAGACCACGGTCTTCGGGGCACCGAGGTCATCGCGATTGACGTTCGAGAACGGAAGTGCTTGCAGTACGTGGATGTCAAGATACGCGGGAGTGGTCATGCCTGGTCCTCCTGGGATGCGTCGTCTTCTGGGGTCGTCTTCTGAGTTGCGGAGCGGGCGGTCAAACCCTGGTAGAACTCGCGCAACCAGCCGGCAGCGATGCGTTCACGGTCGATGTCCCATCGAGTCATGTCGTCGACCAGGTGGGTCCACTCGACTTCCACTCCGACTCCGCGCAGGTGGTGCACGAGCCGGGGCAGCTGACGATGAAGGCTGCGGGAGTCACCCCGGCACAGCTGATGAAGACGTGCTTCCACCGACTTTTCGGTGATCTCGCTCCGATTCACCGCTAACGCGCAGCTCCCGCCCAGCGTCCTCGTCCGCTGAGGCCCCTTCTCCTCCGCGTCGGCGGCGGTGACGTCCTGCTTGCGGTTGCCCGCCGGCTGTGCGCACAACATCGCCGCTACCGCGAGGAATGCCTCTTCCTCCCGCTTGGGCAGCCCTGGCGCCAAAAAGGCACTGATCTCCCGGTACGCGCGGAATGTCCGCGGCGAGCCCGGTTCATGCCCGAGAGCGGCCCGGACTGCGGCGCGGCGGCCCGGCGCCAGTAGCACTTCCCGCCGCAGGTGCATGACCATGTCAGCAGCTCTCTTGCGACGTTCTTCGCGGCGCCGCTGAGCGGAACCGGATCCGGAGAGTTCAGTCATTCTCTGCTCCGTTCTGGGTCTCCGAGCCGGACTGGTAGCCGGTCCACAACCTGCGCCGGTTACGCTCGATGATCTTGATTTCCTCAGGCGTTCGCCGAACCATTCCAGTGGCCGTGTCGTAGGACTTCAGCGCTAGGTGGATGAATCGGTTGACGATGTTGAAATTAGGGGGTTGCTCAGTGCTGATCGCCTGCCAGAAGTGGTGTTCGGCCCGTTCCCAGTAGTCGCTCATGCTGGAGTGCAGCCACGGCACACCACCATCCCTGGACTTGCCAGCGCGCGACGGTCGCACACGGACGAGCTCCCACCACGCCTCGGTCAACGCACCGCGGAGATGCCAGCCGCGTACTTCGGCGGCCATTCGCGCGGACCGGAGGCGCCCGAACCGATCCGGATCGACCTGCTGCCACAACTCCTGCTTGGCGGGGGTCGTCCCGGAGTAGAACTGCTTGTCCTTCGCCTGGCTGCGATCTTGCTCGAAGCCCAACGCCTTGATCCGCACAGCTCGCCCTTGCCCCGACATCAGATCGTCGAGGCCTTCGAAGACAACCGGCCGTTGGTGGTCCTCGTGTTTTCCGATCAAGCAATCGAGATCGCGCCACGCCGCGCGAGAAGCTTCCGCCGGCTGCGGATAGGGCAGACCGTCCTTGCTCGTGCGGTAGATCAGGTACGGATCTTGCGCTGGACCGCGGGGAAGGCGCCAGGCCCAGGTGATCCGTGCATCGACAACCGACCCACCGGCCTCGTCCGGCTCCAGGAGGACGGCGTGCTGGAAACGATTCGCCAGCAGCCCGCCGACACCGGTACCTGGTGGGGGCAGGGCGCACGGATCCCGTGGTTCGTCTTCCCACAAAGCTGGGTCGGGCTCCGAAGAAGGCACGAACGGAACGCCGAGGACCAAGGTTTCGAACAGGCTCTCCCCCACCGGGTGGTAAGAGACCGTTCCCCGTAACGGCCCGGCTTTGGTGTCAGCAGCAGCGGTTTCTCCGACTCGCCGAGGAGTGCAGCGCCCTGGTACGCCGAAGTACAGCCAAGCCAGTAGCGCGAACACGGCGTCGGCCGCGGCGAGTGGTGGCGGCTGTTCGTCCACTGTGTGCGCGAGCCATACGAAGCTCTGGCCTGCCGCTCTGCCCAGCCCGAGCTTGTTCACACCGGAGCTTGTCGCTTCCCCCTTAACCGTGCGGCACTCGTCCAGCAGCCGTGGGTCTTGGAGGAACGGCGTACTGCTGGCCGTGTGGAACAGTTCGAACCGGCCCTCGTGTTGAGCGAAGTACTGCTGTACCGCGCCCGGGTCGAATTTCCCCTTGTCCAGTACGGCTAAGCGCGCGTCCTCCCAATCGGTACGGCGATCCAGTGCGTCCAGTCCGCCGATTCGGGCTGCCATCACCGTCAACACCCGAAGGAGGCCCGCCAGTGCCGGGGGGTGCGGCACCTCCACATCGGCGATGTCCGCCGCGCGCACCAGCAGATCGCGAAAGCCAACCGGAGCGTCCGGGTTCCCGGGAGATCGCCCCGGGCGCCAGCGCACCCGGCAGAACCCGCGCTCTGCCAGGTCAAAGCTCGGTGGCATCGTGCCTCCTATCAGCCAGGACATACAGGACGGTTAAGCTGCGTGCCTCTCCACGGACGTGGAAGTGGCCCGGGTCGGGCGAGACGATCGATTTTTCGACATTCGGTGCTCTTCACAGCGGTGAAGGCGATGGAGCACTTGGGCTTCGTACCGCGAACCTGCGGCGCGGCCGCTTCGGCCACAGCCGGACTTCACCCTTACCATGATCATCACCCGAAGGATACGGCCGAGCACTGAGAGTGACTATACAAGGGTCGTGCGAAGCAAATCGCCGGGGTCTGCCTTTCGGTACGACTCGCTGCTCAGCCGCGTCGTCTCAGCCACATCGCACAGCCCGAGCTCGGGATCGAGGAGCAGGAACTTCCGGCCTACGCGGGCCGGTCGAACGTTCCCCTCATCGTCGACTCGGTGCGGTAGCGCGACAAGATCGCTCAGGGGCCAGAGGGCATGCCACGGCTCGGGCAAGGTGTTGCTCTCATCGCGGTCACGCACGAGCGAACCCGGCGCGGGGATGGTGTGCTTCATGACGGCGATCGTCTCCTCCCGGGAAAGCCGACCCAGCTCCGGAACGGGCAACCTCTCTCCCGCCGGATGCCCAAGCCGGAGCTCTCCGGAGTCGTCGATGAAGACCGGCAGCACGCGAACGGAGTCAGCGTTGAAGCGCGTCGTGGCTCGCTCTTCGTCAACGAGCTCCTCGGACAGGCCAGCAAGGCTGGCCAACTCGCGAATCGGACGTATGGTCACCCGCCGCGCAGTCTGCGACTCGATCATGCACCGGGCGCTGCGCTCCAGCTCGACATCGGCGAAGCCCGTCAGCAAGTCATCGTCGAGGACCGGGAAGTCGCCAGGATTGCCACGATCAACCAGATCTTGGACATCGTCGGGAATGTTGATCGACTGCTGATCTCTGCGGCGGATCAGTTCATGGGCCCGGATCAGGCTGGCCTGCGGGTAGATGTAGCTCCAGCTAGAAGGCAACTCGCCGGGGTCAAGGTCCGGCGCGGTGAGGACGACCATCTGCCGATGACCACCCCGGGCAGGATCAGCCCAGGCGGGCCGCTGGTCATCCCACCCCGGATGACGTTGCAGTCGGCCTGATCGTTGCAGCAACAGCTCGATCGGCGCGAGATCGGTGACGACGAGGTCGAAGTCGACATCGAGGCTTTGCTCCACGACCTGTGTCGCCACCAGAATCGTCCGTTGTGGACGTCCTCGTGACCCGTCGGGCTTCCCGAAGGCTTCCAGCACATCCTCGGTGATGCTTGTCCGCTGGTGCGACGGAAACCTGGCGTGCAGCAGCTTGCGAGTGACCCCATTCCTCGCAGCCCACTCACCCAGATCGGAGAAGGTCTGCTGCGCTTGCGCGACGGTCGTGCAGATCACCACGGCACAGCCACCATCGATCACATGGGCCAAGACCTCCTGCAGCACCGGAACCCGATCTGGCCGCTTGCCCTCTCCCCGACCAACGCCTCGCAACGAGACCTCTACCGGCCGCCTGCGGTCAGCTGGGAAGGCCACCGCCCGCGGTTCCGACTTGTGAACACGCTCAACGTACCTCCAGCCCGGATAAGGAATCTCGAAGTCCGCTTCGGTTGCCGCACCGGTATAGGCGGCCGAGAGCTCCCTCGCGATCGCCTTCGGCAACGTTGCGGACAGCAGCACCACGGGGACGCCGAGCTCGCCCAGCCAGCCGAGCAGTTCCCGCAGCAACTCCCGCATGTAGCTGTCGAACGCGTGCACCTCATCGATGATCACGGTCTTTCCGGCCAGCGAGAACATTCGGAGCGCGTTGTGCCGCACCGGGAGCACGGCCAACAACGCTTGGTCGATCGTGCCCACCCCCACCCCGGCCAGCAAGCCCCGCTTCGCGCCTCGAAGCCATTCCGAGGAGTGCACCCGAGCTTCCGCGTCGCTGACGATCCCCTCCGCAGCACGCGCATTCGCCAGGATCTCCTCCACCGGGCTCAGCCAAGCCATTCCGTGCAGCAGTGCTTGGCTGGCCGTTGCTTCACTCCGGCGCTGCACGTACTGTCCGACCCTGCTGAACATCTGGTCCGCCGTGGCCATCGTCGGCAAGGCGACGAAGATTCCTGACGTCCCGGCAGCCGCCCCCATGATCCGCGCAGCGTGCAACGCGGTTTCGGTCTTCCCGAAGCCCATCGGCGCCGCAACCATCAAGAGCCCCGGGCCGGTCACCAGACGCCGCAGTTCTGCCGCGATGCCGGCTTGGAGTGCGTTGGGCGAAAACCCCGGGAACTCCTCGCCGAAGTCGCCGTCCTCCAGCTTCAGCCTGAACAGACCCGCGCTGCGCACCAGCTGTCGAGCAGGACTCACCGCAGCCTCGAAGAACCAACGCAACGAAGGGACATCACCGACGGTGGGAACCTTCCGGACCTGCTCACGTACGAAGTCGACCTGGCTGACCAACCAGTCGGCTACCACCACGAGGCCTGTGATCAGCACCGCGTCTTCCACAGCAAGCCGAGGAGGTACAGGTGGTTGCAGGATTGCAGCGAGCACGTCGAGCATCGCGGCCCGCTCAGCGTCCCACACCGGTGCGGAGCCAAGCCCCTGTGACGGCAAGTGCTCAGGCATCAACCGCGCGCCCTCGACGCTGTGGAACCGCCCGTGATGGCCTCCCAACAGCTGTGCGACCAGCCGCCCCACCGACCGAGCGGACCGCGACGGATATCCCAGAACGCCTAGTCCTGTAGGCAGCCACAAGTTCGTCGCCCGGTCATGCCGTATCCGAACCTCCGCCGCATCCGCCGGAAATTCCGGCGGCATCGGCAGCTGCAAAGCGAACGAGGGGACGATCTTCCCGATGTCGTGGAGCGCCGCCCAGAACTCCAGCACGGAGCACGTCTCCGACTCGCTCAAGCCGAGCTCCGCAGCCAACCGTCGTCGAAGACCTGCCGAGATGAAGTCGCGCCACAACGCGCGCACCGCCGCTGCGGCGTCCAGACCATGGCAAACAACGGGATACCGAGCTCCCCCAAGCCCGCGTTCCTTGCCCCACAGCCGCAGATCAACCACGGGGTCGGCCACTGAACCTCCCAAAACCAGAGAACCCGATCACCGAGCGGCACGTTAACGGTTACCCCCGACAAGCCGAGCCGTCTTACGCCAGAGCTGGTGCCAACGGGTGAACTGCCGGTTCGGATGGTCAAAGCCATCCACCGCGCCCATGCGTTACCGTCGAGGCATGGTTCCGTTCGAAAACGTGCAACGGCGTTCCTAAAACCCCAGTTCGCGAAGGGTGCTCTCCACGCACGTGGAGGTGGTCCGACCGGCATCCCGGTTGGCTCGCTGCACCGCTAGTGCTCTCCACGCACGTGGAGGTGGTCCGGCATTGGCGAACCCCCTGGGGATGGGGATGGGGTGCTCTCCACGCACGTGGAGGTGGTCCGCAGCTCCAGGACCAGGGCGTCCGCAAGGTGATGTGCTCTCCACGCACGTGGAGGTGGTCCGGACGCCGGGACGGTCGAGTACCCCTGGCGGCGGTGCTCTCCACGCACGTGGAGGTGGTCCGGGGAAACGTCGGATCAGTGGCCGCAGAGGCGGGTGCTCTCCACGCACGTGGAGGTGGTCCGACCTCCTGGAGGTTCCCGCCGTCCATCGCCCAGTGCTCTCCACGCACGTGGAGGTGGTCCGGTCAGGTACGGCTTCGGGATGGAGTTAAGGATGTGCTCTCCACGCACGTGGAGGTGGTCCGGCCCTGTTGGTCGGCGTGGCGGTCTGCGGGCAGTGCTCTCCACGCACGTGGAGGTGGTCCGCGTTGATGCCGTCGACGTAGGGCAGGAAGTCGGTGCTCTCCACGCACGTGGAGGTGGTCCGACGAAGGAGTGGACCGACTGGATTGCGCATCGGTGCTCTCCACGCACGTGGAGGTGGTCCGCGCTTTGAGCCCGGGGTGGATGCTCACCTCCTGTGCTCTCCACGCACGTGGAGGTGGTCCGGCGTATCCCGCTTCGTGGCGCTTCTGCGGCATGTGCTCTCCACGCACGTGGAGGTGGTCCGCATCCCACTCCCGCTCGGCAACGCCACGGGCAGTGCTCTCCACGCACGTGGAGGTGGTCCGACCAGCGCTTTCGCATTGCCTTGAGGTGTGCCGTGCTCTCCACGCACGTGGAGGTGGTCCGGGAAGTGACGTCAACGTCGCGACCTCGCTGCTGTGCTCTCCACGCACGTGGAGGTGGTCCGTCGGCGGTCGCCGCCCGGCTCGCCACCGGGCGGTGCTCTCCACGCACGTGGAGGTGGTCCGCCCTGGTTGTCGCCGCCTGTAACCAGAAGGGCGTGCTCCCCACGCACGTGGAGGTGGTCCGATAAGCGAAAACCACTGGGTTTTCGCGCGGCAGTGCTCTCCACGCACGTGGAGGTGGTCCGCGCGGCGCGGGCCCGCCGCATCCTGGATGCGAGTGCTCTCCACGCACGTGGAGGTGGTCCGTGGGTGGCGACGCGGGTGAGGGAGCGTCCTTCGGTGCTCTCCACGCACGTGGAGGTGGCCCGTCCAGGGAGGCCACCAGCTCCAGCGCCCACTGGTGCTCTCCACGCACGTGGAGGTGGTCCTCCACCTCGTAGGAATCGGTGCCGTCCGGGAACGTGCTCTCCACGCACGTGGAGGTGGTCCGTCGTCTTCCTGGACATCGAGACGTGGGGTGTCGTGCTCTCCACGCACGTGGAGGTGGTCCGCAGTTGGTGCACGCGGAGTTCGGCACGCTGTTGTGCTCTCCACGCACGTGGAGGTGGTCCGGAGGTAGCCGAAGGTGGGCTCCTGGGGGCTCAGTGCTCTCCACGCACGTGGAGGTGGTCCGGCACCGCTGCGCGAGGCGGTCGCGGGGTATCGGTGCTCTCCACGCACGTGGAGGTGGTCCGCGGACGTAGGAGTCGACGTGTCCGGCAAGCTCGTGCTCTCCACGCACGTGGAGGTGGTCCGCCCGTTTGGTCGTCGCGAAGGGCGAACGGATGTGCTCTCCACGCACGCCACGGGCCTGCACCGGTCGTCCGGGCCGGGTTTACGCCGTCCGCTGGCGTGGTTCGGCCCCGAGGAGTGTGCGTAGGGCATCGGTGTTGGTCGGCGGGGCGTGTTGGGGGACGAGTCCGGCGGCTCTCCAGCGGGCGAGGATGCGGGCTCGTTCTCCCGGGGTCGTGGCGCCGCGGATGCCGTGTTGTTCGGTGTGGGGGCGGAGGAGTTCGTCGATGAGGCAGTCGGTGCGTACGGGGCAGGTTCGGCAGATCGCTTTTGCGTTTTCGCGGCGGCGATGCGCATCGCTGCCGGACTCTCGGACGTCGTCCTCGCCGAACCACAGGCTGGGTTCGGTTCCAGCGCAGGCCGCTTCACGTTCCCAGGACCGAGTGTCGTGGATCTTCACGGAGTCCTCCCGAGGTGTGGTTGCGGGCCGTGTTCGCGGACGCGGACGAGCGGCGCGGAGCTGCGATCGACTGGTGGGTCGGCGTGCCGCGACGGATCGTGGCGGCGCCAGCCGGAGCGGAAGAGCTTCGCCTCGTACATGGCGCGATCGGCCGCGGTGACCGCCTCACGCAGTAGCACCGGCTGGCTCGGCAGGTCGCGCAACAGCACCAGGCCCGCCGAACAGCCGAGGTGCACCGCGTGCTCACCGACCGGCAGGGGCGCGGTGATGACGTCGAGGAGCTCGTCGGACAGGGCCCCGATCTCCGCTGGGTTCGAGTGGGCGAGGAAGACGAACTCGTCACCGCCGAGTCGGGCGAACACGGAGTCCGCTGGCAGCACACCGTGAACTCGTCGCGCCACGGCGCGCAGCGCGTGGTCGCCGGTTGGGTGCCCGAAGGTGTCGTTGATCCGCTTGAAACCATCGAGGTCGAGCAGCCCGCACACGGTGCTGCGGTCCAGGGCTCCGGGGGCGGTGCTCTCCCAGCCGGACCTGGTGAGCAGCCCGGTGACGGGATCGCGGTGGGCGCAGCGAAGCTGGCGGGTGCGACGAATGCAGGAGGTGGGCGGCGTGGGCCCAGCCGACTCCGGCGGCCACGGCTCCTGCGCCGGCAGCTGCGGTGCAGGTTTGGTGCATCCAGGGTTTCATTCCGCGTCCTCCCCCGTTGAGATGGCGTCCTGTTCTGCCGCCTCGGCGGCGAATCGAGTCGGTCTGCAGCGGGCGCCGACCGGGCGGTGGCGGCCGTCGAGGCAGTGGGCGTGGACCCAGTCGGTCAGCCGGGCGGCGAAGCCGGGGCGGGTCTGCTGCAGCCAGAGCTGGGCGTCGCGGATGTTGGCAGTCGCGCCGACGTTGGCTCGGCGCCACGAGTAGGCGAGGACGGCGACTTCCTGGGCCAGGCCCGGATGTTCGGCCCAGCATGGCGGGATCGCTCTGGCCTGGGAACCGGGGTTTCCGAGGAAGGTAGCGTTGTACCAGCCTACGAAGTTGCGGACCGTCCACAGCGGAGTGTGCTGATCGCCCCGGTGCCGCCGGTCTTCGGCGGCTGCGGGCGGCATGTGCACGACCCACGGGCCCGGTTGGTCGGCCGCGTCGTCCTGTTCCGGTTCCTGCGGTGCGCCGTTCTCCAGCGTTTCGATGCGCCCGCGCAGCGCGGTGAGCTTCGCTGTCAGGGCGCCGACGATCTCGGTCAGCGCCTCGATCGCGGCTTCGGTTCCGTCGGCGTGTCGCTGCCGGTGGTGGGGTACGAGCTCGTCGTCGTTCACGGGGTGCCCACCGCCTTCGTGGCGTAGCCGTCGGCGTCGATCGGGGCGGTGCCTGCTCGGACGGCGTGCTGGTCGGCGCGCAGCTGCGGCCAGTCGGGGCGTTTCCGCACGTCGACGGTGCGGGCGAGGATCGGGCGCAGGTGACGGTGGAAGATGAGCACCCGCCCGCGCGGCAGGGTCCGGACGGCGCCGGGCCGGTAGGTGGGCACGTCCTCGGTGCCCACGGAGGTGCGGCCGAAGCCGAGCAGCCCGTCGGACTGCTGCTGGTAGCGCTTGCGCTCGTGGTGGGCGGCCAAGGTCGAGACCAGCTCGAGGGTCTTGGCGTCCTTGATGCCGCCCCAGAACGTCAACGTGGTGGTGTTGTCCAGCAGCTGGCGTCGGCCGGACTCGCCGTAGAGGTCTTCGAGGTGCGCCATCGACTGCGCGGCCCAGTGGATGAGCACGCCGCGGCCTGCGGAGTCGGCGAGGATCTCCGGGAGCTTCGGGATCGGGGTGGCGTCGTAGAGCTCGTCGAGGTCGTTGGTCGCGGGCGGGTCCAAGCGTCGGTGGGGGTAGCTCAGCGCCATCTCCTGCTCGGTGGTGAGGATGTCCTCGACGAGCGCGGTCAGCACGGGCCGGACTTGCGCGGCCTGGTGCTTGTCGGCGACCAGGAACAGCGAGCCCTGGTTGGCCACGAACGACGCGGCGTCGAACTCCTCCCCCGCTGCCGGGGAGCACAGCTCACGCAGCTGCGGGTCCAGCCAGGGTTCGATCACCCGGCGCACCGACAACCACACCGCGTCGGAGGTTTCGGCAACCATGCCGATCTCGGCCTGCAGGTTGTCGGCCAGCTCGGGGAAGCCGTACCGGCGCAGCAGCTCGACCGGTTCCTGGTCGGGTGGTTTCGTGATCGACCAGGCGACCAGGTCCGCGACTCCGCGCCGTTCGTGGGCGGCGGCGATCAGGTAGGCCTGCACCACGGTCTTCGCGCGTTCCCGGAACACCTTGTCGTTGCCACCGACCTCGGTGAGTCCCACGGCCGAGGCGTCGACGAGCGTTTCCGCGCGGCGGCGGGCGACGCCGAAATCCTCGCAGCCGGGGATCGGAGACGGTTGGATCCGCGCGGGCCAGCGGACCTTGCCCGTGGTGTCGAAGACGTACACCGGGCCGGCACCGGGTCGGCGCGAGCGGGCCAGCGCGGCGAACTCCACGAGGTCCGGTTTCGTCGAGGAGCACACCAGCGCCCCGGGCGCGGCGAGCGCCTTGTGCACGACGTCGGTTCGGCTCTTGCCGCTCTGGGTCGGGGCGAACGCTCCGGTCGGGTTCTCCAGGGGCGTGCCCAGCACCTGCCCGTGCGGTCCGCGGTGCAGCGGTGCGGCGACCTGCTCGAGCGGTGCTGACCGCCGCTGCTCGGCGCTGAGTCCGGGGCGGGTCCACTCGGCGGTGCGGCGCACGGCGTGCAGGGACAGCTCGCGGCGGACCTCCATCCGGCTGGCGTGACCGAGCTCGGTGGGACCGAGCCGGGACCACGCCGCCATTCCCATCGGTACGCTCACCGCCGCGCAGGTCACCAGGACGCCGCCTGCGAACGTCCAGTACAGCCGGGTCCGGCCCTGCAGCGCACTCGCCCACGGCTCGCCCAAGGCCGAGCCTGGATGCGAAGGGTCCCCGAGCACGGACGTGGCGGCGGGAAGCCAGTCGGTGAACTCGGGCAGCAGCCAAGGACCGCCCGCGCAAGCGGTGGCCGCGACAGCGGAGAGCACGAGCACCCCCGCCAGCGCGAGCACGCCGCCACCTGCGATCACCAATAGCCCAACCACGGCCAAGTCGCGGTCGATCGCCGGGGAGAAGGAGAAACCGCTGCGGTTCATGCGTTCGCTCCCCTCGGTTCCGCGACGCGCCGGATTGCCACGACCTGCGGTTTCCAGGCGTCGAGCTGTTCGAGCACGACTCCGGTGCTCTCGTCGTAGGCGTTGACGATCAAGCCGTGTCCGGCGTACATGCCGACGTGGCGCGGGTTGGCCGGTGATCCCAGCGAGCCCGGGATGAACACGAGATCTCCCGGTGCGAGCTGTCGCAGCGCGGCTACCGCGCGGCCGTCGTGGACCTGGCTGGTGGTGCCAGCCGAGATCGGGACGCCGGCGTGCGCCCACGCGGCCCGCATCAGGCCGGAGCAGTCGAAGGCATCCGGCCCTTTCGCGCCGAAGACGTAGGGCTTTCCGAGCTGGGCGAGGGCGTACCGCACCGCCGCGCGCTGGGTCGGCTCCGCCGGAAGCCGGTATCCCGGCGGGAGCTGCTGCGGATCGAGCGGAGTGCTCGCGCCACCTTCGTCGCCGCAGAGCGCGGCCTGCGCGACGGGCGTCGCACCCGTCGGGGGAAGCGGGTTGTCCGGGCCGCGCCAGAAGCGGCTCATCAAGTCGGTCGCCGGGCCTTCTTGCGGGGCATAGCGCTCCGGGTAGGCCGAGGCCTGCACGGTCTGCTGCGCCACCCCGGGTGGAAGCCGCCACCAGTCCTCCAGCGCGATGAGCCGATCCAGGAAGGCGTTGGTGGCGTAGATCGGATCGCTGACCTGCTCGGCGCTGCCCCAGCCTTGGCTGGGGCGCTGCTGGAACAGCCCGAGTGAGTCGCGGTCGCCGTAGGGCACGTTGATCAGGTTCGATTCGACGATCGCGGTCGAGAGCGCGAGGACCGCTGCTCGTTGCGGGAGGCGGCGTTGCTCGGCGATGCCGGTGATGGTCTGGGCGTGGGTGAGTTGTTCCCCGGACCAGTGGTGGTCGCCGACCTGCCCACCACCGACCGGGCCGACTCCGGTTCCGCACCCGGCGGTGGCGGCACCGACGACGGCGAGCAGCGCGACGCCGATGATCAGCCCGGGTGTGCCGACGAGGTAGACCAGCGCGGCGGCGAGCGCCCAGGTCGCGCGCGCCCCCGGCATCAGCGGCCCCCGTTCGCACGGAGCTGGGCGTTGGTGTCGAACACGGCCTTCTCGGCGCTGCTGAGCACCGTCTGGATCTTGAAGCCGGGTTGGTTCTCCAGCTTCCACAGCGCGCGGCCTTGGCGTTCCATGCACCAGCCGGTGGTGACGTCCTGCTCGGGCTCGCCGAGCCCGAGGTCCTCGGCCAGGTCGTCGGCGACCCGCGTGGACTGTCCGAACAGGATTCTCGTGCTGCACAACGCGAGGAGGTCCTGGGCGATGGCGACTTCCTGCGATCCGGTGTGCCCGACCGAGAGGAAGTCCGAGGGCTTGTGCCCCACCAGAATCTGGATCTTGCGTTCGGTGCGCGAGAGCCGCAGGTCCGAGTCGACGGCCTGCACCGCCTTCACCCCGAGCCGCATCTGCCGCCACACCTCGTCGCGCACGACGATGCGGATCTCGCCGTCCTCCTGCAGGTCGGTGATCAAGGAGGACCACGAGCCGAGCACGGTCAGCGCCACCGCCACGGCCTGGTCGCCCCGCGAGCGCAGCCGCGAGAGGTCCATAGACTGGATCGACGCGGCCCAGTCGAGCGCGAAGTTGGTGGGCTCGTCGAACAATCCCGCCAACGGCCCGGAGATCAGGTTGCCGAGCGCGTCGGTGATCGGCCGCAACGTGTCGAGGAACTGGCGCTCGTCGGCGAAGCGCGCCCGCTCGATCAGCAGCCGATCGGGATGTGCCAGGGCGCGGTGAACCGCGGGCACGGTGACCTCCCGCAGCCGCGTGCAGCCGTCTTCGGCGCCGACCAGGCGTCGGAGCACGTGGGAGAGCACGGCCTCATCGCTGACCGTGGCGGTATAGCCCTGGGCTTCGGCCAGCGCCACGAGCAGCTTCGTCCACCGTCCGAGGACTCCGTCGAGCTCGTCGCGCTGGCGAGCCACCGGCCAGGAGTCCCACCTGGTGGTGATCGGGCCGAGGTCCAGGGCGTTGAGCCGCGCCGTCGAACCACGTCCCAGGGCGATCGGTTCGATGCCCAGTGCGCGGACCAGGGGGCTGTACTCGCCCTTCACATCACCGGAGATCAGGGTGCGGGTGCCGAACAGCATCATCCGCAGCAGCAGGGCGACCACTGTGGACGATTTACCGCGTCCGGGTTCGCCGAAGACCACCAGGTTCGGGTTGGTGACCAGACCGGCGAGCACCCAGTCGATCGGGCTGCAGTGGAACGCGCCGCCGCTGAGGGTGTCGTAGCCGATGCGGGCTCCCATCGCCGGGTTCTGGTTCGCCGCCAGCAGCGGGAACAACCCGCCGATCTCGTGGGTCGCGGCCAAGTAGGTCGCCAACGGAGCCTCGGCCGCCGACCATCCCCGGCCCGGCAGTGCCCGACCCCGGCGCGGGGCGCGGGCGCGGTTGAGCCGTGGCCCCCGCGAACGCTCCTTGGCCGAAGTCATGCCGGAGCACCGGGGCGCGGCGGGGGCGGCGCAGAACTGAGCGAGCAGCTGGGCGGCGCTGCGGTCGGATTCGCGCATCAGAGCAGACCTCCTCGGGAGCGGGGCAGCCCAATGCCCAGCGGCACGCAGGCGGCGACGAAACCGGAGTCCTGAGCCAGATCCAGCCGCAGCAGCCGGAACCGGCCGGCCGAGTCGTTCTCCAGCCGTGCGGCGTGATCGTCGACCTGCCACGTCGCGGGCACGGTCACCGCGGCGGCCACCGAGTAGCGCACCAAGCTGTGCCCGGCGGCCACGGCCCGTTCCTGCGCCTGGGCGCCGCCTGCCGCGCGCTCCTCCACTGCGGAGGCCGAGAACCCCTTGTTGGCCTTGAAGTCGCGCAGGACGCCGGTGCGGAACCGGATGCTCTGCACTTCGCGGCCCGCTCGCCGCGAGTCCAGCACCTCGTAGTGGATCGCCACGCAGCGCCGCTCCCCCGCGGTGCGCACGGCCAGCAGCGGCGACAGGCTGCCGAAGACCGTGCCCGCTTCGGGCATCAGCACCGAGTAGGACACCGTGGAGTAGGCGTCGTGGTCGTAGCGGCGCATCGACGGCGACGGTGCCGCGACCGGACCGGCGGCGGCTTTGGGCAGTCCGTCCTCCGCTGCGCCGGTGAGGTGCGCGGCCCGCAGCACCGCGCTGGAAGCCGGGTTGAACGAGGTGCGCACCGCCTCCGCCAAGCCCGCGCCCGAGAGCCAGGTCACCGAGGTCGCACCCATCGCCTTGAGCGGATCCTCCAAGCCGTCGAGGACCCGGTAGAGCACCCGGGCACGGCCGTGCACCCCGCCGCCCGCGGCCGCGGCGGGCTTGCGCAGCGCGTCCTCGGTGCCGGAAACCGTGACGAACACTTCGTGCCGGACCCCGGCGTTGCCGATCGTGCGATCCAGCTCGTCGGCTACCCGCCGAGCGAGCTCCGGGGCGTCGGCGACCTCGTGCTCGCGGCGCCACACCTCGTGCTCGGTCCCGTCATCGGGCACCGTGCGCACCAGCAGGGACAACCGGTCGACGACATCGCGGTGCCCGATCGACAGCAGCAGGTTGCCCAGCCGGGAGGCGAGCCGCTCGCACTGCTCCGCTGAGAGCAACCCGACACCGGAGTGCGTCAACCGCGCCGACGCACCCCACCGGCCATCGCCGGTGTCATGGATGAGGCACACCCGGCCCTGGTCGCGCAGCGGCGGCCCGTCCGGCAGCTTGACCCGCTGCAGCACGCCGGGCAGATCGGGTTCCTCCGGGTCGACCGGGTGCCCCGCCCCCGCCGCGGACTGCCACCGCGACCAGCCGGTGGCCACGCCGAGCTGGTGCAGCAGCAGATGCCCCAGCCAGCGCAGCGCCGGACGTCCCCGAACCGGCACCACCACCAGGACCGCCACACCCCCGCACCCGGCGAACAGCAGCACCGCGTCCAGGAAGCGGCCCGCCGAGACCGCCCACAGCACGGGCACGGCCAGGACCAAGCAGGTCACCGCCTGCACCGGCGTGAGGCCCATGATCCAGCCGGCGCGCTCGCGCCGCGCCAGTCCTCGGTAGATCCGCGCGTTGCCGCTCATCAGTCGATCACCCCTGGTTCCACGTCTCCACCCGCGGTGCTGCCACCGCCGTTGCTGTTCGGACCGCCGCCTCGGGGAGCGTCGTCATCGGGCGGTTCCCGGTCGGCTCCGGTGGCGGGAGGTTCCGGTGGCGGCGGGTCCTGCTCGTGTCCGGCTCCGGCGAGCTGGGGGCCGATCCCGTCCTCGCTCGTGATCGCCCCGTGGTTGGCAGCAGGAGGCCGAGCCGAATCGGCATCGGGTTCTTCCTGCGCATGCGGCTGCTCCGCGTCCGGATCGAGCGGCTCATCCGCCGAGGCGCCTGCTCCCCCGGTGCTGCCGATGCCGTGGGCGTCCATCTCGCGTTCGCCGAAACCGGCCAACGCCGCGTCGAACCGCCCAGCGGAGGCGTCCTCCTGCGCCGAGCTGCCCGAGCCGCCCGCACCGAACCCGGCCAGGGCGGTGGCGGCTTTCCCGACCGGGTTGTTCATGCCGTAGGAGTCGATGCCCGTCGACGACGAGAGCGCGTCCCGGAACACACCTCCGGCATCGGTGTTCGGGTCGACGAAGGCGAACAACCGGAACAGCACCAGCGGGCTGAACACGCTCAGCACCAGCACGCCGATGCCCGCGAGAAGACCCGACAGGCCGTCCGCGCCCGCCACCAGGCCGATGCCCAGCACCAACGCCAGCGCCAGCACCGGTTTCATCGCGATGCACGACAGCAACCACCGCACCGTCGTCCAGAACCACCGCTTGGTGACGTTGGCCAGCAGCCCGGCGGCCGTGATCGGGACCGTGGCGACCAGCAGGTAGATCGCCGCTTCGCGGAACAACATCTCCAGCAGATAGCCGACCGCCGCGGGAAGCACCCCGATCAACGCGCACAGCCCGAGCACGACGGCCTTGATGCCTTGGACCGTGCCACCGGCGAACTGGGTGCTCTCCAGCGCTTCTTGGAAGTTCGCCGCCTGCAAACCCGCTTGCAGGATGCCGCGGGTGAGCCCATCGGAGGCGGCGAGGAACGTGCCGACCATGCCGACGGTGACCGCCAGCGCGACGCCGTACTGCAGCGGGCCAGTCGCCAACCGCACGATCCCGCGTCCGCCGCGCAGCGACGTCATGCTGAGCTGCCAGAAGAACAACCCCATCGCGAGCACCCCGGAGATCCACAGCATCATCGGCCACAGCACCCCGACCGGACCGTCCTGCGGGTTCACCTCGAACACGGAGAACCGGTCGGCCAGCGCGACGGCTTCCCGCAGCAGGTCGAGGCTGCCGTCCCACAACGCCCGCATCGCGGACTCGAACGCGGACGCCGCGAACTCGGCGATCTCGGAGCCGAGGGAGTCACCGATGTCGTCGAACGGCCACATCAGCCCTCCCGCAGTTCTCGGTAGCCGACCGACACCGAGTCCGCGCTGCCCGGCCACGCGCTCGGCGCCGGGGCTGCCACGGGCGTGGCGGCGATCCGCCAGCGGTGCCCGTTCCAGCGCATCGCCTGGCAGTCCCCGATCCCGGCGGTCACGGTCTGGCCGCGTTGGTCCACGGAGAACTGGCCGAGCACGCAGGCCACCACGAGCCGACCGCCTTCGGCGGTGCCCTTGATCTGCCCGTGCGTGGGCTGGAAGTCGGCGAGCATCCCGGGAACCGGGCCGGCCGGTCGCAGTCCGGCCGACATCCGCAGCGAGCGCAGCAGCGAGTGCAGACCGGTCTCGGTAGCGCCCGGTGCTCCCGGTTCGGAGAGCTCGGTGAATCCGCGGGCGTAGAGGTCCGGGTCGGCACCGCGCAGGGCGGCCTCGTCCAACGCGGCGAGCTGCGCGAGCGCGCCGCGCGTGGTGCCCGGAACACCACCGGGAATCCAGCTGCCCCCAATCGGATGGGTCGGCGCGACCGTGATGGGAGGTCCGGCCGAAGCGGTGCTCAACGGCTGCGGTCGCACCGCCTGCGGCGGCAGCACCGGCATCGGCCGGGTCACCAGCTCCAGGACGGCGGGTTCGACGCCACCAGGAGCGGCCGGTGGCGCAGCGGCCGGCTCACGGAGTTCGGCCTGCTTCGGGTCGGAGGTGGTCGCGCGGGCTACGATCAACGCCAGGAGCACGGCCACCAGGGCCAGCGTCCCGAGCACCACGGCGGCGAGCCCGATCCCTGCTGTGCGCCGTTCGCGCGCTTCGTCGCGCGGGGCGCTCATGCCCCACCCCCGGCGAAGTGGTTGATCAGCGGATACCCAACGGCGTAGAGCAGGCCGCCTGCGACCCCGCAGAGCATCATGACCACGCCGACCTTGCCCGCGCGGTGGTGATCGACCCACCGGCCACCGGCCCACACCGCCAGGCCCGCGAAGAACCCGATGAGCAGGGCGATCTGCGCGCCCCATTTGAACACCCCCGCGACCTCCGTGATCTTGTCCGCACCCGGTGGCGGCGCGGGCGCCGGGTTCGGAAGCTGCGACAGGACGGGGACCACGACCTCGAATCCGGTGTGGAGCATCAGCGGATCACCCTTCGGGGGACGGAATTCCCGGCCGAGTGGGCGGGACCAGGCAGCAGGCGCAGGTGCTGCAGCAGCGGAGTCGCCGCATCGCGCAATCGAGCAGGAGTGACTTCGGCGGTGATCCCGCCGAGCGCCACGGACGAGTCGTGCGGCAGGAACACGGCGTTCTCCAGCAACGCCGAGGTGCGCCGCCCTGCCGCACCCGCGACTCCGGCCGGCCACTTCCGCGCCCCCAGCACCACCAGCTGGGCCGGAGCCACGATCGTCCCGGTCCGGTTCCAGGCCTCCAGCCGAGCCAGCACCTGCTCGGCGTGCAGCAACGACGGCCTGCTCGCCCGGCACACCAGCACAGGCCGCGGCACCGGCTCCCCGACCCGCAACCACGCCCCAGCACCGGCCAGCGGATGCGCTGCCACCCGCCACGGGTCGTGCCCGATGTCGACGATCGTCGCCTGCACCGACCGGGCCGCCGCAGCGAAGAACCGCGGCGGCGGCACCATCCCCGGCGTCACGATCGGCAACGACGTCTCGACCCGGGCCAGCACCGCGTGCGCCCGCCACGAAGCGCGGATCCGCACGGCGGGATGCGGGCCGTCGAACACCGGCCCGTCCGAACGGGCCACCGCGGCCAACCCCGACCGCACCGGATCCGCGGTGTCCACCAACAGAACGCGCCGATCCGCCAGCTGCAACGCATCCGCGAGCACGGCCGCCACCACCGAGGCACCAGCACCCGGCGAGGCCGCCAGCACCGGAACCACCGAACCGAAACCGGACCAGTCCGCGCCACCGGGAGCACCCGGCGGTACACCCTGCCCCTGCACCACCGCAGCCGCCTGACCGGTCGCGGCAGCCGTGCGGAACGCGACATCGTCGCCCTCCGGCTCGGCCGTCCCCGACTCGGCTGCCGCTGCGAGCCGACCTGCTTCGACAGCACCGACCACGTCCGGCGTCGGCAGGTCACGACGCATCACGTGTGCTGCACCGGCCAATCGGCGGTCGCGGGCGATCAGCCCCTCTTCCGCACCGGCCGCCTGCCGGAGCGCTGCGGTACACGGCTGCCGCCTGGCCGACGAGGCCCGGTCGGCTGGTGGCGCTGCGGAAGCGGGCGGCGCGTCCGGCTGCTGCTGAAATGAGGACATCACGATTTCTCCGAGGTTCGATTGGCGTGTGAACTGCGAAAACCAGGACGGATCAGGACGCGCGGTTCCGGCGCCCGAAGATCGTGCGGATCGGGTCGTCGCATTCGGCCGTTGTTCGAGGCGTGCGGTATCGCGCTGCGCCGAGAGGCGCGGCGGGTCGATGAAGTTCGAAATCGCCACCGAGCTAGTCGGACTCGGTGACCGAGACGGTGCTGCCCGTTCCGGGCCAGGGACTCGGCAGTCCCACCGACTCCTGCACTGGCGGAGGCGTTCGTGGATCACTGCGCTCCGCGGGGGTCACATCCCACGAAGCCAGTGGTGAACAGCCGGACCTCGCTATGCCCGATGCGGTGACCGATCGGTGAGCATCGCGCGAACCGGTGGATCTTCTCCACTGATTTCCGCTATAGTGGAACGGACGATGCCAACGTAACCCGACTGACCGGGAGCGTCAACTGTAGTGGTTTCTTGATGTTGCTATTCCGCTATAGTGGCCCCAGGAAGCAGGTGGTCGACGTGGTCGACAAGACCGACATGAGCTTCGCCGCGCGTCTGCGGAGGCTGTTCGACAGCGTCACGAAGGACGGCGGCGAGAAGTTCACCGCGACCGAAGTCGCCGCCGAGATCACCGCACGCGGCAAGGTCAAGGTGTCCAAGACCTACCTCTACGACCTGCTCAACGGGCAGAAGACCTCACCGAGCTGGCAACTGGTGCAGGCCCTGGCCGACTTCTTCGACGTCCAGCTCGACTACTTCTCCGATGACGAGCGCGCCCGCGACCTCAACCGCCAGTACGAAGCCCTCGCTGTACTCGGTGAAGCCGGCGCCCAACGCATCGCCGCCCGCGCCAGCGAGCTCTCCCCCGAAGCCCTGGAAAGCGTCATGCGCTTCATCGAGTTCCAAGCCGACCAGAGCAAGAAACAACACCCGGAAGGGTGAGCACAGGTCACTGGCATCACCGGAACGAGCAGGAGACGGTAAGCAGCGAAACGGGATCCGACCGGAAAGCGGGGCACCGGTGTCGCAGGAAGACGGGTTCGTCGAAGTCGACGGCGGGAAGCTGTACTACGAGGCCCGCGGTGACGGGCCTCCGCTGCTGCTGATCCAGGGCGGCCTCAGCGAAGCCGGCGCCGCCACCCAGCTCGCCGAGCACCTGAGCGCCGCCGGGCACCGGGTGATCACCTACGACCGCCGCGGTCTGTCCCGCAGCGAGACCACGAGCCCCGAGCCACCCGTCACGGTGGGCCTGCACGCCGCCGACGCCGCCGCACTGCTCGACGCGGTGGCCACTGAGCCCGCGCTCGTCGTCGGCCCGAGCATCGGGGCGGTAATCGGCCTCCACCTCACCACCGCCCGACCCGATCTCGTCGAGCTGCTGGTCGCCCACGAACCCCCGATGCCCTCCCTCGTTCATGACCCCGAGCAGGAGGCCGGTCTCGATGCCGTCGCCGAGATCGCAGCCACCGGTGATGTCATCACGGCGATCCGCCGCTTCGCCGCACTCGGCGGAGAACGGGACGACGAAACCGAAACCGGCGCTCGGTCACCGAAACCCGTCGGCGACGTCCAGGCCAACCTGCGGCGCTTCTTCGACCACGACTTCCCCGCCGTACGCACCGTACAACTGTCGCCCGACGAGATCTCCGCCGTCCGGACGCGCATCGTCGCCACCGGTGGTGCGCGATCGCAGGGCAAGTGGGAACACCGCTGCGCCGAACGCCTCGCCGAGCTGCTGGACCGCCCGCTGGCCTCCCTACCGGGTGGCCACAATGGACTCATCAGTCACCCCGCAGGCATCGCCACGGCACTGCTGGAACTGTTCACCGAGGCCAGGCCATGAACCGCGAGCGCGGCCTACGGGCTTGGCGCAGCGAGCTCGAACTCCGCCGCACCGTCCGCCGCCTGCTCCGCGAACTCGATCTGCACCCGCCCTTGGACATCGCGCAGCTCTGCAACGCGCTCGGAGACCGCCGCAGGCGGCCGATCCGGCTGGTGCCCTGGCCGCTTCCCGCGCCCGGTGCGTTCGGGTTGTGGATCGCCACCGCGGAAACCGACTGGATCCTCTACCAGCGCGACACCACCCCGGCCCACCAAGAGCACATCATCCTGCACGAAATTGGCCACCTCATCAGCGGCCACGCCTCCAACGAAGACGATGACGACGTCTGGACCCAGTTGTTCCCGGACATCCCGCCCGACGTCGTGCGACGTGCTCTTCGCCGCGACGGCTACGCCCCAGCCGCCGAATACGAAGCCGAAATGGTCGCCACCGTCGTCAAGGAGTGGGCCGAGCTGCTGCATCGACTCGAAGCCGCGCCCGACCGCACCAGCCCCGCTTCCACCCGGATCGGCAGCGCCTTCGACGACCACCAGGGCTGGCTGTGATGCTGCTACCCAACCTGCTCATGTGGGCCGCCGCGATGCTCGCCGCGCTCTGGAAACTCTCCCAACTCGCCCGAGCACCCCGCGACACCGGCCTGCGAGCAGTCACCATCTGCACCCTGCTCGTCGCCACCGCCCTGTCCGCGCAACTCGCGGCGGCGCTACCCGCCTTCGCCGGCGCGCTCCCCGTCGGATTCCCGAAGCTGGCGCAGAACACGCTGCTCACCGTGTTCTTCGCACTGCTGATCGTCGTCCTGCACGGCAGCGTCGCACCGCACCGAGCAGCACGCCGCGGCTACCAGGAAATCTGCCTCGCACTGCTCACCTCCGCGGTGCTGATCGCCACCTTCGCCGCTGCCGAGCCCGCCGCCCGCACCAGCTACGAGCACGCCACCGCACCCGACATGCTCACCTTCTACCTAGCCGGGAACCTCTACCTCGCCTACGCCTGCGCCCGCGGCGCCCAACTCGCCCGCGCCACCGCCGACCACACCCGGTCCCGCGCCCGGCTGAGCCTGCACATCGCCGCCACCGGCCTGCTCATCAACCTCGCCGGAGTCCACCTGCCCCGCGCGATCTCCACCAGCAGCCGACTCTTCCTCGGCGTCGACCCCATCCCCGGCACCGCCACCTGGACCACGCCGGTCCTCGCCGTCGGCATCACCACGTTCTTCCTCGGCATCGGCTACCCCGGCGCACGCACCGCCCTGATCAAGATCCACCTCTGGTTCGAAGCCCGCCGAACCTACCGCCGACTCCGCCCCCCCTGGGAATCCCTCGTCGACCGCTTCCCCACCATCGCCCTGTTCCCCACGACCACACCCCAGCGCGAACGCCTCCACCTCCGCGCCATGCGCCTACGCACCTACCGCCGAATCATCGAAATCCGCGACGGCCTCGTCTGCCTCAGCCCCTACCTCCCCGAACCCGCAGACACCGCACACACCCCCACGGAACACGCGCGGCTCATCGACGCCGCACTCCACCGCAGCACCGACCCCGGAACACCACTCCGCACACCCAGCATCATCGCTCCGCCCACCTCTACCTCAACCAGCGCCGACACCCAGCAACTCATCGCCGTCGCCGACGCACTCGTCGAGCTGAGATCAAAAACCGCCCCACACCCTTAGCCGGCACGCCGTCCCCACCAACGGCCAGACCAGCGCCCGCTCCCCCAGGCCACCCAACCAGTACTGTCACCCTTGGCAGGTCATCGACTTCGCCAAGACCCGCGCCCTGCTCTCGGCCCCGCGGATCCCCTCGAACCTGACCAGACCAGACCGAGTTATCCGGCGCCGATCCCCTCGCCAGCCAAGGAGACCTCGCTGCGCACGATGGCGGACATGGATACCCCCGGGCACGCCTACACCCGCCGTTTCGTGACCTTCGGGTTCACCGTCCGGTGGGTACGACCGAGGCTTGACTCGACCTCGGATAGGCTCATGAGGTCTCACCGATGTGGGAGTGGCCCGGCTGCAGGGACCCGGAAGGGCACTCTTTGGAATTTTGCTCTCCACGCACGTGGAGGAACGCAGGAAGGACGCGGCTGCGCCCTTCCTGCCTGTACCGCCAACGCGGCGGTTCAGCGGTAGCGCCACCAACGCAACCAGTAGCCAAGGATTACGAGAAGCGCCGCACACAGGACATGAACGGCGAACTCAGGCGAAATGGTCAAGACTGCTCCTTATAAGGCTGCTGGGTACCAAATCAGCTAACTTCACTCCTAGTGATCGTAAACCCTGAGTATCTGATGGCTCACTCGGGGTCGACATCACTTCCGTTACACCCCCACCGAGGCTCGTGCCAGAGCGACGACCAGGTCGGGCGCCGTGTCGGCGGCGCGGGGAACGACGCACCTCGCGACCACGGAACTGCCGCCACCCGACCACTCGTTCCTCGCCGCGCTCGCCCGAGTACTTCCGCCGCCCTGCTCGCGGTGGCGCTGACCCGCTGGCTGCCGCGCTCTTCCTGGCGATGGAAGACGTTCGTCGTCGGCACGCCGAACATCGGCGTGTACTTCCCGCTCCTGTTCAGCGCGGCCGAGCGCCTTCCCGGGGCATCGCAGCGGCCCTCACCGCAACGCAGCCGCTGCTCGTCGCCGCGCCGTCGTCGGCTTTGCTCGACGAACGGCTGTCCGGGTGGCGGATCGGCTGGGGCCTCGTCGGAGTGCTCGGCGTCGTCCGCTTCGCGCTGGCGCCCGCGGCCGCGTCGACGCCACCAGGATCGGCGTAGGCCACGCCGGCGCGGCCGCAATGGTGGGTATTCGGAACCGCCCTGACCAAGCTCCGGGCGCGACCGGACGGCGTCGGACCGCCGCGTTCGCCGGTTGGCAGCTCAGCGCCGGCGGGCTCGTCCTCGCGATCCCGACGTGGGCGATCGATGGCGTCTCGGAGCACATGGGCAGCCCTCAGCCGCCGGGTTCACCTGGCTGGCGCTGATCAACGGCCTCGCCGCCTACGCGTTATGGTTCGCTGGTGCCCGCGCGCGATCCCCTCGACCGCACTGCTCTTGTTCTCGCCACTGGCTTCGCCGCCGCCCTCGGCACCGTGGCCCTGCAGTTGTCCCTCGCTCCGGTGACTCTCGTCCAACCATTGCAACCCATCGGACCATCAGCCACGTGATCACCCCCGCTTCCCTCGAGCTGACCATCCCTCTGTAGCCCTGCCCCCGAACGGCACCTGCAGAATCACGTCAACACCTAAAGCAGGCGCTCAACCGACTTTCGCCAGTGACACAACCCCCTCCACGCAAGCGAACATGTAGACGGTCGACGACCGACTATTCTGGACCGACACGCGACGAGCACTCGCAGCGAAGCGGACTCCTTTACTTCGCTGGGTACACTGGAAGGCGACCTCGAAGAACAGACCTGAGCACGCCGCTGACCCCCGATGCAACTGGGGGTCAAGGGGTCGTGGGTTCGAATCCCGCCGTCCCGACGGTCTAGAGGGTCTTCGCAGGTCAGACACTGCGGAGGCCCTCTTTTTTTGATCTTGCTGAGTACCCCGAAGCCGCGCACGCCGCTCGCCGACCCCTTTACCTCAGGTAAAGCAGCCACCATGCGCTGCGACTCAAGAACCCCGCCCTGACTCTGACCAGGCACTCTTTTCGCAGTGACTCGCCGAAGGCTGCGTCGAAACGACGTTTAGCCACCTTGACCGGCCCTACAGCAAGAGTCCAGCCGGCACAGCGGAAACAACCAAGCGAGCTGGTCATCAGCGAACGCCCGCGCATACTCACCGATCACGACCGCCTCAAAACTTTGATCGACTCCATCCACAGCGTCCAACAGCGCAGCCGCCCTCGGACGCAGCCGCTACGCAAGTCGCCGGGAGCATCCGGCATCGAAGTACTACGCCACATCGCTGCCTTGGCCGGCGATGATGCGCTCGGCGGCATCACATTGCCAGGCAGAAGAAGTCGCACCATGCCGATGACGACGCGTTGAATTTCGACCATAGAACGCGAACCGCAGCACACCGAGATCACGGTCTGGAGTGGGCCGTGCTATCCGCTGGCGGACGTGCACG
This sequence comes from Saccharopolyspora antibiotica, assembly GCF_047200635.1. NCBI lineage: Bacteria > Bacillati > Actinomycetota > Actinomycetes > Pseudonocardiales > Pseudonocardiaceae > Saccharopolyspora > Saccharopolyspora antibiotica. Next base: position 128,789 of record NZ_JBJZOI010000002.1, on the reverse strand, counting down.
GCCCGGCCTCCGAGTAGGTCTCGTCGTTCCCCATCCCCCGTCGCCGCCATGATGCACAACTTCCAAACCGACCATGCGGGACGAGATAAGGCGAGCAGGAAACTGTGACGTCATCCCTCGCGTAGCCACTCATTTGGCCGAGCGAAAGCGGTCCATGCATGAGGCGAGTGGCTCCACCACCCGTATCGCCTGCGGCGGGCGATCCTCATGCCTCTTCGGTCGTCTCCATCTCGTCGAGCTCGAAGCGATCCGACACTTCGTCCGCCTGCCCGCTCTTCAGGTCGCGTGGCACGACCTTGCCCATCGCTTTCTCCACCAGCACGCACAGTGCCTCACGTCGCTGCGCGAAGAACGCTTCGTGGTCGTCGGAACGCAGCGCATCGGCCGGGACCAGGTGGCCGTCGAGGATCCCGTCCAGTCGAGACGGGTCGATCTGCGCTTTCGTCTCGATCTGCGCGAGGTATTTCGAGGGCGCCTTGCCACCGATCATCCGGTTGGTCCGCGCGCTCAACGCGGTCTTGTTGATGATCGACTCCCGGTGCTCGTCGTCGATACCACGCTCATTGCACCACTTCTGGGGGAAGATGTGGTGGATGTCCACGTCCAGATCCATGTACTGGACCTTCCCGAACTCCTTATCCTCCATCCAGTCCCGCGCGCCCTCGGCGAGCAACAACGCGTAGATTCCCTTGTACGCTGCAGCGTTTCGTGTACGTAGCGAGTGCAGTCGGGACTCGACGAACGTCGCGTCCGCGATCGTGCGTGGCACGTCCTCGATCGTTCCCAAAGCCCAGTTTGGCACCTGCTCGACGTCGCGCACGAACCGCGTCTCGATCGTTCCGCCGTAAAGCTCGCCGAGGATTCCGCACCAGAACCACTGCACCAGTCGCTCCTTCGGCGCGTACAGATCGGCGTCATGTCCCATGACGACCTTGATCGCGGCCAGGGGCACGAGTTGCTTGGGATACGGCACGAACTTCTGGTCGAAGATGTAGCGGTCAGCCAGGAAACCCGCCGCCCACACGAATGCCTCCCGCAGTGGGCCGACCCACTCCAGGTAGTCCGCCAGCGTCAGCTTGAGCACGTCCTCACGCTTCGCTGACATCGCCGATGGCCGCGGCCCGTCATGCTCAAGGTTGCGTTTGCGGGTTGCCAGCAGCGTCACTGCCTGCAGGAAATCCGTGTTCTCCAGCCCTTTGAGCGCCGGATACTGCTCGAACTTCGTCTGCGTGTCCCACCAGTCGTCGTTGAGGCGGAAATCCGTGCCGTGCTCGGCGTAGTAATCCTTGTCTCCGGCGAAGGTGGCCGTCAGCAGCTCGAAGACGTTAAGCGGCAATCCCCCGATGTTGACTTTCTCGAAAACCGTCGCAACCGCGGCCTTGCTGGTGTCTCGGTCCAGCTGGATCGCAGGGATCGAGTACTTGCCGACCTCGCCGACGACCTGCTGGTTGAACTTCGCTGCCAGACCGTGGTCCGGAACCTGAAACAACCACTGCGATCCATCCAACAGCAGTGACAACGGAAAATAACCCGCTTGTCGTTGCTTCTCTTCGGTGGACAAATCAAGTTCGACGTCCCGGTCGAAGTTCGTCTTGATCATTCCGTCGGCCGGAACAGAGATCACCGCCTCGTCGATCCAGTCGTCGCCGCACAACGCTGTCTCCATATGGACGAAGTAACGCCGGTCAAGACGCTTTCCTCGGCTGTCCTTCGTCTGCGCCACGCCGGATCCGCCCAGAGCCTGCGTCAGCGAAGTCAACCGCTGCTGCCCGTCGAGCAGCAAGTAGTCGGGCTCCCCCGGCTCCGCTTCCGCGCCGTCGACAGGCCTCGGTTTGAACCGGACCTGATCGTTGTCAGTGTCCAGCAGCATCACGACGCCCATCGGATGTCCACGCAGGATCGTCACCAGCAACTGCCGGATCCGCTCGTCGTCCCACTTGTAGCCGCGCTGAAAGTCGGGCAGCTGGATCTTCCCGGTTCGACTCCACTCGACGTACTTGCTGAGACTGTGCTGCGGGGTCTGAAACCCCATAAAGCGTACCTCCTCGTCATTCATCCTGCTCTGTGCTCGAGCGGAACAGAGCGCCCAATGTCCTATCGGGATCGAGCCGATCGGATCCGTTTCAGCAGCGCTGCCACGTAGCGCATGCCCTCGTCGTCCTTGCCGCGCAGGACTACCAGGTCGTCGAGAAGCGGCGCGAGGGTGCTCTCGGCCTCCGACAAGTCGTTGCGCGCAGCCTGGAGCTCGCCGATGTTGCGGCGTACCTCAAGTGCGGTGTCGGTTCCGTCGCCGTGTTCACCACTGATTCGGTCCAAGACGTCCCGGAACCGGTGAATTGCTTCCTCGACCTGCCCCAGCTCGGCGCGGCAATACGCCGATTGGCGCAGGCACTCCACCGCGTCGTCGCTCCGCGGCCCCTTGGTCCGCGAGAACGCGTCGGCCAGCGCGTCGAACTCTGGTTGGGCACGGCGGTATTCCCCTGCGACCACGAGGATCGCTGCCCGACGCAGCCGAAGCTGTAGCACTTGCGGGTTCTCCGCACCGAGCTCATTGCCTGCCGGCCGGATCACCGCATCGAGAACATCGGCAGACTGGAGGTAGCGTTCCTCATACAACAACCCGTCCGCTCGGGACACGGCGTCCGCCATGGACTCCCGCAGAGCGGTATGCGGCAGACGCGACGCCGCCGCGGCCGACTCCTCGACAGAGGACGGTTCCAAGGCCGGGCCCGAGTCCGATGGGCTGCGCGGCGCGTTGGGCCGGCGGAATAACCTCGTCGGGTCCGGTAGCTCGCGCTGCGATTCCTCCGTCGACTTGGGTGTCGAGCCCAATGCGGGAAGGAACGGCAACAGCCGCTCGTAGACCTCGTAGGCGTCGCCAGGACGTCGCTCCGGAACCTTCGCCAGCAGGTCCAACACCAGCCGATCCAGATCAGCGGGGACGTCGGTTCTCAGTTCCCGCAGCGGAACCGGCTCGGCGTGGAGATGGCGGTTCCACCGGTCGATGTCGGTGTCGCCGCCGAACACTGGATAGCCCGAGAGCAGCTCGTAGAGCACGCACCCGAGCGTGTAGAGGTCGCTGCGTGGGCTGACTGTGCCGCCCTTCACCTGTTCCGGCGACATGTACAGGCTCGTGCCCATGGGTGTCCCGGTCGCGGTGAACCGTGTGACGTCGGGGCGGAGGACGGCTGCAATACCGAAGTCGAGGACCTTCACAGCACCCTCGGCGGTGACCAGCACATTCGTTGGCTTCAGATCGCGATGCACGACCGGCACGGCGTGCGCGTGTGAGAGCACAGTCGCGAGCTGCGCGCCGAACGCCGCCGCCCAGCTCGCCGGCAGTGGCTCGTGCGGATCTACGAACGTGCGCAGCGATACCCCCGGCACGAGCTCCATCACCAGGTAGAGCTCGGCCGCCCCGCTGTCCAGGCCCGCGTCGTAGACCTGCGGCACGCCGTGGTGCCGGATCCGTGCGGTCACGCGGGCTTCCCGCTGGAATCGCTTGGCGAGTTCCTCGACGGCGCCACCCGCGCCGATCGCTTCGGTGCTGACCCGAAGTTCGTAGCGGTCGCCGACCGTGTCCGCCACGTGCCCTCCCGTTCTCGACAGTCACGTTCGGCAATCCATGATCCTGCGCAGATGACCAACGGTCCACCGATTCACGCAAGAACGGACGTCGTGTTCCTGCACCGATGCATCACCGGCCCGTCAGACCTGCATGAAGCCCAAGAGATCACGTCCCGCTCCAACGAGTGACGATACGTGATTCATCGAGCACGCTCGGATCACGCCCAGGCACGGACGCAACGGCTCCGAGTGCGGCTATCCACTCAACGACGGCCAAGAAAGTAGCCCCAACCCGCCCTACACTCTGACGCTTGCACGGCGCAATGAGCAGGCTGCGTCCCCCGACGTCCGCCCCTGAATCCGCACTCGACGAGACGACCGAGGCTGCCTCACGCCACGTCGTCGATGCCTTCCTGTTTACGGATCAGTCGCCACGCCGCCGAGCGGGCGCTGCGGTTGAGGGACTCCTTGAACGTCTTGTCCGGGGCGAAGTACTGGTCGCCGAGGCCGACGATCGTGTCGATGTGATCGGCCATCTTGTCCTCGAACACGTCGTCGAAGACTGCGCCGAAGTTCTTCTCGTCGTTGGCGACGGCCGCCAGTCGCACCTTCTCGTCGTCGACGGTCTCTTGGAACGGCCGGGCCACGTCCTCCTCGGTGAACGTGGTGCCGTGCCGGTCGTTGAACCGCTCGATCAGCTCCGATAGCAGCGACTTGTCCTGATCCTTGCCCGTGCCGGTTCCGTCACCGAAACCCGGGAGCTCGGCCGTGCCCTCGGGCGTGAGGCCGAGGTCGTGCTCCCCGGTCTTCTCAACACGCAGGTGGCTGAGATCGACCTCGCCGATGTCGACTCCGCCGTCCTTGCCGCGCGGCAACCGGTTGAGCAGATGCCGCCCGAACAGATACAGCCGCTCCAACTCGGCGTCCTGATAGGGCACGATCTGCGACAAGAACCCGTACTTGCGGATGAAGTCGCCAAGGCCGGTGCGGAACTGTTCCGCGAGCTCGGCCAGGTTCTCGTCCGCGAGCAGGTCCTCGTAGCGGCGAACCGCGGGCTCGATGTGCCGATACAGCTCGGCGTGCAGTGTGGCCCACTTCGCCTCGCTGCCACCTGCGATCCGTTCGGCCGCCAGGAACGCCTCGGCGAACGCGATCATCTCGGCGTCAACGAGGATCTGCGCGGACATCACCCTGCTCTGCGCGTTGTAGAGCAGGTTCGGATCGGACGGCAGTGTCGTGGCGTCCTCGAAGTAGGGTCGGAACGACTCCTGGATCTCCTCGGCCTCGTTGACGAAGTCCAGCACCGCCAGGTCGGCCTGGGTCTTGCGGTCCGCGGTCCGGTTGAGCCGCGACAACGTTTGCACGGCCGAGATCCCGCCAAGCTTCTTGTTGACGTACATCGTCGTCAGCAGTGGCTGGTCGAACCCGGTCTGGTACTTCTCGGCGACGACCAGGATGCGGTACTCGGGTTTATCCGCGCCGCCGGTCTTGGTCGTGAGGTCGTCGGCGCGGGTGTAGGCGAATGCTTTTGGCAGCGCGCCTTCCGGAAGTCCGCCGCTCTCCTTGGACTCGGGATCTCCTCGCTCTCGTACGTCAGCGTGCCGGAGAACGCGACGAGTACGCCGATGTCGTCGGTGAGCTTTCCGTTGGCCCGCTGCTTCTCAATCGCTGATGTGCCCCGCGCCGCCGTGTCACCGGCGCGGGGCACACCCGCTTCCCGGATTTCTTCCACGAACCGGCCCGAGGAACCCTCGGCCTCGGTAGCCTGGCCGGCGGCAGTGGAAAGGATCATGATGTCGGCTGAGCCGGAACTGGTGCTGGTCGCCGCGCTGGCGCGTCGTGGCGAGGTAGGCGCACGAGCGGTGTTCGAGGCGTGGGGACGCGCCTACCTTTACACCCGCACCAGCGCCGAAGCACCGACCCTGCACGTGGCCGAGCTCGGCGACCGGGGCAGGTGGGCGTCGGTGTTCAGCACCCGAGAACGGCTGGCCGGAACCCACGGCGCCTGCGATGCGATCGGGATGCCCGGGGCGGACTACCTCGAACACGCCCCCGCCGGAGTCGGGCTCCTGCTCGACCCCGGCACCCCGCACGCCCTCCCCCTCCCGGCGCACCTCCTCGACCAGGCCGCCGCGGCACTCGGAATGAGCAGAGCATGAGCGAGCACGTGGAAGTCGTCCTGTCCGCGCTGATCGACGCCTCCATCGGCATCGACCAGGTCATCGACGACATGAGCACCCTCGGCGCCGCCGAGGTCACCGACCTCGCCGCCGAAAGCGGCCGCGACTACGGCCACGACCCCCTCGCCCTCGCCGTCCGCGAATTCGCCGACGCCTGGAGCCACGGCCTGCACCAGCTCATGCGCGACGCCACCGGCCTGAGCGAATCCCTGCACGACTCCGCTCAGACCTACGCCGAAACCGAGAACATCAACATCGACCTGTTCCAGCAAGGACGCTGATCCGTGCCCGAACTCGGCGACACCACCGATCCCCGCGCGCTCGTCCCCGGCAACCCGGAGACCGTGCGCGGCGAAATCGCGTTGTGCAACCGCTACGCGGCCGGACTCGGCCGCGCCGGAGACGCGCTGAAACTCCTCGACACCACCGACTGGAAAGGCCAAGCCGCCGAAGCGTTCCGCGACGCCTTCGACGGCCATCCCATCGACTGGCTCAACGCCGCCGACGCCTTCCGCGACCACGCCGACGCACTCACCGGCTACGTCGAAATCCTCGAATGGGCCCAAGGCCAAGCCGCCGAAGCCATCGCCCTCTGGGGCGAAGCCGACGCCGCCACCACTCAGGCCCGCATCGATCACGACAACGCCGTCGGCCGCGAACAACACCGCGCCGCCACCACCGGCACACCCGCCGCACCCATCCCGTTCACCGACCCCGGTGCCGAGAAGCGTGCCGCCGCACAAGATCTCCTCGACCGGGCCCGCGAACAACTCGCCGCCACCGGTGACCGCACCCGCACCACCGTCCTCGACCTCGCCGCCGGCGCACCCCAGAAGCCCGGAGCCTGGGGACAAGCAGGCGAACTGCTCAGCGACGTCGGCTCCGGCATCGGCGACTGGTTCACCGACATAGGTGACATCCTCGGCAACCTCGACCAGATCCCCGCCACCCTCGCCGCAGCGGCCACGAACCCCACCGCCTTCGCGAAACAACTCGTCAGCTGGGACCAGTTCCACACCAACCCCGCCCGCTGGGCCGGACACGTCCTGCCAGACGCCGCCCTCACCCTCGCCGGCGGAGCAGGCGCCATCAAAAAAGGCGGCACCCTCCTCAAAGGCGTCACCGCCACCGGCCGCGCCGACCGCATCCTCGCCAAAGCCACCCACAACGGCAAAGGCATCACCGACCACGTCGCCAACAAAGGCGCCGACATCGGGCCGCCGGGCAAGGGCAGGAAGATCCCGACCGTCGCGGTGGCGGACAACGCAGCGATACAAAAGATCTTCGACGAGCTCTCACGCGGCGGTCGGGTGATCGAGAACCCCGGTTACGGTGGGGGAAAAGGAACCATGGTCGAGATGCCCGATGGAAGCCGCATCGGATTACGAGGAGAATCCAAGACATCACCCGACATGACCATCGACCTCCGTGATCCCGATGGAAACAAGCTGAAGCTGCACACTGAAACCTGGAAGTAGCCATCATGGAACTCGATGACGCGCTAGTCAGGGACATCGTTGAGGAAGGTGAAGAGGACTACCTCGACATCTCAACGATCGCATACCTGTACAAGCTCGAACACGACATCAGCCGCGAACAACTCGACCCGCTCGCGACGGAGATCGCCGCAGAGCTCATCCGACGCGGCCTGATCATTCCGGGAACCCTGGACAACGGATTCCACCCGTGGAACCTGACTACCGAGGAGTCCGTCGCGACGCTCAGCCGGGATGTGCAGCTGGCCTTGCGCGAATCCCCGATGCTCAGTCCCGGCCAAGTGTGCTGGTTCGACATCACCGAAAAGGCCCGCCGCGAATACCCGCCCACCGACGCCGACTGACCATCAACCGTTCCCCTCGGGCGTGGGCCCTGCTCCCAGGACACGCCGCGGGCGGACAGGACCGCACGTCGCGGATCGGGTCACCGTCCACCACGACGACGTCGGCATCGAGCCCGGGCCGAAGTTCACCGGTGATCTCACCGAACCCGAGGAAACGGGCGCTGGTGGTGGCGAGCTCGAAGATGTCGGCGTGGGACACCCCGATGTGCTCGTAGATCTCACGCGTGCTGACGGCATTGCCGCGTTGCGAAATCGGAAACCTCGCGTCGCTTCCGAAGGGCAGTGACACCTCGTGATGCCGAAGCCATCGCAGGCGGTCGGCGATGGCCTCGGCGCGCACCGGGCCGAGCATGCCCAACACGTGCCGCCACCCGCTCAGCAATGCCGCTGAAGCGGCGACACCTTCGGCCGCCATTCGGTCGGCCAGGTCCTCGCAGGCACGGCAGCTCAACCGTCGATCAGCCCACACGACCAACAGCTCCCGGACTCCTTTACTTCGCTGGGTACACTGGAAGGCGACCTCGAAGAACAGACCTGAGCACGCCGCTGACCCCCGATGCAACTTGGGGTTTCATGCTCGGCTCCACGCTGAGCGAGAGCAGGCTCTCTCAGCACGGGATGCGCTGGAGTCCATCAGCGAGGAGGCAGCCACCGACGCCGTGCCCGTCGAGGACGACTCGATGAGCATCACCGAACTCTCGCAAGCCATCGGAGTCAGGGCGTCGACGCTCCGCTTCTGGGAGAAGGTCGGCCTGGTGGCACCCGACCGCGTCGCCACGCCATCAGGCACATCGCGACGCTACTCCGTCACCGCGATCCGAGAAGCACGCATCACCGCAGCCTTGCGCGCCGGCGGCTACCGCATCCCCGATGTGCACAAAGCGATTACGGCAATCCGCGACCTCGACGACGTGAGCGACTCACTCACCGCGCTCGACGCGCGACTACGCAGCATTGCCGAACGCACGCTGGCTTTGCTGCGCACCGGCCCGCTGCTCGCAGAGATCATCGAGTCATCGCCAGCATCCTGACCAGAGGTTCCTGTGTGCGCTTCTCCGCATCATCAACCTCCTTTCCCGCAACATCAGCACCGTCCGGCCGTCAGCATGGGCGATCCCCGCGTACGCAGGCCCGACGCTGACCAGGACTGACCGCCCTGGCTACCCACCGAAGCATCCCCGCCCATGAGCAGGTCCGGGCCCATCGAGGCGTCGGCCCCGCACTCGGGAATGGTTCTGTGGAGCGACCGCAAGACTCCACCGACAACACGGACTAGAATACTCCAATCCAGAATTCCAAGTCGAACAAGAGAAGAGAAAATCCCGCAAGAGTACCGGAGCCGACCCTTCGCAACGGGATCAATACCCCAGCGCAACACCCACACAGAAACAACCCTCTTGCGGACCCCTATTCGGGAACCACCCTTCATGGAGGCCAACGGAAACCCCTCAGGCCAGGTTCCCGAAACGCCATCGTGCGGTTTAATCCGAGAACCAGCCATTGAGGCGGCGCCACGAAAGGGGCCTGCTCAATGGGCCGATCAAGCACAGGAAACGGATTCCCGATCGATGATCTTGTCCATGCACTAGCCGACATGATTGATGATTCTCATGACGTCAAGGCGCGGGCGCCGGGTCCGTTCACTGTTCGCAGACTAGCGGTGGGTTTCGTCGATGCGGAGCGCTGCGCCGAGCGCGAAGAACGTCGGAGCCCACTCGCCGACGAAGATTCCCCATCGATCGGCACGGGCGACGTCTTCGGCTTTCCGGGACGATGCCCAGCTCGCCACGCTCAGGCCGATCGAGACCATGCCTGCGATGAACAGGTGGTCTGAGCGCACTCCGTAGTTCCGCAACGTCGTCAACATCGCCGCCCCCTTAGGTCTGCTCGGTGTGATGCGGTGGCTTCACCAGCATGGGTGCTGCCCAGCCCACGTGCATCCCGCAGCTACACAGATCAGCGTTGGCCTCCCAGCGTCCGGGGTTCGTGAAGGCGTCCACCTCGGCCGCGGTCGGCACTGTCACCAGTCATCGCACTGCATCTCGTGCCGCCATCGCAGGGGCGCAGCAGACGCGTTCGCGGTCGATCTCGACTCGCTCCTCGCGCACGCGGGAATGTTCCCTCCTACGCCAGCGGATCACCGGCGGGCGCGGAGTCGGCCCCTCACCGCCACCGGCCGTGCCGACCGCATCCTCGAGATCGCCGTCGACCTGGTCCGCCGGGGACTCCTCGTCCCCGGCACCGTGGATCCGGAATTCCGCCCGTGGAACCTCTCCGCCGAAGCAGCGGCCGCCCGCCTCCACGCCGAAGCCGCCGCTGAGCTTCAGCGCTCGACGTTGCTGGGTCCCGGCCAGATCTGCTTCTTCGGCATCACCGAAGAAGCCCTCCGCGAATACCCGCCCACCGACACCGACTGACCACCAGCCGTTCCTCATCGGGCTCGCGCCCTGCGCGCAGGACACGGCGCGGGTGGCGCGAGGACCGCACGTCGCGAAGCGGGTCACCGTCCACCACGCCGTCTGCCTCGAGCCCGAGCCGAAGTTCACCGGTGGTCTCACCGAGCCCGAGGAAACAGGCGCTGGTGGTGGCGAGCTGGATGATGTCGGCGTGGGTTCCGATGTGCCCGGAAAGCTCAAGCGTGCTGACAGGGTCGCCGTGTCGCGCAATCGGAATCCGCGCATCGAGCCCGAAGAGCAGCGGCACCTCGTGGCGCCGAAGCCCCCGCAGGCCGGCGGACGATCGCCTCAACACGCTCTGAGCCGGGCACATCCCACATGCCGCCACCCGGTCGGCGATACGTGAAGCGGCGATGCCTTCGCCCGCCACGCGGCCGGCCAGATCTTCGTCAGCACGGCAGCTCAACCGTCGAGCAGTCCGCGCGATCAACAGCTCAGAATCACATCAACATCCACGGCATTTCTTGACATCAGCGTGAAAGGTCAAGTCGTCGGCCGACGAGGAGGAGCGAGGGATGAAGATCGGCGAGGCCGCCCAGAAGGCAGGAGCCCCGGCTCGGATGCTCCGCTACTACGAGCAGCACGGGCTCATCGAGTCGTCGCGGTCGACCAACGCTTATCGCGACTACTCCGAGGAGCAGGTCGAGCACGCACGTCACGTCCGGGCGCGTGCTGCGTATCAATGCCACTCCACGGCCCCAGCCGCCTTGACGATCTTGCCGGTATCTTCCCCGCCTGCGCTGCGCCGCCCCAGCAGCACAACTCGGACCGGAGACGGTTGCCGCGGTTGAGCACGTACTCGCTGATCAGACCAGAAATCCGGCCATTTCAAAGCGAACGGTCCTGCTCGATTCGCTCCGCCATGAAGCCGGCGAACGCCTCGCTCACCCTGACGCGGACCGTTCCTACGGTTGATGTCATCGAAACCCCTTCTCCGGTCGAGGTCACGAAAGACCGCATGGGCGAAGATCCCGAACCCGGCAGGGACGCACCCACATCGTGGGAGCGTCCCTGCCGCCGACCACCCGCCATCACGTACACAGTCCTGGTTACCGAGCGGGAGGGGACGACATGAGGGCTACTCGTGATCTTGAGGACTAATGGCACCGCCCACTGACTGACGGCGTGGATCCCCCTTGGCGAGAGGACCAGTCCGTGACAGACCCCGTCGCAACCCTGCTTGAAGATGCTATGAGCAGCGTGTACCCGGCCGCGTTGCGTACCGCGGTTCTCCTGGAGATCGCCGACCAGCTCGAGAACGGCCCCATGTCCGTGCGCGACCTGGCCCAGAGAACAAGCGCTCAACCCGACGGCCTTTACCGCGTCCTCCGGTTGCTGGCCACCCGCGATGTGTTCACCGAGACCCGGCCGGGCGTGTTCGCCATGACCCACCGCGCCGAACCACTCCGGAAATCGCACCCGTTGGCGAACGCGGTTCTGCTGTTCACCCAAACTCCGCACTGGCGCGCGGTGGGGGAACTGCACCACGCGGTCACCTCCGGAACCCCCAGCTTCGAGCGCGTCTACGGCGAACCGTTCTTCGACCACGCCGTCACCGACCCCCGCTACGGCGCCGAGTTCGACCGGAACATGTCCGCCTACACCGAACTCGACATCAATTCGATCGCCGCCTCCTGCCCACTGCCGCGCGGCGGAACTGTGGTCGATGTAGCCGGAGGGCGCGGCGGGCTGCTGCTGGCTGCGCTGCGCAAGCACCCCGACCTGCACGGCGTGCTGTTCGACCGCGAACACGTGCTGGCCGGGCACGTCCTGGACCACCCCGACATTGCCGGGCGTTGGAACACCTGCGTCGGCGACTTCTTCAAAGAAGTTCCGGCGGCCGATGCCTACCTCCTCAAAAACGTCCTGCATGACTGGAAGGACGACGAGTGCGTGGGCATCCTGCGCAACTGCGTCGCTTCGGCCAACCCTGGTGCCCGCGTGTTCGTGATCGACGCCGTCGTCCCGGAGGGCAACGAACCCCACCTCAGCAAAACGCTGGACCTGTTCATGCAGACCCTGCTGGCCGGCCGTGAACGCAAAGCCGCTGAGTTCGACGACCTGTTCCGGTCCTCCGGTCTCCGGATGAAACACGTCATCCCCGTCCCCGGAGCCGTGTCCATCGTCGAAGCCTCGATCGAGGGAGAGAAGAAGCTGTGACGACCGTGGAGAACCCCGCCCCCGCCCAGCACCTGGACCAGATCGTTGGGAAGCACCTGATCTACACCTACGCCAACGGCTGGCAATACGAGATGTATGTCAAGAACGACACCACCATCGACTACCGCATCCACTCCGGCCTGGTCGGTGGCCGGTGGGTCAAGGACCAAGAGGTCAAGCTCGTGCGCGTCGGTGACGACACGTTCAAGTGCTCGTGGACCGAACCGACCGGTACCAGCGTGTCCCAGGCCATCAACCTCGCCGACGACGTACTCCACGGAGTGATCTTCTTCCCTCGCTGGGTCATGTCCTACCCCGAAAAGACGGTGTGCTTTCAGAACAACTACCTGGAATCGATGCAACGCTACCGGGACTGGGGGCCGACCTACCCGATCTACGTGGTCGACGAGTTCGCCAAGATCACTTTCCTGAAGGACGTCGGCCTCGACGACGAGACCGTCATCAACTGCGCCCCCGGTGAACTGCCCGAGGGCTACGCCGAGCGAACGAACCGATGACCCGCACCTGCGTCCGAACCGGGTCGACCGGCGAGCTCGGCATCGAGGTGCTGACCCTTCCGTACCCGGCCGAGCCGTTCACCGACTGTCTCGGAGCCGACCTGTGCGGCCAGGACTCGTGGCCCGACCTCGCGGTGCTCGGCGAAGCCCTGATGTGCAGCGACCCCGTCGAACTCCCACCGCCCGAAGACCCAGCGCAACTCTGCTGGTACCGGTGGGTGGTGGGACACCACGCGGCCTTCTGCGTCTGGCGTCTCCTGGACCACGAGTTGGAACGGCTCACCGAAGGTGAAGGGTCGATCGCGCAGGCGTCGATGCTCTACGACGTGTACTCGGCGCTGTTCACCTACGCCGGGTCGTGCACCCCGACCCAGTACGCCGAGGTCGCCAGAGCACGCATGAAGGCCAAGCACCCAGCGTTCTCAGGAACGTGGGCGCGCGACTACGAACGCATCCCGGCCCTGACCCGCCAGGTGAACGAAACCTACGCGCCGCACACCGTCGCGCCGCTGCGCAAAGCCGCGCGGGACAACCACCTCGTGCACCGCGCCCTCGCCATGAGGCTGGTTCCGCAAGGCGGGTCCCTGCTGCAAGACGCAGGAAAAGCAGCCGAACCCACCGACACCGAACGGGACTTGCTGGACGAACTGTTCCTCACCGTACGAGGACCGTCATGTCCCGCCGCGTTCGCGGCACAAACGGTACGCCGAGTCACGCGAATCGGTCGTGACCTGGCCACCCACGGGTTGGATTCGGAAACGTATCGCGGGATCGGATTCACCCGCGAGCAAGAAGACACGGTGATGAGAGTGGAGCAGTCCTGCGCGGCGACAGTGGCCGGGTTCGGCGCGTGGGTAGCCAGACAATCAGAACGGACGAGTGCCCATGCATGAGCTCATCAAGACGACCGAGATCACACCGCAGGTCAACGCCTACATGGCTGAACAGTCCCCGCCCCTGTCGGACGCGCAGCAATGGCTGATCAACCGCACCACGGAACTCGGCGACCTCGCCGAGATGCAGATCCCACGTGAACAGGGCGCGTTGTTCACGCTGATCACGCGGATCACCGGAGCCAAGCACGTCGTGGAGGTCGGCACCTTCACCGGCTACTCGGCCCTGGCATTCGCCCTCGGGCTCCCTTCCGGCGGGAAAGTCGTCACCTGCGACATCACCGACGAATGGCTTCCGATCGCGCAGCGCGCGTGGACCGAAGCCGACGTGGCTGACCGAATCGAGTTCCGTCACGGCCCCGCCGTCGACACCCTGGGCGACTTGGACGACACGTTCGACATAGCGTTCCTCGACGCCGACAAACCGTCGTACGTGGACTACTGGGAACTGGTGGTGCCCCGCGTGCGGCCCGGCGGACTCATCCTCTCCGACAACGTCCTCTACTACGGCGAGGCGGCCGACCCCAACGCCACCGGCAACGGCGCTGCCATCCGTGCGTTCAACGCCCACGTCCTGGCCGACGACCGGGTGACGTCGGTCCTGCTGCCCATCGCCTACGGGCTCACGATCGCCCTCAAGAAATGACAGGAGTGTTGTTGTGCTGACGCTGGGTGCCCAGTCTTTGACCCTCGCCGACCTGGAAGCCGCATCCGAGCCGGTCAAGGTCGTGGTGCCGGGTCCGACGCGGACGCGGTTGCAGAACTGCCGGGACTACGTCACCGCTCTCGCCAACACCGACCGACCGGTCTACGGGTCGACAACCGGGTTCGGGCCGATGGTCGTCTTCTCCGGACGGGAAGCCCCAGAGGAGCAGTTGGACAACTGCCTAGCACATCTCTCGGCCGGTCAAGGACCAGACTTGCCGCTGGAAGTCGTGCGCGCGGCGATGCTCGTGCGCGCCCACTCGCTGTGTCAGGGCCGATCAGGCGTATCCCCACAGGGCGTAGACGCACTCGTCGGGGCGTTGGGGACCTCGTTCACCCCCGCGGTTCCCCGGTTCGGCTCGCTCGGGGCGAGTGGGGATCTCATCCCGTTGGCGGCGGTCGCGTCAGCGTTGCAGGGCAGATCGCACGCGGCAGCGTACGTGGACGGTCACCGAATGCCCGCCGACGAGGCGTTGCAGCGCGCGGGCCTGGAGCCCATGCAGCTCATCGACGGACGCGACGGGCTGGGGATGGTCAACGGCACGTCAGTGACCGTCGCGGCAGCGGGGTTGGCGTTGGCGTCGCTGCGCAGGTCCCGAAAGGTCGCAGTCATGCTGTCCGGGCTGCTGGCCGACATCCTCGGAGCGGCGGACACGTTCACTGATGCACGCCTGCTGGAGGCCTACGGCCACGCGGGACCGCAGATCGTGGGGCGTGAAATGCGCGCACTGCTGGCCGCGCTCGAACCATCCGGGAAGCGGAACTTGCAAGAGCCCTACAGCGTGCGCTGCGTACCGCACCTGGTCGGCGCGTGCGAGGATTCCCTTGCCCACGCTCAGCAGATCATCGACACCGACCTCCAGTCGGTGTCGGACAACCCGCTGTTCTTCGACGAAGACGACCACGTCGCACACGGCGGAAACTTCTTCGGGCAGCCCGTCGCATTCGCATCCGACCTGTGCACGATCGCCGCCACGCAGCTCGCCAACCTCGCGGAGCGCCAACTCGACCTCCTGATGGACCCGAACCGCAACACCGGGTTGAACCCGATGCTGGCGTCTAAACCAGGGCGACAGCACGGGATTCAAGGTGTTCAGCTTGCCGCGACGAGCATCACGGCGGACATGCGGCGCACCTCCACCCCCGCTTCGATGCAGTCGCTCCCGACGAACTGGCACAACCAGGACGTGATCCCGTTCGGGACGCAAGCGGCGTTGAACTCGTTGGAACACGCCGAATCACTGCGTCTTCTGCACGGGTCGCTAGGGGTGGCCTTGAGGCAAGCAGTGCACGTCGGTGGGCGCGAGCCGACCGCCCCGGTATGTGCTGCGGTGCTCGCCGAACTCACGAAGGCCATCGCCCCGATCGACCCCGACCGACCGTTGAGCAACGACGTTCGCCGCGCCGCTGACACGCTCGACGAGACCATCGACAGGATTCCGGCACGGGTCGCCCCCTGATCCGAGGGCTCCCGCCCGACCCCGCAGCGCGTCGTCGTGCTGAGCGTGACGGCAAGTGCCTCGATGGAAAACGTCTAGATCATTCATATCGGGATACCGGGGACGGGCTCTCGGAGGATGACCTGGTGCCCTGCACCGAACCGGCCCCGTGTCGGCGGTGACCTGCGGGCGGTGCCCCCGCGCCGCCGAATCTTCCCCTCCCCACCGCCACGGCGGGGAGAGCCTGCGCCCGGAAGGGGCCTCCGCCCGCCACACCCGAACCTCGCCAACGACGAAGGGACGAAGCGTGTCCAACGCCGATATCACCGAAAAGCTCAAAGCCATCCTGAACAACCACTTCGACATCCCAGCCGGGGAGATCGACGCTACCCAGAACCTCGATGACGCCGGGCTGGACTCCGTCGCCGCCGTCGAACTCGCCGACATCATCCGCGAAGAACTGGGCGTCACCCTCGGCGAAGACGAACTCCTGGTCGAGGAAACCACCCTGGAGCAGCTCCAGCAGCTGGTAGCCGCGAAGCTGGAGGCCGGGGCCTGACCATGACCACCGCAGCGATCACCGGAATAGGACTGATCACCCCAGCCGGAATCGGACGCTCCTCCACCTGGGCCACCACCTGCGCCGGGCGCCCTACCGCCGCCCGGACAGCCGCGCTGGACGAGGCCCCCGTGGGGTTCGCATGCACCCTCCCGGACACCTACGACACCAACCGTCTCCTCGGTCGTAGAGCGGACCGCACGATGGACCGCTCCACGCAACTCGCGCTGGTGGCCGCTGAATCCGCGCTCAACGATGCCGGACTCACCCCAGCACTACGGCAAGACGCCCGTGTCGCCGTCATCATCGGAACCGCCCACGGCGGAACCGCCACGATCGAACACAACCACGCCCGCCTGCTGGACAAGGGCGCCGGCGCGATCAACGCGCGGTTCCTGCCCAAGGGCCTGGTCAACATGGTCTCCGGGCACCTGAGCATCGAACTCGGGGTCACCGGCCCCAACTTCGTCACCAGCACCGCATGCGCCTCCGGCGCTACCGCCATCGGACTGGGTATGACGCTGCTGCGCGCCAACCAGGTCGACATCGTCATCACCGGCGGCACCGACGCCGCCGTCACCCCGCTCAACGTGGGCGGATTCCACAAGCTCCGCGCCCTGTCGACCCGTGGTGACGACCCGAAGGCCGCGTCCCGCCCGTTCGACGTCGACCACGACGGGTTCGTCATGGCCGAAGGAGCCGGAATCCTCGTTCTCGAACGCCCCGAAGACGCCGCCGCCCGCCGCGCCCGCCCGTACGCACAGCTGGCCGGGTACGGCGCCACCGCGGACGCGCACCATCCCACCGCGCCACACCCCGACGGTGCCGGGGCGAAAGAAGCCATTCGGGCTGCGTGCGACGACGCAGGACTCACGCCGGGCGACCTGTCCTACATCAACGCGCACGCCACCAGCACACCCACCGGTGACGCCGTAGAAGCCACCGTGATCGGCGCGCTCGCACCGGACGCGGCGGTGTCGAGCACCAAAGGCGTCACCGGGCACGCACTGGGAGCAGCCGGCGCGATCGAAGCCGCGTTCGCCGCGCTCGCCGTGCGCGACCAGGCCGCACCCCCTAACGCCAACCTCGAAAACCCCATCCCGGAAGCCAAGGAACTCAACCTCATCACCGGCGGTGCGCGATCGATGCCGATCCCCGCCGCGCTGTCCAACTCGTTCGGGTTTGGCGGGCACAACGCTGCCCTCGTCTTCACCCAGTAACCTCCCGCGTCCTGCTTGGAGTGTGTCGTGGCACCTGTTGCTGTCATCACCGGTGGAACCGCAGGCATCGGACTGGCCTGCGCAAAGAGGATCGCTGACGACGGGGGGACGGTCATCGTCTCCGGGCGCGGCGCAGAACGCGGACGCAGCGCCCTCGCCGCGCTGGACGCCGGGGACCGCGCACGCTACATCCCCGCCGACGCCACCAAGCGCAACGACGTCACTGGACTGATCGAAGAGACCATCACCGATCACCGGCGCATCGACGTACTCATCAACAACGCCGGGGGCGTGACCGACACCGGCGCGCACGTCGCCGATGCCGACCCCGACGCCCTGCGCAACGCGTTCCGGCTCAACGTGGAGTCCACCTACTGGGCGTGCCAAGCCGCCCTCGCGCACATGCTGCCCCGAGGGTACGGGCGCATCATCAACATGAGCTCGCTAGCGGGCAAGACCGGAGCGGCCGGGCTGTCCGGCTACACCACCACCAAGCACGCCATCATCGGCCTCACCAAAACACTGGCCAAGGAAGTCACCACCCGAGGGATTACGGTCAACGCCCTGTGCCCCGGCATCACCGATACCGCGATGATCCCGGATCAGCTCGCCGGTGCCATCACCAACTCCGGTGCCGACTTCAGCGCCGCCGCCGCGCACTACACCGGCGACCTCGGCCGCATGGTCACCCCCGACGAAGTCGCCGGTGCAGTCGCCATGCTCATCTCCCCGCAAGGCGCCGCGATCTCCGGAACAGCCCTGTCCATCGACGGCGGATTCAGCCAGTTCTAAGGAGACCCACGTGTCGATCAGTCCTTGGCTGGCCCATGCACCCCAGCCCCACGCGTCGCTTCACCTGCTGTGCTTCGGCTACTCCGGCGCCGGACCCGGCGTGTTCAAAGACTGGCGCATACCCGGAGTTGACGTCCTGCCCATCCAGCTCCCCGGACGCGGACCCCGCGCCGAGGAGCCCCTGGCAACCACGCTCGGGGAACTGGCCGACGACATCGCTCACCACGCCATCCCGCACCTGACAGCGCCATTCGTGCTACTCGGGCACTCGATGGGCGCGTGGCTCGCGCACGCCGTGGTCACCCGGCTACCACGCGACAGCGGACTCGCACGGTTGATCGTGATCTCCGCGCCCCCACCGCATCTACGGCACCGCAGGTTCTCGTCGCTGCACACCCTCTCCGACACCGACATGGCCGACGAGGTGATCCGGCTCGGAGGGGCACCCGAGCACGCCCGCGACGCGGTGGCCAACAACATCAACGTGATCCGCACCGACGCCACCGCCGTCGCCGGATACCGGCCCGACGAACGCCTCCTGCCGTGCCCGATCACCGTCATCTCCGGGGAACAAGAGCCCCTCTTCGGGCCCGGTGACCTCATGTCATGGCGAGAGCTCACCCACGAGCCGGTGACCATGCGATTCACCGCAGGCGGCCACTTCACGGTGACCGACGCCCGCGACGAGATCATCGGCCACGTCGCCGCCGACGCCGGCGCAACCACCCTGCACCCAGAACCCATCGCCATCACCGGCATGGCTTGCCGATTCCCCGGAGCGCCCAACTACACTGAGTTCTGGGAACTACTCGCCAACGGGCGCGACGCCATCCGCCCAATCCCACCCGACCGGCCGAATGATCCGTTCTCGCCGGTGATGCGCGTCGGCGGCTTCATCGATGACGTGGACAAGTTCGACGCCGCCCACTTCGGCTTCAGCCCACGCGAGGCGCACCGTTCCGACCCCCGGTTGCGGCTGCTCCTCATGACCGCCCAAGAAGCCCTCGACGACGCCGCACTCACACCCCAAGACATCGCCGGTCCCCGCACCGGAGTGTGGATCGGGGAGTCCCACTCGGACTACTGGGACCTCTCAACCACCACGGTTCCACCGAACATGTACACCCTCTCCGGCGGCGGGTTGAAAGCGTTCCTGTCGGGCCGGTTGTCGCACACCTTCGACTTCCAAGGCCCCAGCCTGACGCTGGACACCTCCTGCTCGGCGTCGCTGACCGCGATCCACACCGCCGCCCAATCCCTGCGCACCGGCGAAGTGGACACCGCCCTTGCGGGCGGTGCGCACCTGATCCTCAACCCCGACGCCGGACCGTCCCTCGGCCTGTCGAAAGCGATCTCACCCCGAGGCCGCTCCGCGTTCGCCTCCACCGACGCCGACGGCTACGCCCGCGCTGAAGGAATCGCCTGCCTGGTGCTCAAACGCCTTCCCGACGCCATCGATGCCGGAGACCCCATCCACGCAGTCATCGACGGATCGGCGCTCAACGCCAACGG
This sequence comes from Saccharopolyspora antibiotica, assembly GCF_047200635.1. Taxonomy (NCBI): domain Bacteria; kingdom Bacillati; phylum Actinomycetota; class Actinomycetes; order Pseudonocardiales; family Pseudonocardiaceae; genus Saccharopolyspora; species Saccharopolyspora antibiotica. The sequence goes on along the minus strand of NZ_JBJZOI010000002.1, from coordinate 108,948 downwards.
GCAATCCGGACGCAACATCGTCGCCACCTCCGCACCCGGACAGATACGCATGATGCGGCAGGCCCTCACCGAATCCGGACTCCGCCCCGAAGCGGTCGGCTACGTCGAAGCCCACGGCCCCGGAACCCAAGTCGGCGACGCAATCGAACTCGAAGCCCTCCACGAGGTGTACGGCAGCAACCCCAACACCTGCTACGTCGGCAGCGTGAAAACCAACATCGGGCACCTGGAGCCCTGCGCCGGGATCGCCGGGCTCATCAAAACCGTCCTCGCGCTCCAACACGGACGTATCCCGGAATCCCTGCATCACACCAGCCCGAGCCCGGTCCTGGACTGGGACACCAGCGCCCTGAAGGTGCCCACCTCTCTCGTCCACTGGCCACGCAGGGGAACACGAGCCGCAGCCGTGTCCAGCTTCGGGTTGTCCGGGTCGAACGCGCACGCCCTGCTGTCCGAGGCACCTCGCCAGCACCACCACCGCCCCCGCCTACCCAGGCGCTCGTGGAATCTGCGCCGCTACTGGTACACCGAGGTTGCCTGATGCCCGCGAACCCGCCCGCCCTGTTCCCCGACCGACAGCCCGTGTGGCGCGAGCTCGACGAACTTCTCTCCGCCCCGGAGTTCGCCACCGACACCGACGGGGTAGCGGCCACCTATCATCGGCTCCAGGCCCTCGGCCGTACCCTCGGGCCCGCGCGCGCCCTGCACCACCAGCCCGGACGGATGCTCGCCGGGATGGAATGGGCCGGGATCGTCGACCCAGCGATGATGCACGCCGCGATGGTGCACTTCGGCGTGGCCACCACCGCATTCATGGACTGCGGCCACCCCAATCCCGACCTCGCGCCCCTTCTGGATGACCTCGACGCGTTGCGGGCACCGGGGGTCATCGTCGCAACCGAACTCGGACGCGGCGGATCGCAGATGCGGATGCGCACCGAAGCGCGCTACAACCCCGACCGCGACAACTTCACCCTCACCACCCCCGACGACGCGGCGCTGAAGTTCATGCCCAACGTGTCCTGGACCGGCCTGGACCGCGCCGCCGTCGTCAACGCCCGCCTGATCCACAACGGCACCGACCACGGGGTACACGCCTTCGCCTGCCGGCTACCACACCCCCAGGTGCGCGTCACCTCAATTCCCGGTGGTGGGCAGGTGAACTTGGACTTCTCACTGCTGCGCTTCGACCAGGCCGAGATCCCCGCCGGATGGTGGCTGGCCGACACCGCCACCATGACCGACGGGGAACTCACCGACCCCTGCACCCCGCACCAGCGCCTTGCGCGCAGCCTCGGAGGCGTCAACGCCGCCGTGACCTCCGCGACCGTGGCCATGACCGCCGCCGCCCGCGCCTGCATCGCCATCACCTACCGGTTCCAGGTACAGCGCCTCACCGGCCCCACCGAAGCCCCCGCGATCAACCTGCCCGCCCACAGCGGCGAACTCGCCTCCGCTGTGGCGCGAGTATTCGCCGCGACCGCCTACTCCGACACCGTCCGGGACCACTACATCGCCGAATCCATCATCGCCGATCCCGACGACGACGCCTCGTACGCGCCGTGGCTGGCCGCCAACCGTGACCGCACCCTCGCGAAAGTCCACGCCGCCACCACACTCGAACAGGTCGCCGGCACCTGCCGACGCCTCTGCGGCGCGCACGGCACGCTCAGCACCAACCGCCTCACCACCTACGAGGGCATGGCCCGCAGCTTCCACGCCGCCGGAGGCGACACCCGCCTGCTCCTGCTCGAAGCCGGGAAGCAGCTCGCCGCCCACGGCACCGACGCCACCGGAAACGGCCAAGGTCACTCGCCACGCCAACTCCTCGCATTCCAGGAACGCGTCCTGGTCAGCTCCCTCGGACCAGATCCGGCACTCGCGGACGTGGAGTACCTGGCCGGCGTCCACCTCGCACGCCGCGCCCTCGAAACGCTCGACGACCTCGTGGCCGCCCACCCCGGCCACTTCGCGCTCCTCGACCCGGTGCGCCGCCTCTACGGATTGGACCTGGCGGTCGACACAGCCGCATGGCACCTCAACTACGGATCACTCCGCCCCGGCGACCTCGACCGCCTCCAGTGCTCCCGCGCCGCGGCCCGCGACCACGTCACCTCCAATCTCACCGCTCTTGTCGACGCACTCGCGGTCCCTCCAGGTCGCGCAGGCGGGGCCATCGGACGTCGTAACTACATCCGGCACGCAGCCGCCCACGCCTGAACCCGAACCATCACGGCCGGATCTGAACACCGGCAAACCCCACTACCTGCCCGGTTCCCCACGAAAGGAGGTGCCACGCCGTGCCCGCCCGCGCGGGACGCTGCGGAGCCACCGAGCGCGGCGGCACGGCGACGCGTTTTCACCTCAACGCACTACGCCCGGACAACCACGTTCGGTTCACGGTCACCAACGCCACCGACCGGACCGGAGCCAGCACCGCCGACATCACCCTGCCCAGCACCACAGTTGCGTCATGGCGGTGGCGGCATCGTGGTCGTCGTCCAGCAGCAGTTCGTGATCTGAGTCCGGTAGTTTGGCGATCTTCTGGACATGGATCAGGATCTTGCTGCATGGCGGGCGGGTCTGGAGGACCTGCTGGGGCGAGTGGCCGACCGGTTCTCACGGGTAGAACCGCGGCGTCGGGCGGGTGCTCGTGTGCGGGGGTTGCTGGCACCGTTGGCCGATCAGAACGGCTGGACGCTGGCCGACGCTTCCGGTGATGTGACACCGGATGGGATGCAACGCCTGCTCAACGCCGCCACCAGGAGACTAGGACCTCTTATCAGAGTCGCCCCAAGGCCGACGTACGCTCCGGGGCGGCGAGCTGGCCGCCGCAAGTTCTGCGCAAATCTTCTTCGATGCTTGACGCACGAGCAGTGCGCAGACGAACAGGTCGATCCGCTCGGTTGAATCGATGACGCTAATCGCCGCAGATGGCCTTGTCTGCCCCGGAAAGATGATCGGCGCTGCCACGCTCGATACGCCCACCATGTACTCCTCACGGGAGTACGCTACGCTCTTTCTAAGTACCACCTCCAGTTCAGAACGCAGCTTCAACGGGTCGGTGACGGTTGCGTCGGTGAACGATTCAAGGCATTCGAAGACATCGTCCGCGTCGTCCAGGTGGTGCGCGAGCAGAGCTTTTCCAGCCGCCGTGCAGTGCGGGGGCACCTCATTTCTAACGATCCCCTTGACGATGTGCAGGTGTCGGTGGAGGTGCACCGTATCCAGATAGGAAACCTTGGCGCCCCTAAGGATGCTAATAGCGACCGCGGCCCCGCCTGTTCGACCGTGCAGTTCGATCAAATGCGGCGTCAGCACAAGTTTCGCGTGGTCCACCATGCCAATCAGCGATGATCGACGGTGCAGCGAAATCCATTTTCCGCCCATGACGTAACCGTGCTTGAGGCGCTCGACTAAACCATGTTCGATGAACGTTTTGAGGATTCTGTGCGCCGTCGACCTCGGCACACCGGAGGAGCGCATCACCATTCCGAGATCCACTGGTGTCGGTGAATCACAAACGAACTCGAGTATGGCGATCGCCTTTTTCACCACCTTAGGCTGCAGCGTTCTTCCTGTTCGCTGGCTGTCCGTGGCCATCCTCGCCTCCTGGCGCTGGAGCACTCCAAAGCACACCCCTGTCCGGAGCCAAGGCGCTGGCACCGCACCGCGGAAGTGCCGCGGATTAACCAAGCTTCCGACCTCCCAGGCGACACACAGGACCCGGAGCTGAGTGCGTCACCACTTACCTTGCCGAAGGCAGGGTCCCCGTTCACGGAAAAGCGTGTCAGTGGCGCGCTGCCATGTTGCGCTCGGCGCGCACACTTCTTCGGCTCCCTCGCACGAGGCCGGTGGAACCACACCGACGATGGGACCAACAGCAGAGCAGTTCCCGACGAAGACGGGTTCTATTCAGGATCTTCGCGTGCTGTCGTCCGCACATCCGCGCAGCGCCGTCCGCTGAACAGCGCCGACCAGCGTGGCGACGCCAGCCGCACCGTCTTTCAGCCGCGATCCTGCTTGACCAGCGAACATGAGATCGTAGCGTGCGCCGATCAGGGGAAACGCCGTTCCGACCAGCTCTGGTGCGGACGAAGCCACCAGCGAAGGAGAGAGGCGGGGCGTGCGACATACGTCAGCATCATGCATCCGACATTATGCCAATATATGCCAGCTCTCAACGGAGAACACCCAGGTGGACCAGCCACAGCACGCCCGCCTGGTGGCTCTTGGTTTCGGACGATCCGACCCCCAGATCTTGATTCTTACTGGTTATCGGCACGTTGCTGCCCCTGATTGGCACTGAACCTTTTCCACTTGGCTCCGTTCGGCCCCGGTGCGGGTGAGGACGGGTGCGGAGATGAGTGAATCCGCTGTTAGACGAGTGGACCGACTAGATCAACTGTGTCCGCACCAGGAGGTTCGAGGTGCTCTCCTGCCCGTCAGAGATCTCGGTGTCCAGTCGCGCGCTGAACATGCTGGCCGGGTCTTCACGGCACCAGCGCCGGCTACGCCGAACCGGTGGCGGCGGCGGAAAGCAGGCCGACAAGCACTGCTCGTGCTGGCCCAGCTGCGCATAGGCGTGACCTACGCCGACCTGGCGACCGGTTTCGGCATCGGCACGACGACGGTGTTCCGCTACGTCCACGAAGCCCCCAGGTCCGGGCGGCCCTGGCTCCCGGACTCGACGAGGCGATCATCAACGCGGCCAAGAAGGCATTCGTCATCATCGACGGAACGCTGTTGCGCATCGACCGGGCCGGCATGGCTTCGGGGCGGGATCGCCCGTATTGCTCCGGTAAACACAAACAACGCGAGGTCAGCGTGCAGGTTGACGCGGATCCAGCCGGGCGGCTGATCTGGGCTTCACCCGCGTTGCCCGGAGCACGGCACGGCATGGGCGCGGCCCGCGAACACTGCCTCGCCGATGCTCTCGCGGCCGCCGAGATCCGCGTGATCATCGACACCGCCTACCGCGGTGCCGGACGAAATGTGGAAGTCCCGCAACGCCGCCGAGCACACGACGACGGCGACCAGCGCCCGCGGCAGTCCTGCGGAGCCAGCCACCTGTCCGACCGCGCCGCGCCTCAGCGTTCAGCGGACGCTGGGGAAATCTCCTCGCACAGCGGCCAGGAAATCCCGCCACGCACTCCGTTCAAACACCAGCACCGCTCCGCCAGGGTCCTTGGAGTCGCGCACAGCCACTCGCTCGCAGGTGCCGTAGTTGACCTCTACGCAAGAGCCCTCGGTGCTCTTCCTGCGCCACTCGGCCTCGGAAAAGCTGGTCGGCCAGGGATATTGCGCCAGCGACATGCTGCCTCCTGGGGCCATTCCCGCCGACGACTGCTAGCACGGCCAAGTCAGGCTTCGGCGAGTTGTCTGATCAATTCTCGGGAGTCGCTCGGGGACAGGGCTGACTCGACCATGCCCTGCCACACGAGTTCGAACATCCCGACGTCGTCCTTTCCGGTGAAAGTGACCTCCGCGGGAGGGGTCTCCACGAGGACCAGGTCCGGTTCGTCGGCGTCCTCCCACTCCCAGATCGTGAACCCGCATTGCGGAAGTGCAGCAGTCGGTGCACCATCCGGAACGATTTGCATCGTAATGCCGCGCTGATCGACCGCCCAGGCGAGATGCCGCAACAGCTGCGGAAGCACCTCCGACGGGACCCCCACCGGTCGCCACCGAAATGCCGACTCGCACACGATCGTGTGGTAGCGCTGCCCTCCACTGGCGATCACCCTCCGCCCTCGCTCCAGACGCTTGGCCACCGCGGCGTCAACATCCTTCTCGGCTGTCAGATTCGCCGCAGCGATGCACCCACGCGCGTACGGCTCGGTATGGAAGACGCCCGGCACGACGAGAGGCTGGTACTGGCGAACGAGCTTGGCCTGGGCGTCCATGCCCTGCAGCTCGGACTGCCTGCGTTCCAGTGCGCCTCGATGCAGGGCTCGCAAGCCCGTCACCTCGGAAAGCAGACTTGCGGCTAACTCCATCAGCCGCGCGCGGGTGCGTTCATCGGCTCCGGCGACCTCGGACCAAGCGGCCACGTCCGCCACCGCTGCCGATCGCTCTCCGTTTTCCAGTCTCGACACCTTCGACTGGGACCATCCGAGCAACTCCGCCAGCCGTGGCCCCGACAACCCGTTGTTCCGGCGCAGGCGCCGAAGTTCCCGACCTAAGCGGCTCCGCCCGCTCGCAACCTGGGGCCGAGCCCGCCTTCCACCGGAATCACTTCCTGAGTTCACTTCGACAACCTCTCGCGCCTCGAGTCCACTACGCCCGTCGACAATATTCCGCCACGCTGCGAAACGGGAGTGCTTCGAACACTTCGGACGCGAGTCAGCGACAGCAGCGGTCTCTGCCGGCCCACCGAACGTCCTCACCGTGACCCGGACAGGCCAACGTCCCGATTAAGATAACGCGGCGAAGATTCAAGATACCGACTTCTTGCCCACATCTGCAATCACGACGGCACGAACAAATTTGAAACTTGCGAATCGGCTGTTGACGGTGGATGGGGCCTGGCCGAGGGGCTGGTCCTTCGACGACAGGATGAATACGCCCAAGTCCGCCGCCCGCCGAGCCACGGCCACGCATGCGGGGAGTGTTCCGCCGATGCCGATCCTGGACTCGCACGAGAGGGGGCCGGCCCGAATGCGGGGTTCGAGCGCGGCAGACGGGGCTCCACGAGCATCGTCTCTCGGCCGCACGAACCGGAAACTGAGCCGGTGAAGAGACGCGGGACGCGGCAACTTCCCGCACCACTCCCCCACCCGCACCCTGGACGCGAGCACACTCACCCCCTGCGCACCACGATCGATTCCGAGGTCGCCGACGCCCTACTCGACAACGACCACGACTTCATCCGCAACCACTCCACCCCAGCCGCAGCCTTCGCACGCCGCCTACGCGCCCACCCCACCCCAGCAGGAGCCGAACCCGCCGACGCTCGGGAGCTCTGCACCACCCAGTTGGGATACACCGCGGAACGAGCACTCGACCTGGCCACCACGCGAACCGCAAACCTGCTCGGCATCACCCACCGCACCGGCGCGTTGTCCCCCGGGGTCGCCGCCGATCTGCTCATCGTCGAAGTCGCCCCACCCACAGCCTCGGCACCTCAGGCACCGGCGCCTCGTCCTCGCGGCAGGACGACCACAAGCCGCACCCCCGGTCGGCCACATGGCGCTGACCGACAATTGACCTTTTACCGCGCAAAGGCAGGTCGCCTCGTTTCTGAACATCAGCCGTTGACGGCATTCGACCGTAGTTCCCGATCTATCCAGCGCTGACAGTATTTAACAGTCAATAATACGGGCTTCGCAAATACGACTACTTAAGCAAAATGGGCCAGATGTCAATGTTCCATTTGTCCCTGACGGCCGGGTCGTCGTTTTTGCCCAAATCGACATGAGTAACACGAACGCCGACATTTCCCCGAAACGGCGGATCAAGCGGGTCCACTGGGGCCAAATTCACTGTCGCAGGCGCCAACCGATCAGAGGATACGAAGAACTCACCTCCAACGCTTCCAATTTTGACGCCTTCGCAGTGAGGATCAGATTCGTAGAACCTGATATCCAACTGCATCAGCTCATCATCGTAGCAATCCGAATAGACCCCAACGCCGGTTCCCGTAAACGCGACGCCGGGCGGCTCGTGGCCCGGAAACATATGGGGGGCATCATGGCGAGCATCCAGCGGCCAATTCCCGAAATAGACCGCGCCAAACTCAACCGAAACAAGGCGCTCATACTCGACGAGCAGAGAAGAGGACATGGAGCATGTATACGCGACCACAACGCATTTAGCAATGACCAGAAGCTAGATTCGATATCCACCTCAAGTGCATCTCCAGCTCAGGAATATTCCGATCAAATTAAGATCTGCTTAAACTGCTATAAGCACCCTAATTTTTCTTTCCTCTAGGGCAAAACCGCAGTGCACAGCGCATTCGGCGCAAGGTTCTGATGGTTCGCGTGCAGCAAGGCACCGGTCCAGCAGGCTCTTCCACAGCAAGACCGCGACGGTGCGTTCCGCACGCGCGCAGAGTTGTCGCCAACGCCCGATCGCGAAGATCAGGACACCCACACCACCCATGCTGGTGTGCAGCACCATGGTGAGCGGAGGAACGGTCGCGGGGAGCAGCTGGGCTGCCGTCGAATAGAGACCGTAGACCGAACCGACTTCAACGCCGCACCGCAAGTTCGCGACGGTCTCGCAGAACGCTGCTAGGCGTGGATTCGGCGTTCCCGGCGGCAGCAACGCGTTCGCTCTCCGACGCCGGGCGCGAGAGCGCCACCGCCGAAGCACTCGGCACCGCCGCGAGCAACGCACTCACCCGGTCGCGGATGACATCGTCCGCGGAGCCTTGCCGCCGATCACGTTCTCGACATCGACGAGCACCAACGCCTTCTTCCGTGCCGCCGGCGAGGCCCGTCGCCCCCTCTCGCTCACGGGGACGGTTCACCGTGGGGCGCGCTCATCCCGGTACCCGCCGTGCACAGACGTGGCCGCTTCCAGCACTGCACCGATGCCACCTGTGCTGCGAGCTGACGCACTACGCCCTTGCGTCGCGCTCCATGCCCATCGGGGAAATTCATCGGCTCGAACCTTGCCAACCTGAACCGGAGCACCACTTACGGGTGATCTTTACTCAGGTGCCCGCCCGGGGCCACGCATTCTCGACGCGGGGAAAACGTGTCGTGGGCGGACAACTCGCCGGAAAGATCGAGCCTGTTCCGATAACGCGCCTCTGCCTAGTGACATCGCTGAAGGGGACCGGGTATCCCCGGGGCACGCGTTTTAGCCTTCGTAGTTGTCGATGTCGGATCCGTCGAGGTTGAACTCGCGCAGGACCGCGAGCGCGGTATCGGACACCACGAGGGAAGCTTGGGCATCGGTGCCGATATCGTCACGACCTGCGGCACCGGTGACATGCAGCCATCGGAACGCGGGCAAGGCGCCGAGGCCGAGCTCCTCGATCAGCTCGCTGCCTTCGGGCTCCACGGTGATCTCCACGTCGCGAAGTTGGAATGAGCCCAGTTCGGATGCGTCCAGGGCGGCAGCGAGGCGGTCGGTGACCAACAGGACGGGGAACCGTTCGATGAGGTCATCGCCGGCCCAGGCGTCCACGGCGAAGTGCAGGTGCCGCGCCTGCGGCGGATGGACCGAGGTGTCCAGGTCGGTGTTGTCCCCGAGGTCCCCTGCGGCGTCACCTCGGATCAGATGGAATGCCATGTCACCTCATCGGCGGGTATTGGCGCGATCCTCATCGGCCCCGGAGGGCCGATGCCACAGGTAGATGGCGCGCATGGCCGATGATCCGCCGACGTTGCGATCCTCATCGGCCCCGGAGGGCCGATGCCACGAGGAGATCCGCGCCGTGCTGGCCCGGGCGATGGAGGTTGCGATCCTCATCGGCCCCGGAGGGCCGATGCCACTGAGCGCGTCACGGACGCGGCGGGTCTCCTCAGGGTTGTTGCGATCCTCATCGGCCCCGGAGGGCCGATGCCACACGGTGCGCGGAGCGATCGACGAACTCGTGCGAGAGTTGCGATCCTCATCGGCCCCGGAGGGCCGATGCCACACGGTGCGCGGAGCGATCGACGAACTCGTGCGAGAGTTGCGATCCTCATCGGCCCCGGAGGGCCGATGCCACAGCGCGGAGATCGTCGGCAGCATCGCGCAGAAGCGCGGTTGCGATCCTCATCGGCCCCGGAGGGCCGATGCCACGCTGGTGCCGCCGTTGTCGACGCGGGTCGCGTCGTGTTGCGATCCTCATCGGCCCCGGAGGGCCGATGCCACATTCAGGCCCTTGTACCGATCCTAACTCCGCTGGCGTTGCGATCCTCATCGGCCCCGGAGGGCCGATGCCACCCTGATCAAACAGGGAAAACAGCCTGGCTCAGCAAGAGACCCAACTAAAAGTTACCAACACGCCCGAGAATCACTTCGGACACCCCCGGCGTGTCGCACGGCGCTTCCCGCTCCCAAGCCTCGCTCAGAAGATCAGCGGGGTGTCGTGACCGGCTGGTGGCGAGTGCCCGAGGTGCTGGGCTTCGGCGAAGGACTTGGCCGGCAATCGGTAGACGCGGATGCTGTCCAGGCCCGGGTCGATGATGTCGAGCAGGCGTCGGCGCAGGAGCAGCAGTTGCACCTCGCTCATGACGATCTCGAACACGGACTTCTGCACCCTGACTCCGTACGCTTCGCAGGCCTGCGCGACTCGCCGGAGTCGTCGTCGCCCGGCGGGGGTGGTGGTGTCGACGTCGTAGGTGAGCAGGAGTTCCACATCAACTCCCGATCCACGGCTGGTAGGCGGGCTGATCTCCCCTGAGGTGCCGGGCCAGCAACCGGGCCTGCACGTTGGGGAGCAGACCCGCCGGCACATCGCGTTTGAGAGCCGAGTGCCGCCAGGTTCGTTCGCGCGCCTTGGACCAGCGATCGAGGACGAATGCCCTGCCGTCGTCGGTGAGTGCCACACCACCAGCAGGGTCGTTGATCGTGTGCTTGGCGTTGATCTCCTTCCTGTTGAACAGCGACAGGACGAATCGGTCGACGAGCAGTGGCCGGAACTCCTCCATCAGGTCGAGCGCCAGCGAAGGTTTTCCGGAGCGAACTCCGTGCAGGTAACCGACGTACGGATCGAGCCCGACCTGTTCGAGCGCTCCGGTGATCGCCACGCGGAGCATCCCGTACCCGAAGGACAGCAGGCAGTTGAACTGGTCTTCAGGCGGGCGGCGGGTTCGTCCCGGCGGAACCGCCTTCGCCAGCAGGGGCATGTTCTGGAAGTACAACCGGGCGGCCGCTCCCTCGACACCGAGCAGGTCGGTCAGCGAGCTGGCGCTCGCCGCCGCGGTCAACGAGTCTGCGTGCGCGGCTGCCAGCTCCCGGATCTGGCCTTGCCGGGCGGGTTCCGCATCGCGGGCGATGCGCAGCAACAGCTGTCGGTAATTCTGCAGCTTTCCCGCGACGAAGGACTTCGCGATCTCCAGGCGTCGTTCGGGGTCGTCGTAGGCGCGAACCTGTGCAAGCCGGAGAACCGGATTTCCGATCTGGTTCCCACCGACCCTCCCCAGGAAGCGCCCGTTGCGAGACAGCCACGTCACCCCCCGGTTGTCCGCGGCGCATCGCAGCAGCAGGTCGTTGGTGACTTCGACGCCCTTCCACACCACGAGCTGCTCGATCCGGACGAGGGGCAGCACGTTTCGGCCAGCCCGTTCGGGATGGTAGATGCGCACCGTGTCGCCTTCGAGGTGCAGGCTCGTGCCCGGGGTGGTGACGAACAACGTGCGAAGGAGTTCAGTCATCCCACTCCCCCAGCGCACGAGGTGTGAACAGTGATGCGGTGTCGACCCGCACGGCCGGCATGCAGTTCTCCTTCAGTGAGCAGCGATCGCACCGCGTGTCGTTGACCGGCGCGGGCAAGGCGTCCGTCCGGAAGGTGCGGCGCACCGCATCGAGCACGCATCGCAACCGGACTTCCAGCGCTTCGTCGACGACGACCTCGTAACGGCGCCGACGACGTCCTGCGAAGATCACCCCGCTGGGGACCGCAGCGTGGAACATGCGGCGCAGGCACAGCACTTGAGCCGCTACCTGGAGATCAGCAGCGCCGCCCGGCCGGTACGAACCGGACTTGTGCTCGACCGGCAACGGTTCGCCATCGGGAAACTCCACGACGTCGCAGATGCCGTGCACCCCGAGTTCTTCGTGCACCACGGCCAGCGCGGTCCAGGTGCGAACCCCGGTGCGCGACACACCGGGGCCGCCCGCGTCGACGACTTCGTGGGCCAGATGCCCGCGCTGGGTGTCGACGTTGTCGGTGAAGTGGCGATCCAAGTGGATCAGCGCGGCCTGTCGGGGGCAGTAGGCGTAGTGCTCGATCGCCGAGATCGGGATGCTCGCCCATTCCTCCCCGGCAGCGCGCGTCTCGTCCACGACGATCAGGCCAGCAGCTTGGACAGCGTCACGCCCCGGGGAAGATCGTCATCGGCCACGTTGACGACGTAGTCGCCGAAGGACCGCGGCGGTCCGCTGACGTGCTCGGCGAGGCCCACCGAGACCCGTTCGGTGAGCTTGTGCGCCGGGGCGCTCCCGAAGGCGTTGTCGTGGCTGAACACGTACAGCCCGCGGGCCGTCATCGTGCCCCGCGCGGCCGAGCGGTCGTGGTCGAACATCATCTCCAGCGTCCGGTAGACCAGCTCCAGGTCCCGGCCGTCGACTCCGGTCTGCTGTCCGCGTGCGGCGGAGTAGTAGAGCTCGGCCTTGTAGAGGCCGTAGGGAACCGTCCACTTCCCGCCCATCTCGGTGCTCTCGCCGTCGTCGATGTCCTCCTGCTTGGTCTGGGTGACTCGAGTGATCGAGTGCTGCTGAGGCATGATCGGGTGGTAGCTGCGGGCGTTGGTGACCTGGAGCGGGCCGTAGATCTGCCCCAACGATTTGGTATCCCCGGTCGAGAGGACCGCGCCGAACAGGCGGATGTCGGCGTACTTCTCGGTCAGCCAGTCTCGGGCAGCCTGCTTCTGCTCCGCAGTGGGCTTCTTCTTGTCGGAGACGGGAATGTCGTTGGCGGTCAACGACTCGCGGAGTCGCGTGTTCAGCGCGTGACCGGCTTCCACGAAGATCCCGTACCTCGAGTCGCCGTCGGCCGCCAGCGGCAACGTGTTGCGGATCTTGCGCTTGATCGCCACATCGGTGACCAGACCGTGCCCGGTCTCCTCGTCCATGCGGGGACGGTTGCTGAAGTCGGGGTCGCCGTTCGGGTTGCCGTCGGTGACCTCGAAGAGGAAGACCATGTCGTGGCGGACGGCCGGGTCGAGGTGCGAGTCGATGCTCATGGAAAACCTTTCGTTGCAGTGGAGGTGCGGAGGGGAAGGCTCAGTCCTCGGCGCCGTCGGCCTCGGCGTCCTTCTTGTCCTGGTAGGCGCGGACCTGGCGCGCGTCCTCCGCCCGTTGCTGGTGGTAGCCGAGGACGAACTGAGCCTGGCGCTGGACCGGGAAGAATCCCGCGATCGACTCGGCCGAGTCGAGCTTGTACACGAGCTCGTCGAGCGCCCTGCGCAGGGCCGGTTCGGACGCCCGCGTCTTCGGGTTCCGGCGGATCTTGCTCAGCCACGCCGTGGCCATCTTCCGTCCGGCCATCACCGCGGAGGTGGGATTGCCCATCGCCGAGGCCATGAACCGGTCGGCGAACGTCGTGTTGACTTCCCTGCTGTGCGCCTTGTACTGGATCTTCTCCAGGTGCGCGAAGATCCGGCCGTAGAGGTATGCGGCGTCCGTGTTGTTCTCATCGAGGCCGGCAGTCACTCGAGACTCCTTCTTCTTGGGATCGCACAACGCCAGCCGCACGAGCGCGGCGCGGGGCGCGTCGATGCGGCCGTCGGAGGCGATGCGGTGCAGGACGTGATGCAGTACCGATGGCGGGAGGGGGCGTCCGCGCAACGCGCGAGCGAGCAGATCGCGCTGCACGTGTTCGCGGCGCCGACCGTTCTTCTTACCGATCTCGACGTAGCGCCCCTTGCTCTCCGCCTGCTCCTCCCACCGGCCGGTGGCGAGGACGAGCTGCCACAGCCCGAACGGGACCGGCGCGTCATCGAACGGGGTGACCATGAGCAGGTCGCGGTACCAACGCGCCAAGTGCAGCATCGCGGTCGCCAACGGCATGTCGACCCAGTCCCGAACCATGATCCGCGAGGCGTTACCCCCCACGGTCAGCGAGCAGAACCGTTCCTCACCGGCCACGGTCTGCGCCAGTTCCTCAGCTCGCGCGAGCTCTCCGGAGTGCAGGCGCTTGAGGAGTGCGTTGACCTGGTCCGGATCCGGCCCGGTGGAGAATCCGCTGAGCACGTCCGGTTCTTCAGCGCCCATGACCCACCAGGCAAGCCGACTGTCCTGTCCGGACAGGTTCAGCGCATGGCGTCCTCCGAGCAGATGCGTCAGGCCGCTGCCCACCGCGTTGCCGCAGTCGAAGCAGATCGGAGTGTGTTCGAGTCCGACAGTCAGGCCGTAACCGAAAACGGATGCGTTGACGCTCACCAGCGCGGCATCGTTGCCCGCCCCGGGTACCAGGCGCTTCGGGACGGCGCTCGGCATCGAGTCCACCAACGGACGCGTCTCCCCGCACACCAGGCACAACCCGGCACGCGGCGCCTTCCCACCTTTGCGGCGGGCCACTTCTGCAGTCCAGAACCGAAGCAACGAGGGCCGGTGGATGATCAGCTCGTCATCCACGGCGATCAGGACACCTTCCTTCGCGGTCGTTCCCTCGGGCCGCGAAGGACGAGGCTCTTCCCCGTAGAAGCGAAGGAGACGCAGCGCGGCCGCGTCACCCGGATCGCTGCTCGACCAATCCTGGACCAACGCCACGAACCGCTCGTGGCACTCGGCGACGCGCTTCGGCTTGGTGGTGTCGTCACCCCACCCGAAGACGTATTGGATGTCGTCCGCACCGGGCTGCGGCGCCACACCGACCGTCCGCGTCACCGCTGGGACGACCCTGCGCTGGCCGCGGCGCTTGCCGTCCGGCTCTCGAAGGTCGGTCAGCCGGGTCTCACGACCGTCGGTGAACAGGTCGAGCCGCCACAGGAACTCCCGCTCCCGGTGGAACGGCGGCGTCGTGACGTTCTCCTCCGCGTAGCCGACCAAGCGTTGCAGCAGCATTCACGCCCCCACCGGCTCGACGAGGCCCCTGCCGACGGGCGGAACCAGCATCCGGCCACCTCGCAACTCCGCGTCGAACCAGGAGAAACGCACTCCCGCATCGTCATGGTGAACGCTGTGCAGCATGACCCCGAGATCGGCGCTCGTGGAGATCCGCTCCTGCTCGTCGACCGGGCCGAAGTAGGCGCTGAACTCCCGCGTCCCCAGGTACGGCTGGTGGAAGCACTGCCCCCGGTCCACCCGTCGGCGGAACTGGTCCCGGTAGGCGGCGACCGGCTTCGTCGCGTGCGCCCGCAGCTCGACATGTGCGTGAATGCGGTAGCACACGTCCCGCAAGCACACCGAATGCCGCTGCGTCCGGTGCTCGGCCGCATCCACCGTGCGGCCCGCCAGCGCCGCTCTCAACGGGGCGATGTCAGTGGTCTCGTTCCGACGCTGGGTGAACTGCTTGATCGGCGCGAGCACGTCGATCGCGACGGGAATGAAGCGGAACTCCGGCTTCCAGAAAATCGACTCCAGAACTCCGATGGCCGCTGTCGGAGTGATGACCGGGTACGAGACCCGCTCCACCTTCAACTCCGGCCGCGTGAACAGCGCCCCCGGCCCCCACACCTGCACGCTCACCGGAGGAGCCCCCTCCGACGAACGCGGCAAATCTTCGCTCACCACGATCCCTTCCTGTTGCCCTGGCTTCACCAGGAATAGGTACCGGATACCACCGACAATGCGGATCAGTCATCGGCGCGCACCACCGGACGTCACCTCGACACGCAATTCGAGACTCATTGACGCCGAAAACTTTCTAGGGCGAATCGTCGCTAGCTACCGCGCGGTCACCACACCTCTTGTTCGGAAGCGCTGGTGGTGTCGATGCCGTAGTGCTCGTCGTAGGGCCCGGTCCATTCGTAGAGGTCGCCGAACACCGGCTTGCACAACGCTCCGATCGCCGGGTCGTGCAGCAGCCGCTTCGGCAGCGCCACGAGGTAGGGCTGCAGCTGGCGGAGCACTGGCCCCGCGGCTTCAGGTTCGGCGCGCAGCCCGGCGACGAGATCCGCTGCCGGTGTCGGGCCGCCGTGATCGGTGACGGCGACCGGCACGGTGTCGTCGTCGAGCATCCGGAAGGCCAACGTGGAATCACGCCCTTGACTCGCGCCCGCCGGCAATGGCGGCCCCTCAGCGACCGACTGGAAATCGAGCCGCTTCCGGTTGCGCTGGATCTCCGCCGCCCGGGTGCCGTACTCGGCGTTCGATCGCAGGTAGACCGTTCGGTAGTAGCGATCCAGGGCGTCGATGTCGTCCGGCCGCACTTCGACGTCTCCGTGCGGACCGAAGATCTCGGCGGTCACTTGCGATCCGATCTTGTAACCAGCGGGGCTGGACATGTCCTCCGCGTCGAAGATGACCACCAGACCGTCCTTGCCGAGCCTGCCCTCACGGTTCGCCCGTCCCGCGGCCTGCTGCAGCGCTTCGGCCGGAGCGAAAGCCCTCAACACCACCGGGCAGTCCAGATCCACCCCGGCTTCGACCAGCTGGGTGGAAACCAGCCGGATCTGCCGCCCACCGGTCAACCGCTCGCGCACTTCCCGCAGCACGGCACGACGATGTGCCGGTGTCATCCGAGTCGACAGGTGGAAAATCCCAGTCGCCGCGGAGCCTGCCCACTGCTGGAAGATCGAACGAGCGTCGGCCGTCGTGTTCACCACCACGAGGACCTGCTCGTGCGAGGCCGCGCGGTCACCGACTTCGGCCAGCGTCGGTTTGGGATCGAGCCACCACTCATACCGCACCCGCCGCATCGCCCTGAACAACGCACGAGGCTCGTCGACGACGTCGCGCACCCGCAATCCTCGCCACACGTCGAACTCCGGGAACGACGGCTGGGTCGCCGACGCGAGCAACACCGTCGTACCGAAGTACTCGGACAGAGTCCGGAGCGCATCCAAGATCGGGGTGAGCACGCGCAGCGGCAGCGCCTGCACCTCGTCGAGCACGACGACCGCGTTCGCCAACCGGTGCAACTTGCGCATCCGGGACGGCTTGCGCGCGAACAGCGAATCGAACAGCTGCACGGTCGTGGTGACGACGAACGGGCTGTCCCAGTTCTCCGCAGCCCCTCGCATCGCGCGCTCGCCCGCACCGGACTCGGGCGGCCGGACCGCCGAGTGGTGTTCGAGCACTGCGTCGGCGCCGAGCATGCTCCGGTACTCAGCGGCGTTCTGCTCGGTGACGGTGATGAACGGGACCGCCACGATCACCCGCCGCTTCCCGTACCGGGCGGCATGCTCCAACGCGAACCCGGCCGACGCCCACGTCTTCCCCACTCCGGTGGGCGCCGGCATCCGGAAGACACCCGGCGCCTCCCCGGCACCCTCCACGGCTCGCCGGTACACCCGCTCACGGATCGAATCGACCGGGGAACCGGTTCGAGCTGTCAACCGCTCCTGGCGCGCAGCCTCGAAGCGGTCGCGCAAAGCCCCGATGTTCTCGTCATCCCGCACCTGGGGAGCCGCTAAGCCCTGCGCGTGCGCCGCTGTGTCCAGGTGATCGGCATCGACCAGCGAGGAGAACGCCAGACGCACCCCCATCTCCGCGACCGTCTTCCCCTGCTTCCAGCCATCCGGCAGCAGAGAACCCGGCCCTCCGGCAAGGATCTTCTCCGCTTCGGACAGCAAACCGAGGAAGGACTCGACTTCATCGTTCCCGCGCGCCGCGTCCGCGGCGATCAAGCACTGCAGGTCGGCCAGTTCGGTGAGGCCGCCATGATGGCCTTGGATCGCCATTGCGGCCGACCCCGCCACTCGGCGCAGAAGATTCGCCCCCAGTTCCTTGTGCGGTATCCCGACAGGCCCACCGCGCTGCTCCGCGCGCAGCAGCCCCCGCTGCCACGGATCACACGCCTTGCCCGCGTCGTGGAACAACCCGAGAGCGAATCCGAGATCCTCGGCTCCGAACTCCCTCGCGAACCTTCCCGCCAACGCCGCAGTGGAACGGGCGTGCTCCGACAACAAGTGCCGCACCCCGTGCACGTTCGCGCTGTGCGCCCACATGGATCCCCCAGATCGCAGACCGACTCCCAGAATGCGCCGAACCCTAACGGGGACCACCGACAGCTCCGGTTCCCGCCCACCGAAACCCGAATTTCGCAGTGAGAATGGGCATGACAAGAAGCAGCGAGCAGCTAGATGTCATATTCCACTTTCAAGCCTGCGCGGAATTCAGGTCGCATCGACATGCCTGCAAAACTGCCGGTCCAACAGCCAGGTCGATGCAACTACCTATCGGCCCCTCTCCCGGTTCGTTACATCACCCCTCCGGCAGCCCGTTCAGCGCATACCGCCTGATGGGCCGCTACGGCGTCCCGGCGACGCACCGCCATCCGAGCGACACCGGCACACGCCTACGACGAGGACGTTCTTCCCGAAGCGGATGCCCGTTTCGATCTGCGCCAACCCCGTGGGGCTGGCGCCGCTTGGCGCTGGCGAAACGCGGCATCCCTGACGACGCGTTTCGATCCTCGCCAGCCCCGAGGGGCTGGCGCCACGCGCTTCGCGGCGGCCGAGTCGTCGCCGAACTGAAGTTGCGATCCTCGCCAGCCCGAGGGGCTGGCGCCACTCGATATGATCGCCGGCCCGTTTTCGCAGGCAGGAGTTGCGATCCTCGCCAGCCCCGAGGGGCTGACGCCACTTCTCCGCGAACCCGACCGCCTACGCCAAGTACAAGTTGCGATCCTCGCCAGCCCCGAGGGGCTGGCGCCACCCCGTGGCCCCCCGCTGGGGTTCCGGACGACGTGGTTGTTGCGATCCTCGCCAGCCCCGAGGGGCTGGCGCCACTCTGATCTCTTTGGGTTTGAACTGCGGTTTCGTCCTCGTTGCGATCCTCGCCAGCCGCGAGGGGCTGGCGCCACCGACTAGCTCCTGTTGCTCTCCTGTCGTCCCGTTGGCGTTGCGATCCTCGCCAGCCCCGAGGGGCTGGCGCCACTCGAGGGTCGCCGAGTCGCGGGCAGCCTTCGCGCCCTCGTTGCGATCCTCGCCAGCCCCGAGGGGCTGGCGCCACCATCCCGAAGTACACCTCGTGGGCATCCGGGTTCCCGGTTGCGATCCTCGCCAGCCCCGAGGGGCTGGCGCCACCATCCCGAAGTACACCTCGTGGGCATCCGGGTTCCCGGTTGCGATCCTCGCCAGCCCCGAGGGGCTGGCGCCACTACCAGGCGTCGAACTGCATCCTCGGCCCCTCGGCGTCGTTGCGATCCTCGCCAGCCCCGAGGAGCTGGCGCCACCCCCCCTCCTCAACGTCGAGACGTGCCACCACGGGTTGCGATCCTCGCCAGCCCCGAGGGGCTGGCGCCACGGGGACCGGGCGAATTGGAGGAGCAATGACTGACCTGTTGCGATCCTCGCCAGCCCCGAGGGGCTGGCGCCACAGGGGTTGTTGCCTGCCCAATCCTTGCGACGGTCGGTGTTGCGATCCTCGCCAGCCCCGAGGGGCTGGCGCCACTTCGGTTGCCAACGTTGGCGACAACTGATCCTGATCATGTTGCGATCCTCGCCAGCCCCGAGGGGCTGGCGCCACCGCAGTGATCACCGACGACTGGAGCACCTGATCCGTTGCGATCCTCGCCAGCCCCGAGGGGCTGGCGCCACGCGCGAGAGGACGGGTCGTAAGCCGCGCGCAGCTGGGTTGCGATCCTCGCCAGCCCCGAGGGGCTGGCGCCACACCCGTACTGCGAGTGCGACGACTGCGCCCGCACACCCGTTGCGATCCTCGCCAGCCCCGAGGGGCTGGCGCCACCAGCTCGGCGACGCTCATACCGGTGATCTGCTGCCGGTTGCGATCCTCGCCAGCCCCGAGGGGCTGGCGCCACGACAACGAGGTCGCCGCCGTCGAGATCGCCGAGCTTGTTGCGATCCTCGCCAGCCCCGAGGGGCTGGCGCCACTCGAGTCAGTCGACGGCGTCAGGTCCACCCGAACCGAGTGTTGCGATCCTCGCCAGCCCCGAGGGGCTGGCGCCACCCTGCGCGATCAGGACATTCCTAACACACGCGGGCCCGTGTTTATACGAGCGTTACCGACACGCCCGGGAATTGCTTCGGGGCCCCTCGGCGTGTCACGCAACGCTTCGGCATCCCAAGCCGCTCGCAGGTTCTCGCCACCTGCCTGGCCTCAGTTACTTTCGTCAGTGACGGCTCTGAGTCCCTGTTCGGTTGGGCCAGCCGACACACCTGCCCGAGCTCATCTGCCACCGAAGAAGCCTTGACCGGAGCAGAAACAGATCGTCGGCGAGCGCACCGCACGAATCCTTCCACGAGTGCGGAAGGTTCCACGCAGCAAGCTCGGATCGATGCCGCCAGGAACGCCCTGAACGCCGTCGTTGGACTTGGCGAAACCTCGCGTCCACCAGCAGGGCAGTCGGCTCCTCGCCCAACGGACCGGGGCCGGTACCGCCCGAACGGCCAACATCAGGCTCAAGCTCAGCAGCGGGTCAGCCACCGCGGCCAGGCCGATCGGGATGCGGACGCCGAAGCCAGCTAGGCCGCGGCTTCGTCGCCGGGGTCGGTCTTGCGGTGACGCGTTGAGGTGGTGCCGTGGATCCACGCCTTGCCTTCGGCGGCGATGCCTTCCAGAACGTGCAGGGCGTGGGCGAAGCCGCTCGCGTCGAGGCTGATTCGCGCCAGCGCCGGATCCTCGTCGAGGGCGGGGTGCTCCGCGTCGCTGTCGGGGTCGGTCACCTCGATCGTCCGGGCGGGCCCGTTGGACAGGGTCAGGTCCAGGGTGTAGCCGCAGTTGCTCGATTCGACGACGCGCAGCGAGGACACGGCGTCGAAGCGGAAATGTCCGCGCTCGCAGCCGCGGAAGTCGCCGGTCTCGACGTCGAGCTCTCGGGCCAGTTCCCGGACCCCGTCCGCGGTGAGCAGGAACAGCCGGAGCTCGTACTTCGAGTAGCGCCACGGTCCTCCGTCGACGCGCGCTCGCTTGGCCCCCTTCTTCACCGGGGTCTGCATGACCGTGTGCGCGGTGATGTCCCGCCAGGCCAA
This sequence comes from Saccharopolyspora antibiotica, assembly GCF_047200635.1. Lineage (NCBI taxonomy): Bacteria > Bacillati > Actinomycetota > Actinomycetes > Pseudonocardiales > Pseudonocardiaceae > Saccharopolyspora > Saccharopolyspora antibiotica. The sequence goes on along the minus strand of NZ_JBJZOI010000002.1, from coordinate 88,246 downwards.
TCGGTAGTGGCGCAAGGCTTCGTCGGTGAGCAGCACCCGGTCGCAGCGCAGCCAGGTCTCCATCTCCTCCTCGGTGGGGCGCGTGGCGTCGAGCCTGTCCTTCCGCTGCTGGTACGCGAGATTCCGCGCTTCCATTGTGGATTCGTGGTCCCGGACTTCCTCGCGGTGCCTTCGGCGCTCGGACGCGATGCGCCACCAGCCGCGGACCACGGCTCGGCCGGTGACCGCGAGGAGGAACGCGGCGCCCAGGGCGGGGAGCAAGTCGGACGACAGCGCGGCTCGTTCCGCGGCGAGGGCCGCAACCGTGCCCACCGCGGCACCCGCCAGGCATCCGGCCTTCGTCGTCGGCGGTGTCCGGTACTGACGGCGATGAGCGAACAGGGTGTTCTCGCGCCACTTCCGGCTGATATCCCGCAGCAGGTACCGGATGAGCCAGGTGATCTGCTCGTAGTTGATCCGCTCCTCCCGGTACAGCTCGACGACTTCGTCGCGCAGCGTGGCGCGGATGCCGCGGGTTTCGTTCAACCAAGCCGACCTGTCAACGCCCTTCGGCGCGTAAGAGGAGGCGAAGTGCCGGAAGGCACCGTCGACCTTGTTGGCGAACCCACCTTCCGGAGCGTCGCGTTGCGCGAAGTAGCCGACCTCGTCTTCCTTGGTCCGTAACCGCATGGCTCGATATCGCCACTCGAATCCTGTTCTGGCCACGACAGCACCACTGGCGAGCATCGCGAAGTAAGCGATTGCCGGGCCTGCTTGGAGCTCTCGCAGCACGAGCCAGCCGAGGCTCCCCAGTCCCACGGCGAACAGCGCGCTCGCGAACACCGCGCGGAAGCAGTCCGCGGCAGTGGTCGAGTTCGGGACGGGGTGCCGCGCCCGTGCTTTGGCCGGATCCGGTTTGAAGTAGGCCCAGACGCGGTCAGCGCGATCTCCCCCGAGCCGGTGCGTCTCGGCGTCGTGGCGAGCGCGTGACCACAGGGCGTCCTTCAACTCTCCGGTCAGGACCAGGTCGCAGTGCTGTTCGATCTTCTTCCGCTGCCGCGGCGGCAGGCTCCAGAGCTTCGCCCGCGCCGAGGTCGTGTCGCGGTCCGGGTCTTCGATGTCCTTGATCAGCTCGCACAACGTTTCCAGCGCGGGCGCCCACTCCCCTCGCGCGGACCGGTCGAGGTGCCCGGGCAGCAGAGCGAGCTGCGCCCGCTCGTCGTTGCTCAGTTCCCGGTACGAGCGCTTGCTCAGCATCGCCAGCACCCAGTGGACTCGGACCTCGGTGTTGACGTAGCCGCGAGCGATCGCCTCATTGATCAGCTCGCGGGCCTTGAGCGGCACACCGTTGTTCAGGTAGTTGACGCCCACCTCGTACCTCCGTGCCGGTGGGTCTTCGGGCGACGTGATGTAGACGTTCGAGTCGTGCACCTGTCCGGCTTGAATTCCGACGGTGGAACCTTCAGCGGAATTGGTGGTCGTGTGCGTGTGCTCGTCGCTCATGACAGACCGTTCACCGCCGTGATCAGGGCAGCGACCTTGGATGCCACGTCGGCGGCTTCGGCGATCAACCCGCGCAGGCGCTTGAGCGCGAGCATGGACCGGCTCCTGCCCTCGGTGGTCTTCTCCTCCAGCGCCTTGCCGGCGAGGTCGAGTTCATCCTGCGCTGCCTCGTAGGTGGCCGAGTCCACCGTGCCGGCCGAGCGGGCTCGGGCGAGCTCGTCGCGGATCGCTGCCAGCTGGGTGGCGAGATCAGGCGAGTCGTCCACCGGGGTGGGGCCGGTGGTGATGGTGACGTTGCTGTCGCGGACCTCTCCTGCCTGGTTGCCGAAGACGCTGTTGTGCGCGTTGTTGGTCGTGTTGCTGGTGTTGGGCGTGCCGCGGTGCCGCATGGGCTGGTCCTCCTGGCCGTCGAGGTACAGCTGGATGAGACGGGCGGCGAACGCCGCCGCGTTGTCGGCGGCTCGGGGCTGCCACGTGCCGTCGGCATCGGAGTTCTTCGTGCCGTCGGCCTTGTCGCTGATGCCGCGCACGATCGCGACCGGTGCGCCGTTGAGGTGCCCGGCCTGGGCCACCCCGGCGGACTCCATCTCGATGGCCAGCGCATCGTTGTAGTGCAGCCGCAGCAGCTCCGCCTCGTAGGAGGTGCGGGAGTTGTGCACGACCTCCCCGGCAGCGATCGCTCCGAAGTGGACGCGCGGCCGTCGATCACCAGATCCGACGTCGTCGGCCCAGTCGTCAAGACGTTCCACGTGATTCGCCGTCTGACTGAGTCCGTGCTCGGCCTCCCATGCTCGAGGCCGGGCCTTGAACCCGTCGTCCTCGCTGGTCCCACCGTGGGAGGCGTAGACGTGGGTGGCCACCACGACATCCCCCAGCGCGGTCTTGTCCCACAAGGCCCCGGCAACGCCGACGAACAGCACCGCCGCCGGATCGAATTCCTGAAGAGCCCGCTCGGTCAGCACCGCCGCGGACTGATTTCCCTTGCCCACCAACGCCAGCGCCACCTGGCAATCGGTTCCGCGAAGGGTGCCGAGTTCGAACTGAGTGCCTCGCTCATGGCGCACCGGCTGCGGATCTACCAGTCTGCGTCGCACGGCCGCGTACTCGAGGTTCAAGGCGGTGAGCACCACCACCAGCTTCTCGCTCATGTGCGAACCTTCATTCTCCAGAGATGTCCGGTCTCACCAGCGGTGGGTGCAGCACGCTGGTCGGCCCCGGCCGGAACAACCGCGCGGGACGTCCCTTGGCCGGTTTGCGCTCCTGTCCGGCCGGCTCGAGGAACCCGGGAACCTTCTGCACCTTCCGGTAGAAGTTCCGCGGATCCAGGCGCACACCCCAGACCGCTTCGTAGACCTGTTGCAATTCCGCGATCGTGAACGTCTCGCCGCAGAACGCGTGCGCCAGCGCCGAGTGCTCCAACTTGCTTCGCGCCCGCTCGATGCCGTCGACCACGATCCTGCGGTGGTCGAACGCCAGCTCCACCTGACCCGAAAGCACTCCGGCGGCCGGAACCCAGTCGGCCTCAGCGGCATCCGTGCCCGGAACCGGATCCGGCAGACCGGGCGCGATGGCCAGGTACGCCACCGAGATCACCCGCCCCCGAGGGTCACGACCAGGCGCCCCGTAGGTGCCCAGCTGCTCCAGGTGCAAGCCCGCCGCGTCCAGATCGGCCTCCTCGCGCAACTCCCGGGCAGCCGCGTCCACGAGGTCCTCGCCGGCGTGGTTCAGGAACCCACCGGGCACCGCTCGGGCACCTCGATACGGCTCGACACCACGCTCGACCAGGAGCACGTGGAGCTCGTGCCCGCGCAAGGTCAAGATCACCAGATCGACCGTCACCAGGACTTCGGGCGGCGACCACGACTCATCGTTCACGCCGTGAAAACTAACTTAATGTCACTTAGACATAAATACGCTCTTCGGGTGACCACTGGGGAGGCCCTGCCCCAATAGGGACCCGCCTTCTAGCCAAGGCTTCCGCCCGCGTCGATATCCGGCCCGCGACTCGGGACCCCCCTCGCCGACCTCGACCGCCACGGCAAGTGTGCGCACCTTGTCGGTGCGGTCCTCAGCCCGCCACGAGGAACTCGTCCGCGACAGCGCGGAGCGGCTCGACCGTGCCGACGATCACGTCGTGGTCGATCTCCTGCGCCGGGCGGTGGCCATCGGGCAGGCTGCAGCCTGGCTGGACCGCCGGGAGCCGATCCCGGCCTCGGGGAGCGTCGCTCAGCTGCGGGCCATGAGTGCCGCGCCCCTGCGTCCCGGCACCTGCCGAGGCCCCGGCCACGCCCGCTCGCCCCGACGCCCGCGCAGCACCGACCCGTTGACGGGAGAAATCGCCGTGAACCACACCGCCCACATCACCGCCTGCGCAGGGGAGATCCGCGCCGAGGGTCTGGTGTCGCGCGATGCCGTCCTCGACGACACCGGGTTACGTCACCCCCGCCTGGACTTGGAGCTCTCGCCCGAGTCCGCGCTCGCCGCGGCGTGGATCACCCCGGCCCTGACCGGTCCTGCACCGATCGCGCCCCGTGAACCCGCGCGGCTGACCGCGGGCTCGCGCGACCTCGACGAGGAGCTCGCGCGCCACACCCCCGTCGGTCCGATACCGGCCGGGCGCGAGGAGACCCAGGCATGAGCACCCCGCGCGTCCTGCGGATGGCCGGCACCCTCGACCCGCCCGGCGCGGTCGCCGAGGACCCGCTGCTGGAGGTGGTCCACCGGGCCAAGACCGGTGCCGACGTCGGCTCGGAGCTGGCGGCGCGGTTCCGCGCGGCGACGCTGTGGGTGGAGGTCACCCGCACCCGCAGCGGGCACGAAGTCACCGCGGTTCACCAGCAGGACCTGGCGTGGCTGCCGGTGTTCACCTCCCTCGATCACTTGGCGGCGTTCGCGGCGGCCTCCGGGCGCGGCAACCAGCCCTGCACCTACGGCACGCTCTCCGGCGCGGAAGTCCTGGACGCGGTGCTGCCCGCGTTGCCGCACGGCACCGGGCTGGTGCTCGACCCGGGCGCCGAGCACGTGCTGGCGCTGCCCCCGCACATGACCGTCACCGACGGCGAAGGAGCCGACGATGGGGCATGAGGCCTTCGGCGTCGATCTGGACGCCCTGCACACCGCCGAGGGCGGTATCCGGGATGCGGTCGCCGAGCTCACCGAGATGGCCGGGTGGGGTTTCGGCGCCTGGGCCGCCGAGGGCGGCGGCATGGCCGACGAGGTCATCTCCAGCGCCGCCCACACCGGCCACGACGAGCTGCGCGCCGCACTCACCGAGTTCGCCACCGCGTGGGAGTGGGGAGTGCGCATCCTCGTCGACGACGGCCAAGCCGCCGCCGACGGCCTCGCCGACAGCCGCAGCGTCTACGAACGCGCCGACGAAGAGGCGACCACGGCGATCAAGCGGGCGCTGCACACCGCGTTCGGCGACCCGATGCAGGACTCGGGCGCCTGGGACGAGCAGTCCTGGTCCTCCATCTGGCAGGACGAGCTGCCGACCCTGGGCGTCCGCCCCGAAGGGCAGGGACGGTGATGGTCTCCAACACCAGCTCTCTCGGTGACGACGCCTCCTCGATCTGGAACACCGTCACCGAGCACGCCGGTTCGGCGGGGAAGGCGATCGGCCAGGCGATCGGCCTGGTCGACGGCGATGTCATTCCCGGTGATCCTGAGCAAGTCCGCGCCCTCGCCGAGCACCTGATCCGCTTGGGCGAGGCGTTCGGCCGTGCTGCCGACGGGTTCCGCCGGATCGACGTCGGCACCTGGCACGGTCGTGCCGCTGATGCCGCCCGCGAGCACCTGACCACCGCGCCCCCGCAATGGCAGGACGCCTCGGAGGCGTTCACCGAAGCCGGGGAGGCGACCGCGGAGTTCGCGGCCGTGCTCGCGCGCTGCAAACCCGCCGCCGAACGCGCCCGGGACGACCTGCACCGGGCGCGGGAGGCGACGAAGGCCGCCGCCGAGGCCCACAACGCCCAGGTCGACAGCTACAACGACGCCGTGGCGGCCGCGAACGCCGGCGGCCCCTTCCCACCCGCACCGCCCGGAGCGTTCCGCGACCCCGCCGCCGCCGACCGCGCCGCCGCCCAGCAGGCCCTCGACGACGCCCGCGAGGAGGTCGCCGCGGCCGGGCGGGCCTCCGCGGCCGCGGTGCGCCACGCCGCTTCGCAGGCGCCCGCCTCGCCCGGGTTGCTGACCCAGCTGGCTCGCACCGCCAGCGACATGAACGAGGCCATGGTGCGCACGACCGGGTCGATCCTGGCCGGTGCCCTCGACGGTGCCGCCGAACTGGCGCAGTTCGCCCGCTCGATGTCGATCATGGACCCCTACAACCTCACCCACCCAGGTCAGGCCGCGCAGAACACCTCGATGCTGGCCGAGGGAGTGATCGGTGCGGTCGCCAACCCCTACGCCGCGGTCAAGGCCAGCGTCGACATCGACGGATGGCGCAACGATCCCGCGCGTACGCTCGGGGCCGCGATCCCCAACGCCCTGGCCTCCCTCGCCGGTGGCGGCGGAATCGCCTCCCGCCTGGCCAAGGGCATCAAAGCCTCCGTCAAACCGACGGGCCTGCATCCGCACATCGGCGGGCCGACACCGGGCCCCGCCAGCCCGCCACGCCCCGCACCGCCCTCGGCGCCGTCGCCACCGACCGGAGTGCCGCAGTGGGGGCGATGGACGGAACACTCCAACGGGCCGCACCCACCGGCCGCACCGAACCCGGCCCCGCCGACGGCGCCACACCACGGCCACGCGGGCGAGCTACCGCGGCGGCCCAGCAGCGACGAGGCTCCCTGGGCGCGGGGCGAACGCGACCACGCGATGACCTCCTCCGACAACGCGCCGACACCGGCAGGAGCGCGCCCCGACGCGGTCCCGAACACCGCGCGGGAGCCGCTGCCGGACCACCGGGATCTGCCTGGTTTCGAGCCGGGCGAGAAGTTCGACGAGGCCTACCGGAGCGTGCACAGCGGCCCTGAGGGGATCACCAACGACCCCATCGGGTTCGGCCAGCACGAGTGGCACGACCTCTCACCCGACAAGCCGCTGCCCGACGGGCTCACCCGCGACCCGGTCGATCCGAACACCGGTGATCTGGTCGTCGACCACGTGGAGAGGCCGACGGAGTTCCTGTACCGCACAGGCGACGAACCGCTCTACCGCAAAGTTCAGGAATCGGATCTCAATCGCCTCTTCGAAGAGGGCATCGAGGCACGGCATCCCGACTCCGAGGTGAGCATCCACTCCTTGGGCGCGCACGTGGGCGGGGCTGGGATGCCGAGCCCGTACGTCTCCACCACCAGCGAGCTAGGCCACGCACTGGCCCGTGATGGTGGCATCGGCGACGACGTGGTGCTCGAAATCCGCCCCTCGAAGCCGGTCGTCGATGTCGACGCGACGTTCAAGATGATCGACGGCGATGGGTTCGTCAGTCACGGCGAGGGCGAGAAGATCATGATCAACGGTGTTCCGCGCGAGGACATCTTGGGTGGCTGGAAGAAAGTGGACGGTGTGCCACGCTGGTTCAACAACCCGTGGTACCGAGGTAACGGCGCAGGAGAATGACGATGAAGGAATTGCAGCGACACACGATGGTCGGCCCGTCTCCGCTACCGCCGATCGACGACGCGCTCCGCGCAGAAGCCGCGACCAAGCCGGGAGAGTGGATCATCTATGCCGACCCCTGGCTCCGCCCGGGTGTGACGCCGCCGCCGTTCAGCGTGCAGGGCGGCTATTGGGTCAACGAGCACGGCGTCATCGCCGACCACCGCATCAACCCCGGCTACCAGCCCTCTCCAGGCCGCACCGGTGGCTGGAAGTTCGTGACCGGGCTGGAGCTCGCGCTGTGGCGCGTGGTGAACGGTTTCAACACGATCGGCGATCTCGCCGATGCACTGGCCGCCGAGCCCAACGTGCTCGTCTACGCCCAGTACGAGGGGGACACCACGATCTCGATGTTCGGCGACCGCGAACGTCCCGGTGGCTCGATCCTGGCGCTGTGCACTTCAGCGCAGTTCTGCACCTGGCCGCACCACCACCCGATCCCGGGACACGTGGCGCTGTCCGTCGCCAACGGCACACCCGGCGCGAGGGTGCACTTCAACCCCGGCACCGAGCTCTCACTGGGGCTGCTGCCGGGAGCGGAATTCGCCGCCCTCGCGAAGAAGGCGGCCGGATGAGACAGATCGCAAGCACGCACCTCCAGCACAAACGGCACGAGAAGCAGCCAGAAGACTAAGAGATCAAGGACCGCGACCCAGATCACCCCCAGCTGCGCCCAGCTCTTCGAGCCAGTGACAGCTGGGGCCTTAGCGCTGGCACGGCCGAGCAGTCGACCGGTCGACGTCTTCAACGCTGGGGCGAAAACCCCTGGCACGACCTCTCACCCGACAAGCCGCTTCCCGACGGGCCCACCCGCGATCCGGTCGATCTGAGCACCGGTGAGCCGGTCAACTCCTACAAGGAGCTGCCGAAAGAGTTCATCTACCGGACCAGTGACGAGCCGGTCTACCGCAAGATTCAAGGCGTAAGCCTGGAACGGGTGTTCAGTGACGGCATCCATGCTCGGCAACCCGACGCGGCGGTGAACATCCATTCCCTGGGGCGCACGTGGGCGGGGCTGGGATGCCGAGCCCGTACGTCTCCACCACCACTGAGCTCGGCCACGCACTGGCCCGTGATGGTGGCATCGGCGATGGCGCCGTGCTCGACACGTCAACGGTGTTCCGCGTGAACACGTCCGAGGTGGCTGGACGAAGGTCGACGGCGTACCGCGTTGGTTCAACAATCCCTGGTACAGAAACACCGAACTCGGCGACACAGGAGCATGACGATGACCGAATTGCAGCGGAGCACGATGGTCGGACTGTGGCCACTTCCGCCGATCGACGATGCACTCCGCGCAGAGGCGGCGACCAAGCCCGGAGAGTGGATCACCTATGCCGACCCTGCCATCCGTCCGGGTGTGTCACCGCCGCGGTTCGCGATCCAGGGCGGATACAAGTCCGACAACACCGGCGCCATCGTCCAGACGCTCATCAACCCCGATTACGAGCCCAGCTCTGCCCGTACCGGCGGATGGAACTTCGCCAATGGGCTGGAACTGACCCTGTGGCGGGTGATGCACGGCTTCAACACGCTCGGCCACCTTGCCGATGCACTGGCCGCGGCCCCGAACGTGCTCGTCTACGCCCAGTACGAGGGAGATACGACGATCTCGATGTTCGGCGACCGCGAACGTCCCGGTGGCTCGATCCTGGCGCTGTGCACTTCAGCGCAGTTCTGCACCTGGCCGCACCACCACCCGATCCCGGGACACGTAGCACTGGCCGTCGCCAACGGCACACCCGGCGCGAGGGTGCACTTCAACCCCGGCACCGAGCTCTCCCTGGGGCTTCCGGGAGCGGAATTCGTTGCCCTCGCCGCGAAGAAGGCGGCCGGATGAGACAAATCGCAAGCACGCACCTCCAGCACAAACGGCACGAGAAGCACCGAGAGAGCTAAGAGATCAAGGGGCACCCGGCCCGGATCACCTCAGCTGTGCCCAGCTCTTCGAGCCAGTGACAGCTGGGGCCTGTAGCGCTGGCACGGCCGAGCAGTCGACCGGTCGACGTTTTCAACGCCGTGAGGGGCTTTTTCGGATTGTCAAGCGCTCGTGGGCTTGAGGAGGCCCATGCCGAGGTACCGCTGGTCGCCGAGGCGCAGGGGGCCGAGAGCGGAGTGGGGAACTCGATCGTGGGGTGGGTGCAGGGGCGCGGCCAGGATTCCCGGCGGGCGAGGTCTCGACGGGCGAGGTCGGCAGCTCCGGTCGGGAACGGGGCGCGGGCGGGGGCGAAGCGGGACGGTTCAGCGAGTCCCCTGTGGACGCAGTCTCGGGAGACCTTTGGCGGTAGCGGGTCCGGTACCCGGCTCGTGACGGCCTGCAGCACCTGATCGGCGGCGGCGACGTGCTGGTGAGCATCCGGTCGGGCGTGGCGCGTGGACACGTTGCTCGACGAGTTCACCCGGCGCGTCGGCACGGCCACCGGCAACGAAGGTGCCGACTGGTTGCCCACCTTGTCGGCCGGGGTCGTCCTCCACCACCAGCGCCCGCTGTTCCAGTTCACCGACCTCGCGAAAACCCTGCTGCGCCGGGCGAAAGTGCACACCCGCGGTGAAGCCGCCTCGCTGGCCTGGCAGGACACCACCCGCGACGGCACTCGCGCCGGAACACGACCCGCGCTGACGCACGCGGAGTTCAACGCGCACCAAGTGGATTCGTACCTCGCCGAACGGCAGGCTTCCGCACCGGCAGCGGAGCACTGGTCGACCCGCCACGCAGATATTAATTACTAAATAATGTTGACACTGGGATCGTTACGCGCAAGACTTCGTGGTGGCCAGCCGGGCAGGCGACGGGTGGAGCACGGCCGGACGCCTTCGGCCAGCGGCACCGGGGCAAGGCCGTCGGGTGCCGAGCGATGCCGCCTGGACGGAGTTCGCGGTTCCACCACGGGCAGCGATGAACGGGCTGGGCAGGCACCACTCGCCAGCAAGCAGGAGGAGACACGGGATGAGCGGGCGACTGAACGGCAGGGTCGCGGTGGTCACCGGTGGGGCGCAGGGAATCGGCGAGGCGACCGCGCGCAGGCTGGCCGCCGAGGGCGCCGGCGTCGCCGTGCTCGACGTCTCCGATCGAGCGCACGTCGTCGCTGAGCGGATCCGGGAGGAAGGCGGGCGGGCGATCGCGGTGCGCTGCGACGTCAGTTCCGAGACCGACTGGTCCGAAGCCGTTCGACGGTGCCAGGTCGAACTGGGCCCGGTGGACGTGCTCGTCAGCAACGCCGTCGCGGTCGACGTGTCGCCCGCCCACGAGACGAGCCTGGCGTCGTGGGAGCGGCAGTTGTCGGTCAACCTCACCGGCACCTTCCTCGGTTTCCGCGCCTGCCTGGCCGACCTGTCACGCTCCGGCGCGGGAGCGGTGGTGCTGACGTCGTCCGTGCACGCGCTCGTCGGGCTGCCGGGAAGACCCGCTTATGCCGCGAGCAAGGCGGCGATCACCGGTTTGGCCCGCCAGCTCGCGGTCGAGTACGGAACCGTGCTGCGCGTCAACTCCGTGCTGCCAGGCCCGGTGCTCACCGCGGCCTGGGACGGCATCGACGAGTCCGACCGCCGTCAGAGCGCCGAGGAGACCGCGGTGCAGAGGCTGGGGCGCCCCGAAGAAGTCGCCGCGGCCATCGCGTTCCTCGCGAGCGACGACGCATCGTTCGTCACCGGGGCCGCGCTGACCGTGGACGGCGGTTGGAGCGTGTACAAGAAGTCGTCATGACCGCCGCGGCGAGCTCGCGACCGCGGCACGGGGCGCCGCCCTCGACGCGCGTCGCATCCGGGGAGATCGGCTGGGCGAGGCCGTCCCAGGGCCACGATCGCCGTCGGAGGGTGGTCGACGACGTCGCCATCGCCGGCACCGAAGAGAAAGAGACGCACTCCCAGTGAAGATCACCTCCGTAGAGACGTTCCTGGTTCCGCCGAGGTGGCTGTTCTGCCGGGTGGCCACCGACGAGGGCATCGTCGGCTGGGGCGAGCCCGTCGTCGAAGGCAGGGCGGAGACGGTCCGCGCGGCGGTGAACGAATTGTCCGACCTGCTCGTCGGGCGTGATCCGCGGCGCGTCGAGGACCTCTGGCAGCTGCTCAGCAAGGCGGCCTTCTACCGCGGAGGCCCGGTGCTGTCGAGCGCTGTGGCCGGGTTGGACCAGGCCTTGTGGGACATCCTCGGCAAATCGCTCGGTGTCCCGGTGCACCAGCTGCTGGGCGGCGCGGTGCGCGACGAGGTCCGGGTCTACGCCTGGATCGGCGGTGACGATCCCTCAGCCGTCGCCGAGGCCGCGTCCGAACAGGTCGAGGCCGGGCTCACGGCGGTCAAGATGAACGCCTCCGGCCGCATGGGGCGGATGCCCAGCCGCGCCGAGGTCGACGGCGTGCTCGCGCGGCTCTCGGCGGTGCGCGAGGTCATCGGCGACGAACGGGACGTGGCGGTGGACTTCCACGGCCGGTTCGGCGTGGCCGCGGCGCGGCGAGTGCTGCCCGAACTGGCGCCGCTGCACCCGCTGTTCGCGGAGGAACCGGTGCTGCCCGAGTTCGCGCACCGCCTCGGCGACGTGGTGTCGGCGAGCTCCGTCCCCGTCGCGTGCGGGGAACGCCTCTACTCGCGCACCGACTTCCTGCCCGCACTGCAGGCCGGAATCGCGGTCGCGCAGCCGGACCTCTCGCACGCGGGCGGCATCTCCGAGGTCCGCCGCATCGCTTCGCTGGCCGAGACGTTCGACGCGCTGCTCGCCCCGCACTGTCCACTGGGGCCGATCGCGCTCGCGGCGAGCCTGCAGGTCGCGTTCGCGACTCCGAACTTCCTCATCCAGGAGCAGAGCATCGGCATCCACTACAACGCCGGCGCCGAACTGCTCGACTACGTCCTCGACCGCCGCCCCTTCGCGTTCCCGCACGGCGCGATCGAACGCTGGGACGCGCCGGGGCTCGGGGTGGAAGTCGACGAGGAGGCAGTGCGGAAGGCCGACGAGCGCGGCCACCGATGGCGACCGCCGGTGTGGCGGCACAGCGACGGCTCGTTCGCCGAATGGTGAGAGGAGAAGCGGTGATGGACTCGAGGGAACTGACGAGCCTGCTGGCCGAGCACAGGTTGCTGGCGATCATCAGGGGCAGCGACCCGGCCGCGTGCCGACGCACCGCGGAGGTGCTCGTCGAGTCCGGGGTGCGGCTGCTGGAGGTGTCGTTGACGTCGGCGGACGCGCTCGGTGTCCTCAGCGGGATCAGCGCGACGCTCGGCGCGGAGGCCCACATCGGCGCGGGCACCGTGCTCACCGCCGAGGACGCGCGCAACGCCCGCGCGGCTGGGGCGACCTTCGCCGTCACCCCGGCTCTCGCGGACGGAACGACGACCGCGGTCGAGCTGGGAATGCCGGTGCTGGCGGGCGCGATGACCCCGACCGAGGTGCTCACCGCTGATCGGGCGGGTGCCGCCGCGGTGAAGCTGTTCCCGGCAGGCGGCCTGGGACCCGGCTACGTCAAGGCGCTGCGGGATCCGTTCCCCGGACTGCACTTCGTGCCGGTCGGCGGGATCGGCCTCGCCGACGTTTCCGGCTACCTCCGAGCGGGTGCGCTGGCGGTGGGCATCGGCAGCCCGCTGTCCGGGGACGCGCCGCACGGTGGCGACCTGGGCGCGCTGCGGGCTCGGGCCGAGGAGTTCGTCGCGGCAGCAGGTGAAGGGAGCGGGACGTGACCGAAGTCGTGACCCTCGGGGAGACGATGGTGGCGATGCACGCGGAAGGGCTGCTGCGGCTCGGCACCACGCTGCGCACGTCGATCGCCGGCGCCGAATCCAACGTCGCGATCGGGCTTGCCCGGCTCGGACGCCGGGTCCGCTGGGCGGGACGCGTGGGCCGTGACGAACCTGGCGAGCTGGTGCTGCGCACGTTGCGGGCCGAGAACGTCGACGTATCGACCGTGGACCACGATGACGCGCCGACCGGGCTGATCCTGTTCGAGCAGCGGCTGCCCGACGTCACGAGGGTGCAGTACTACCGGGCGGGCTCGGCCGGTTCCCGGCTCGGCGAAGACGACGTCGTGGGCGCTCTCGGCGAAGGCGTGCGACTGGTGCACCTGAGCGGCATCACCCCGGCGCTGGGCGACGGACCCCGCGCGGCCGTGCGCGCGGCGTTGCGCCGAGCGCGCGAGGTCGGCGCGGAGGTGTCGTTCGACGTCAACTTCCGCTCGCGACTCTGGTCCGCGGCCGAAGCGGCCGATGTGCTCACCCCGCTCGCGGAGCAGGCGCACATCGTCATCGGCTCAGCAGAGGAGCTGGACCTCGTCGGCGGCCCGGAGAGCCTGCTCTCGACCGGAGTGCGCGAGGTGGTGACCAAGCTCGGGGCGCAGGGCGCGTCGGCCGTCACCGCGGACGGGGAATGGAGCGCGCCGGGCCAGCGCGTTCCCGTCGTCGACTCCGTCGGTGCGGGCGACGCGTTCACCGCCGGCTACCTCTCCGCGTTCCTCGACGGCCTCGGCGTGCCGGACCGCCTCGTGCGCGGCAATGCCTGCGGCGCTTTCGCCGTTGCGACCTCCGGCGACTGGGAGGGCTGCCCGACGCGCATCGAGCTGGGGCTGCTCGGCGCCGGAGAGGGGACGGTGCTGCGATGACCGGCATCGGCGAACTCACCTGGACGGCGTTGCCCGGCGAGCGATTCGAACTCGGTGAAGGCCTGCGGCACTGCGACGGCGGGCTGATCATGGTCGACATCCTCAGCGGGCGGCTGCTCGGCCTGCCGCAGACCGCGGACGCTCCGGCTCGCGTGCTGGCACGCCTCGCGGAGCCGCTCGGCGCGGTCGCGCCGCTGGCCGGTGGCGGTTGGATCGCGGCGGCGGGAACCGGTATCGCCGTGCTCGGCAACGGTGCCGTGCGCTGGCTGGGCCGGCCCGAGGACGACGCCACGACGCCCATGCGCATGAACGACGGGGCAGCGGACCCGCGCGGCCGGTTCTGGGCCGGGTCGATGGCCTACGACAACCAGCCGGGCGCCGGGTCGTTGTACCGCGTGGACCTCGATGGGACGGTGCACCGGGTGCTTGACGGGCTGACCGTGCCCAACGGGCCCGCTTTCGACGCGGACGGCGTCACGATGTACCTCGCCGACAGCGCGCACGGGGTCATCCACCGCTGTGCCGTCGACCCGGAGACCGGCGGGATCGACGACGTCGCGGAGTTCGCCACGGTTCCGGACGCGAACCCGGACGGCATGGCAGTCGATGCCGAGGGCCATCTGTGGTCGGCGATCTGGGGCGCGGGGCAGGTGCACCGGTACGCGCCGGACGGCACCCTCGATCGGAAGATCACGTTGCCCGCCGTCCAACCGACGAGCGTGTGCTTGACCGGAACCCGGCTCGTCGTCACGACGGCGTCCACGGGCCTCGCGGATCCCTCGAACGCGGACGGCGCCGTGCTCGCGGCACCGCTGCCGATCGCCGGCCTTCCCACCTGCGTCGCCAAGATCCTGGATCAGCCGCGCTGAAGACCTCGATCGAACAGCCAGGCGGCCCCGAAAGCGCTGATCACCTCGGCGCCGGGAGGGCCGCAACGGCACCGACGTTCGCCGCGGACCGACGAATCTCAGCACGGCCCAGGCGTCCCGGGCGGGCTCAGGTGCCCGCGGAGGCCGTGGAAGTCGCCGCTCCCTCGGCATCACCGCTGGTCGAACGACTCCGAACCGCGCGGTCGAAGTCGGTAGCCGCCTTGGCCAACAGGTCGGCCATGGCGATCGACGCCTGCTCCGGGTCACGTTCCCGGATGGCGTCCAAGACGGCACGATGGCTCGGAACCGGATCACCGGCCGAACCGTGCGGGGCGTGCACGATGGCGTCGCGCGCGCGCAGAGCCGGCTCCATCAGCTGGTGCAGACGCGCGAGCATCTCGTTCCCCGAAGCGGTCAGCAGCGCGCTGTGGAACGCGGAATCGGCGGCCGCGGCATCGGCTTCGGCAGCGCCCATGACGGCCAGGCTTTCTTCCAGGGCCGCCAGGTCCGCGTCCGTGCGGCGCTCCGCGGCGCACCGGACCGCGGCGGGTTCGACGATCGCGCGCAGCTCCGCGAAGTCGCGCAGCAGCGCATCACCTTGCCCCCCGGCCATTCGCCATCGGACCACGTCGGCGTCGAGCATGTTCCACTCGGCTCGTGGGCGCACGAACGTGCCGCGCTTCTGCCTGGCGGCGACGAGCCCCTTGCCCGCCAGCACTTTCAGAGACTCGCGGATCACGGTGAGACTGACGTCCAACTCCTGTGAGAGCGACCTCAGGTCGAGCGTGCCGCCGCTGGCGAGCTCACCACTGGCGATGCGAGAGCCGAGCGTCTCCACGATCTGCCCGTGCACCCCCCGACCTGCGTGCGACGTCATCAGCGCTTCCCCTCCTCGATTTTAAATATTAAAAGAATACTTCGGCCGCAAGCGGCTCGGTACCGGCCCCGGGCGAGCCGACATCGCGCGGCGCCGCTCCCCCGCCGATCTCCTCGCGAGCATCCGGCCCGGATCCCGAGCCGGGAAGGTGCCGCCCCGGCCGGGCCTCGACGATGAGCGGCGGCCTTCCAGCGCCGACGGGGCCGACTCCCCCGGCGAGCGCCTCGATGATGCGCGCGCGCAGCCGACGGTCGGCGATGCGCCGGAGCACCGACACCGTGTTCCACGTCACCATTGAGCCTGGTCATTAATTCATATTTAATGACCTGGTCACGATGGAGTGCACCCGCATCCCCGGTACCCGGGGGTGAGGGGCGGAGCGGTAAGAGAGATCTCAGCATGGGAATGACCTCGAACGGCCCCGGTCAGCACGGCAACCCCACCTGGTTGGAGCGGATGGGCATCCCGCGGCAACTGCGCTGGGGATACCTCGCCGTCCTGATCTTCATGATCGGTGACGGGGTCGAATCCAACTACCTCGAGCCGTACCTGACCGGCTGGGGCCTCAGCGCCCAGTCCGCGGGGCTGGTCATCAGCGTGTACGGCGCCTTCGTGGCGTTGGGCTCCTGGTTCTCAGGCGTGCTGTCGAACCTGTGGGGACCGCGCCGGGTGATGCGGTTGGGCGCCGCGCTCTGGCTCGTGTTCGAGGTCCTGTTCCTCGCGGTCGCGCTGCCCAGCGGGAACGAATTGCTCGTGTACGTCTGCTACGGGCTGCGCGGCGTGGCATACCCGCTGTTCGCCTACGCGTTCCTGCTCTGGATCCAGCTGACCAGCTCCCAGGAGACCCGCGGTGCCGCGGCCGGGTGGTTCTGGTTCGCCTACAGCGCGGGACTGCCCACCGTCGGTTCCGCCGTCGCCGCGATCAGCATTCCCCTCATGGGCGCCTACGCGACGTTCTGGCTCTCCTTCGCGCTGGTCGCGATCGGTGGGCTGATCGGTTCCTTCGCCGTCCGCGAAGCGCGAGGCACCCGGCCGATGGTGGACACCGCGGCTCCAGGGCACAGCACGCGCGCCGAGCTGCTCCGCGGGATCAGCGTGCTGCGCCGGTACCCGCGCACCGGGGTCGCGGCGCTGGTCCGGATGATCAACACGACGCCGTACTTCGGGTTCTTCGTCTTCCTCCCGTCGTTCTTCAGCGACAGGATCGACCTCAGCACCTCCCAGTACCTCGCCCTCGTGACCTTCATGGGCGTGATCGGCATCCTCGCCGACCCCGTGTTCGGGAAGCTCAGCGACCGGCTCGGCTGGCGGCACACCATCGCGTGGGCGGGCGGGATCGGGTGCGCCGCCGGCGTCCTGGTCCTCTACTGGGTCCCACAACTCGCGCCGGGGAACTACGTCGTGGCACTGGCGGCGACGGTGCTCTACGGCATCATGCTGGCCGGCTACATCCCGTTGTCCGCGCTGCTCCCAGCGCTCGTTCCGGAGCAGGACAAGGGGAACGCGATGGGCATCTACAGCCTCGCCGCCGGACTGTCCACCTTCGTCGGCCCGCTCACCTACGTCCTGCTCGACCCGTTCCTGGGGCACACCGGCGTGGTGCTGGTCTACGCCGCCATGTACGTCGCCGGTGCCGTGCTGACCTGGAAGTACCTGGTCACCGATGAAGACCCCAGCGAACAGCGCCGCCACACCGCGGTGTCCGCCGGAAACGCGCACCGAACCGGGTAACCGTCACGAGCGGGGGCTCACCACCGCGGAGCCGTCGCCCGCACCGCCGGGCGGAGCGGTCTCCGCGGTGCTCGGCCGCGAGTTCGGCGACCTCCGGAAGTCAGCACGAGCGCCTCAGCCGCCACGGGGCCTCTCGGCCCACCGACATCATCGAGGAACCACGCATGGACACGAAACCCGGCACCAACACCAGCGACGCGGGCTCCGCCTCGGCCGTGCCCACCACCATGACGGGCGCGTTCCTGCCCGGCGACGGCACCGTCGAGCTGCGGGAAACGCCGCTCCCGCGCCCCGGCCCCGGTCAGGTGCTGCTGCGCGTCCGGGCTTCCGGAATCTGCGGCAGCGACATCCACTACATCTACAACGGGCACGTCGGAGAGGGAGGCGCCGCCTACCGGGGAGTGGTCGCCGGCCACGAACCCGCCGGTGAGGTCGTCCACACCGGGCCGGGCTGCGAGCGCCTCAGCGCCGGTGACCACGTCGCCGTCTACCACATCTCCGGCTGCGGGCAGTGCGACGAGTGCTCCCGCGGCTACTTCATCGGCTGCACGTCCGAGTCGCGAGCGGCCTACGGCTGGCAGCGCGACGGCGGGCACGCGCCCTACCTGATCGCCGACGAGCGGACCTGCGTGCTGCTGCCGGAACCGCTGACCTTCGTGGACGGCGCGTTCATCGCCTGCGGCATCGGCACCGTTTACGAAGCGCTCACCCGCATCGCCGTCAACGGGGCCGACCGGCTGCTGGTGACCGGGCTCGGCCCGGTCGGCGCGGCCGCGGCGCTGGTGGCCCGCGCGCTGGGGGTGCGGACCGTGTACGGCGCCGAGGTCGTCCCCGAGCGGATGGAGTGGGCGCGCGGGCTGGACCTGTTCGACGCGGTGCTGGACTCGCGGGGCCAGCCGCTGGAGGAGATCGACCGGCTCACCGGGGGCACCGGCGTGGAAGCCGCCGTGGACTGCTCGGGACATCCCGCCGCACGCACGACCGCGCTGAAGGCCCTGCGGGTGCGCGGCCGATTGGCGCTGGTCGGAGAAGGAGGGCAGATGACCCTCGACGTCTCCGACGACGTGCTGCACAAGCAGGTGCTGATCTCCGGGTCCTGGGTCACCTCCATCCACGGCATGACGCAGCTCGCCGAACTGCTCGCCCGGCAGAACCTGCACCCGGACCGGCTGGTCACCGAACGCTTTCCGCAGTCCCAGGCGGGCCGCGCGTACGAGGCGGCGGCTGGACGCGCCGCGGGCAAGGTCTGCCTGGTCTTCGACTGAACCGGCCGATTCCGCGCACAGATGGGAGGAACCGCGACATGAGCAGCGTCCGCGCACGGGCGGTTCGCCGCCGAGTCGGCGGCCAGACGGTGATCGACCTCGGCAACGAGCGGCTGGCCCTCGTGCTGGCTCCTCAGCTCGGTGGCCGCATCCTGTCCCTCCGGCTGGACGGCCGGGAATTCCTGCACCGCTCACCGGAGCTGCTGGACGACCACTGCGGCGCACGCGATCCCGCGACCGTCGCCGCGCACGGTGGGCGAATGCAGGACTGGCGCAACTGGGGCGGGGACAAGACGTGGCCCGCGCCGCAGGGTTGGTCAGGCCCGCAGGAGTGGGCCGGGCCGCCCGACCCCGTGCTCGATTCCGGCGAGTACGAAGCGCTGATCGAGAACGACCCGGACGGCGAGTCCGCTCGGGTCGTGCTGACCAGCGCACCTGACCCGCGCACCGGTCTGCGACTGCGCCGGGACATCTCGCTCAGCGCGGGACGCACGGACTACCGCCTGCGGCTCACCGCGACCAACACCACCGACCGGCCGGTGCGCTGGGCGATCTGGAACGTCGCACAGCTCCCCGGACATCCGCCCGAGCGCGAGGGCGACGGGGTGTGGATCGGTCTCGACGGCGAGCCGGGCGACGGCTCCACCTCGACACCGCTGGTCGCGGGTACCGGGAATCCGCGCGTCGAGCAGCCGCGGCCCGGCCTCGCGCACGTCCCGGCCCAAGACGTCGTCGGCAAGGTCGGATTCCCAGCCGCGTCCGGGTGGATCGCCCACCTCGGCCCGGCGGGCACCTGGGTTCACCGGTTCCCGGTGGATCGCGACGCCACCTACCCGGACGGCGGATCCCGAGCCGAGGTCTGGCTGGAGCATCCCCTCACCGAACCGCTGGCCCACTTGGGCGGCCTGCGCCCCGAGCACCGCATCGTCGAGTGCGAAGTCCTCGGACCTCTCGTGGAGCTGGAGCCGGGTGCCTCGACGGAGCTGGGCACGTCGGTGATGCTGGGGCCGCACGGCGGTGAGGTGACCGGAGTCGGCGCCTCGGGCTGGTGGAACAGACCGTTGCGCGCGCTCTCGGCCGACGGTGGGACGCGCTTGGCCGGCCGCTTCGTCCCGTGCGCCGACAGCGCGACGCCGCTCGGCATCCGCGTGGTCCTCGACGGGACGGAGTTGACCACCCACCGCACCGAGATCCCGGTTCGGGCGGGTGAGCCCGTGGAACTCGACGATCTGGCACCGCTGCGCGCAGTGCCCCCGGGTTCGGTGATCGAGGTGCTGTCCGACGATCTCGCCGAGGTACCCGCGGGTCGCGTCGAAGTTCCCTGACCCGGTCTTGCTCGCGCCTCGGCAGCGACAACGCCCCTCGTGATGAGGGCCGCGAGGCGGGCACGTCGCCGATCCGCGTCGACCGGGTCGGCGACGTGCCGCATCGGCTCCACGCGACGTCGGCGAATGCGGACTCGATCCCGCGTGGAATCGAGGGATTCCGCCTCAGGATTCGGGATGCGGTTCGGGCCGCACGAGCGCTGGCGAATCGACCGCGAACGACTGCCCGCCTCCGCTGCGGCCCGCCTCGATGCTGATCGTCCCGCCTCCGGAGGTCAGAAGCAGCTCGCGGGGAGTTCCTTCCTCCCAGCCGTCGGTCGCGTGGTGGAGGTCGAGGACGTGGTTGTCGTGCTCTCCACCGGTGATCCTGATGCGCGCGTGCTCACCTCCGCCTGCCGTCCTGGGCTCAGCGGTGAACCGGTAGCTGCCCGCCGGTACCTCGTTCGTCCGGCTCAACGCCCCCGAGAAGGTGCCCGGACTTCCCAGCACTGCTGCGGAACAGCCTCCGGCTCGCCGTGGCTGGCCTGACCGCCACGCCGCTCCCCCGGCGACCTGGCCGCGCACCTGACCGCCGTTCGTCAGTGACGGGAAGACTCTCCGGAAGCAGTTCCCCTCGTGCACCGGGCACGCGCACCACCAACCCTCCGCACAGCTTCCGCGCGGACACCGCTGCTTCAACGAGCACACCGAGAACCGACCTCGAAGAACAGACCGGGGCACGCCGCCGACCGCCAGTGCGACTGGGAGTCGAGCCGGCCTTGCGGTGTGGTCAGCGCGGCTCCGGTGGGCGGGCCCCGCGCAGGAACTGCGTCACCGCGGTGTCCACGAGTTCGTCGAGCCGCCCCGGTTCGATCATGCCGCTGTTGAGCATGGACGCGATCCCCAGGACGGTGGCGTAGAGGACGAGTCCGATGCCCTCCGGGTCGCTCCCCTGCAACTCACCGCGCGCCTGGCCCTCTTCGATCAGGTCGCTGATCTGCCCGAACGCCGCCGTGGCGGCTTCAGCGACCGCGGTCGCCCCCGGGCGGTGCTTGCTGGAGTTCATGAGCCCGGCCAGTGCGGCGTTCTCGGTCGCGAACCGGACGTAGGCCGACGCGAACGCGTGCAGGCGGGTGGGCAGGTCGTCCTCGTCCTCGATCTCGTCCACCGCGGCGCGCAGCTTCGCGCCCAAGCGGAGGAATCCCGACTCGGCGAGCGCGTCGAGCAGCGCGCGGCGGTCCGCGAAGTGCCTGCGGGGCGCAGCGTGGCTCACGCCGATGTCCCGTGCCAGGTCCCGCAGGGAGAGCTGCTCGGCCCCGCGCACCCGCAGGCTGCGCTCCGCCGCGTCGAGCAGCTCCGTGCGGAGATTCCCGTGGTGGTAGGGCCGCTGCTGTGTGGTGTCAGGCATGGGGGCAGCCTACTCAGCCCAATGTTTACATTGACAACTATGTTTCCACTGCCTACTCTCGTGGCATGTCCAGATCCTCCCCCGCCGACCTTCCCGACCTGACCGGTCGCACCGCCGTCGTCACCGGCGCCAACAGCGGCATCGGGCTCGTCACCGCCCGCGTTCTCGCCGAGCGCGGTGCGCAGGTCGTCCTCGCCGTACGGGATCCGCAGAAGGGGGAAGCGGCGGCAGCGACCGTGGCAGGTCCGTGCCGGGTCCGCACCCTCGACCTCGCCGACCTCTCCTCCGTGCGGGCGTTCGCCCACGACCTCCCGGGCCCCCTGGATCTGCTGATCAACAACGCCGGCCTCTCCCTGGGGCCGCTCTCCCGGACCGCGGACGGATTCGAGAGGCAGCTCGGGACGAACCACCTGGGCCACTTCGCCCTGACGAACCTGCTCCTCCCGCGCATCAGGGAGCGGGTCGTGACGGTCGCTTCGCTCGGGCACCGGATCGGCTCGCTGGACTTCTCCGACCTCCAGTGGGAGCGCCGGCCGTACCGGCCCAACGCCGCCTACGCGCAGTCCAAGCTGGCCAACCTCCTGTTCGCCGGCGAGCTCCAGCGCAGACTCACCCGCGCGGGATCCCGCGTCATCTCGACGGCCGCGCATCCCGGCATCTCCTCGACGAACCTGATGCGACCGGAGACGAGGCCCTCCCTCGGTTTCCGCGTCGAGAAGTTCCTCGTGGGGCTCGTCGCGCACAGCGCCGAGGAGGGAGCCCTGCCCACGCTGCACGCCGCCACCGCGGACATTCCCGGCGACAGCTACGTCGGCCCCGACCGGCTGTGGGGCATGCGCGGCGCGCCGACCCTGGTCGGCCGGGCCGCCCGAGCACGTGACGGCTCGGCGGCACGGCGGCTGTGGGAGGTGTCGGAGGAGCTGACCGGCACGCGCTTCCCCCTCGATGCGCTCGCGTCCCCTGCCTCGTGAAAGGAACCACCGCTGTGCTCCGTCCACGGAGAGATCCGCCCCAGAACCCGCGGAAGATGAACGAACTCGCCGTCGTCTCAGGTGCCGCGTCGGGCATCGGGGCCGCGACGGCGCAGGCCCTCGCCGCGATGGGCTACCACGTCCTTGCCGGGGTGCGCACGGACAGCGAGGCCGACGCCGTCCGTGCCGACGGCATCGAACCGGTCCTCCTGGACATCACCGTCCCGGAACACGTCGAGGCCCTCGCCCGGCGGATCGCCGACGACCCTGAGCGGCGCTTCCTGCGCGTCCTGGTGAACAACGCGGGGATCGAGATCAACGCCCCCGTCGAGGTGCTCCCCCTTGCCTTGTGGCGCGAGCAGTTCGAGGTGAACCTCTTCGGACACATCGCCGTCACCCAGCGACTCCTGCCACTGCTGCGGCGGAGCCGCGGCAGGATCGTCAACATCAGTTCCGTGGGCGGGGTAGCCGCGCTGCCCGTCTTCGGGGCGTACGCGGGAACCAAGTTCGCCCTCGAAGCGGCCAGCGATTCCCTGCGCCGCGAGGTCTCGGCGCACGGCGTGCAGGTGGTCGTCGTCCAGCCCGGCGGCGTCCGGACCGAGATGGCCGCCCGCAGCGGTGAGATCTCCCTCGGTCTCGCCGCCGCGATGAGCTCCGAACACCAGCACCTCTACAGCGGCCTCATCAACGCGACGGTGGCGTCCAACGCAGCCTTCCTGGAACGCGCCGCACCAGCGGCGAAGGCGGGGGCCAAGATCGCCAGGGTGGCGACCACGCCCCGCCCGCGCGCCCGGTACGCGCTCGGCAGGGACGCCGCCCTCATCATCCCCCTCGCCCGCTTCCTGCCGGCCCGGCTGATGGACGCCATCCTCGCGATGAGCCACCGGTCCCGGAACCCGAAACCCGCGCCAGCACCCGAGCCCGCAGGGAGTCCTTCATGACCGCGCTCGCCGACCGCATCGAACTGATCGAGCTGATGGGCCGCTACGCCGACATCGCCGATCTCAAGAACTTCGACGGCCTCCCCCACCTCGTCCACACGGACTCGGTGACCCTCGACTTCTCCTCGGTCGTCGGCCTGCCGCCCACGACCGTGCCGCTCGACGAGTACGTCCGAGTGCTGCGCCAGGCCTTCTCCCCCTTCTCCGCCACCCACCACGCGATCACCGGTCACGTCGTCGAGATCGACGGCGACCGCGCGACCCTCCACGCGCACGTCCGCGCCGAACACTGGGTGCCGGAGGAACGGGCGGGCGGCGGGCCGGACCGATGGCTGGTCGTCGGCTTCTACGACAACGAGGCCACCCGGACGCCGAACGGCTGGCGCCTCAGCAGCGTCACGCTCACCGCCACGCACCAGGAGAACGCCCACCTGTCAGGGCCTACCTCAGTCAAATGACGCCGGCGGGCTCCAAGCACGGATCCGGCACAGGTTCCCCTGGCACCACTTGGAGCAGCACGACCACAACCTCCTCTCCCCGTGGACACCCCGTCACGCCCCATGGCGGGGGCGACCCGCCGACGCCCTCCGGGGAAGTGGCGAGCTCGTGGAGCGAAGAGAACCTCACATAGCTTGAGCCTATGTAGAACATACCATTTTTCACTTTGTGCCTATACATTTGGCGACCTACTGTCGTTCCCGTTACCGAGCACGGCTCGGTGCCGGGAACGGGAGAAACGGAAGTCATGACTGGTAGCGATTCGAACAGGTTGCACGGAAAAGTCGCGCTCGTGACCGGGGCGGCCAAGGGAATCGGAGCGAGCATCGCGAAGGAGTTCGCTGCCGCCGGCGCCTCAGTGGTGGTCAATTACGCCTCCGATGCCGAAGGGGCGCAGCGGGTGGTGGGCCACATCCGCGACAGCGGTGGGACAGCGGTCGCGGCTCGGGGTGACGTCTCCGCGTCGAGGGACGTCGAAAACCTCTTCACCGAGGTCGTCCGCGCCTACGGCCGGCTGGACGTCGTGGTCAACAACGCCGGGGTGTGGCACGCGGAGCCGGTCGAGGCCGCGACGCGGGAGCACATCTCCCGCCAGCTGTCGGTCAACGTGCTCGGGCCCGTCCTCACGATTCAGGAAGCGCTCAAGCATTTCGGTCCCGACGGCGGCTCGATCATCAACATCGGGTCGCTCGACAGCGCTCGCGCGGTCCCCGGAATGTCCATCTACGCTGCCACCAAAGGCGCCGTGGACGCGCTGACCCGAGTGTTGGCGGCCGAACTGGGCCCTCGTGGGATCAGGGTCAACACCCTTGCCCCAGGTGGCGTGGAGACCGAGGGAATCCACGCCTCGGGCTTCATGGGAAGCGACGCCGAGAAGGAGATGATCGAGCGCACGCCACTGGGGCGCATGGGCCAGCCGCAAGACCTGGCGAAGGTCGCGGTGTTCTTCGCCTCCGACGACGCGGCGTGGGTCACCGGTGAGCGGCTCACCGCGTCGGGCGGCCTTCGAAGCTAGGTTTCCGGCCGCGAAGATCGAGGACGGCCTCGATCTTCGCGGCCGGCGCCGGATTCCCGCGGTAACCCAGGGCGTCGCGCGGCGGTTGCTCAGCGGGCAATGCTGGAGGACAACCGGGGCATTACCCAGACGCGAATTCGGGCACGCAGAAGCGCTGGCTCAGCACCAGGTCAGGGAAAACGGATTCCGCCGCGGACCCGCCGATCGGGCGGATGATCACACCCACGCCCCCCGCGGTTGTGGCGCGAATGTCGTACTCGAGGTTGTCGTAGCCGAATACCGCTTCGGGCCGCGGCCTTCTTCGCCGTGGCACGCCCGTCCTCGACCGAGACCACCGTGACGGCACATGTGTCGAGACTGGACGCCTCATCGAATCGCGGGGGGCGCCCGCTGCGCCCGCTCGTGCGAGGACGACGACGTTCGTGCTCGGCTCGATCGTGACGCAACGCGTGGTCGCGAAGGCCGGGGTCGGGCAGCCCTCGGTGCCTCGTCGACCACGTCTCGCACGTGTTCGCTTCGAGATCGACGGTGCCAGCTGCGGCTACACCTGAGCCATACCACCATCTACGCAGAGCTCGGCGCCGGTCATGAAGCTGCTGTCCTCCGAGGCCAGGAACAGGGCGGCAGCGGCGATCTCCGCGGGGCGCCCGAGGCGGCCCATGGGGACGTGCGTGGCCATCTGGGCGCGGAGCGCCGCCGGATCCTGCCCGAAGTACTCGGCCTGCCCGTCGATGATGGGGGTGTCGAACGGGCCCGGGCTCAGCACGTTGACCCGCAGACCCCGGTCGCCGAACTCGGCGGCCCACACGCGCGCGTAGGAGCGCACGGCCGCCTTGGCCGCGCTGTAGGTGGTCGATCCGGCGAGTCCCTTGAACCCCTGGATCGAGCCCATCAGAATGATCGACCCGCCGGTCGGCATGAGCGGCAACGCCGCCTGAACGGTGAACATCGTGCCGCGAGCGTTGGTGTCGAACGTCCGGTCGAAGTGGTCCTCGGTCACCTCGCCGAAGTCCGCCCGCTCGATCATGCCCGCATTGGCGACGAGCACGTCGAGGCGCCCTTCCTCCCGTCGGATCGTCTCGATCAGCCCGTCGAGATCGCTCGACGACGTGGAGTCCGCGGCGACCGCCGTGACCCGTCCTCCGATAACGGTCGCCGCGTCGTCGAGAACTTCCTTCCGACGGCCTGTGATGTAGACGTGGGCACCTTCGGCCGCGAACCTCTCGGCGATCGCAAAGCCGAGACCTGCTCCACCACCCGTGACCAGAACGGCCTTGTCCGCGAGACGCATTCTTTCTCCCCTTTTTCCGGAATCGGCGCTTGCGATCCACAACCTACGCACGCCGAGACATAGGCGCAAAGAGAGTAGTACTATCTACCGCATAGACTCTTCCTATGCGACGAGGCGGCTCAGAATGAACTTGCGGCAATACGAGTACGCGTTGACCGTGGCCGAGGAGGGCAGCATCACGGCCGCGGCGGAGCGGCTGGGCGTGACCCAGCCGTCGCTGTCCCAGCAGATCGGCACCTTGGAGAAGCAGGTCGGCGTGCGCCTGTTCGCGCGGACTCCGCAGGGCATGACGCCCACTGTGGCGGGACGGGCCTTCCTGGCCGAGGCGGAGGTCGCCACCACCGCCTCCCGGCGGGCGTTCACCGCGGCTCGCGCCGCGGACGGCGACCTGACAGGCGAACTGATCGTCGCCGTCTACCTGGGACTCGGGACCCGCCGACTCTCGCGTGCGCTCGGCGAGCTGCGCCGCCGCCACCCCCACCTGCAGGTCACCCTGCACGAGGAGCCCGACCCCACGGACATGGAACGGCTCGCCCGCCAGGGCACGCTCGACATGATCCTGGTGCACGAGATCCCGCCCGGATGCATCTTCGACCTCCACGCACTGGGCGAGGAGTCCTACGTCGCCGTACTCCCGGAGGACCACCCGTTCCTGCGCAGGGACGCGCCGCTCAGCCTCGACGATCTCGCCGACGAGGGATGGGTGCGCTTCCGCCGCACCAGCAAGCTCGACGAGTACCTGGCGCGCCTGCTCGCCGACCGCGGCCTCGCTCCACGCACTGTTGGCAGGGCCTCCCAGATCTCGACCGCGGTCCGGCTCGCCGCGGAAGGTCTCGGCGTTACCGTCGCGCCGTCCTCCGCGATACCCGACGGCTACGAACGCCTGACCCGCCCACTGCACCCCGCCCTCTCGGAAACGGTGGTCGCGGGCGTACGCCGCGCGCCGGGCCGAGCCGAGATCGCCCTGCTCAACCAGCTGAAGCGCCAGGACTGGTCAAGCACCAGCGACAGCGCGTCGACGCGCCAGGAGTCGGCACAGCAGCCTGTGCGCGGATAGAAGCGTCAGCGCTGTCGGCGAAGCGGACTCCTGCAGTTCACTGGGGACACTGGAATCCGGCCTCGAAGAACAGCCCCTGAGCGTGCCCCTGACCGCCGGCGCAGCTGAAGGGCAAGGGGCCGAGGATTCGAATCCGCCGCCCCGACGGTCGGGAAATCCCGCTGGTTCCGCACAACAGTGCGGTTCAGCGGGCTTCTCGGTGTCGTGATGGCGATCGTGCAGTGGATATTCCTGAGCCGTCCGCACCTGGTTTTCCCGAGGATTGCGGGAGGATCCGAGCATCGGGTTGTCGCTGTGCGCCATCATCGCCTCCGCACCAGAGCTGAGCACCTACTCCGTCGTCGTAGCCGCCTGCCCACCACTAGCGCCGCCGCTCTCGGTCGAACTGCTCAACCCGGCACTCAAGCGGCGCAGCGCAGAGACGGCACGAGCGGCCGCTGACGAGTCCGACCGGATCAAGGAACCGCCTTCGGCGAAGCCGGGCGGGGCCAGCCCGCTACCGAGGACCTCCTGCGAGGCAGAGGATGTACCGCTGCGCACGGTCGTCAACAACGTACCTGTTCACAGCGCCAACGGTGCCGATTGAACATCCTCCAACAACCAGCGCGACGAAAAACGTCGATCACGGTGCCGGTCGCGGAGTCCTGGACTTCCTGCCACGATGAGGCGGTCTGAGGATGAGTAGCAATATGAATTGATTCCGGACGCGAAGATGAGCGCCAGCCCCGGCCGAGGGCGCTCTCCGCATCGCATTGGGGCACCGAGAGGGGAATGGCATGCTGGAAAGGGTCCATGACGTGCCTGCCGGCGTCGATGCCGTGAAGGCGATCGGCACGGTGTCGAAAGAAGACTACGAAACGGTGATCGGCCCACTCGTCGATGACGCGCGCAAGGAAGGTCGCCGCATCCGATTTCTGTACGAGTTCGGCCCGGAATTCCAGTCGTTCACCCCGGCAGCGGGTTGGGAAGACTTCGAGGTCGGGATCGGCGCCATGCGGCTGTTCGAGGGATGCGCGCTCGTCAGCGACATTCGCTGGATCCGCGAGTCGACCCGGCTCATAGGTTTTCTGATGCCCTGTCCGGTGCGCGTCTTCGGTAGCGACCACCGCGAGGAGGCCTTGAGGTGGTTGGCCTCGCTACCCGAAGGGCCCGGGGTGTCCCACCACATCCTGCCGGAGTCCCAGGTTCTGGTTGTCGAGGTCACGCAGCCTCTGCGGGCACCGGACTTCGACGCGCTGGCGCGGTCCGCGGACCACTGGCTCGAAACTCACGACGAGCTGGCCGGTGTTGTGGTGCACGCGCGCGACTTTCCAGGCTGGGAGAACGTCGGAAGCCTGCTCCGGCACGTACGTTTCGTCCGGGACCATCATCGCAAGGTCAGGAAGGTCGCACTGGCGGCCGATAGCGAGCTCGCCGGCCTCGTGCCTCGGCTCGCGAACCACTTCGTCCGAGCCGAAGTGCGGCGGTTCGGATATGACGAACTCGACGACGCCGTCGTCTGGGCCTCGGTCCCTCCCGACCGTCACCCGGCGGACGCGGGTTGATGGGGCGGCCCTGTCCGCGGCAGCGAAGACGCGTGCGTCCAGGTCCGGTCGTCTCGGCGGCAGGGCCAGTTCCGCGCTGTCGTTCAGCTCCTCAACAGCCCGCGCGCCGCGCTCCTCCACTCTGAAACCGCTGACCGTCGGACGCTCGCGCCACCGCTGCTTCCTGGTGTGTTCAGCGTGGAGTTATCACCGCCCCACGCAGGAAGATCCGCGAACGTGACCGGTGGCGTTGCCGGTCAGGCAGTCGCGGACACGACGATCTGGGTCGCACTCGGTGACGCCACCGCGTGCGGCGCCGCGACCGTCAGTGACACACCGCGACGATCGGGGCTACGGCCGGGGTGCCTTTCGCTACTCGGGCGCCTGGCGGTGGTCCGGTGTCGGTGGGTGGATCGTCGTCCGGCCACGGAGCCGGATGAGCAGTTCGCCGACGGTGGCGGCGGCGAGCATCCCTGCGAGGATGCCGAGTTGCCGAGGTGCAGTAATGGCGGCGTAACCGGTGAGCGTGGCGAGTGAGCCGACGCAGACGGCGGCGCCGGCCAGGGCAGTGCTCCTGGCGGCACGGCCGGCGGTGGGCAGGCGCGCGGCGGCCAGGTTCACGGCGGCGAAGATGATGAGAAAACCGGCCGAGCCCATGAGGCTGATGCCCTCGATGTCAACGGTGTTGACGATGATCAGGGTCCCCACCGTGGTGGCGAGCAGCCCACCGATCGGACGGTTCCAGATCGGGTCGCCGAGGTGCTCGGGCAGTTCGCCGTGACGGGCCATGAGATAGGTGAATTTCGCCGTGCCGTAGAGGGTGGCGTTGATCGCGCTGGCGGTAGAGACGATCGCAGCGATCGCGATCAGGGTGAAGCCGACGTGTCCCAGCAGCGGGCCTGCCGCGACTGCCAGTGCGTAGTCTCGTCCGGTCGCGATCTGCTGTGAGGTCAGGTTGCCGACGGCGACGAACGCGACCAGCACGTACAAGGCGATCACGCTGCCGATCGAGATCAAGTAGGCCCGTGGGAGGGTCCGCTGCGGCTCGCGGGCGTCTTCGGACGCGTTCGCGATCAGCTCGAACCCCTCGTACCCGAGGAAGATCAGCGATCCGGCGTAGACGATCACACCAGGCGAGGGGAACGCCGACGGCGCGACCTGGGCGGTGTCGATGAACGCGAGTCCGCTGACGCAGAAGGTCAGCAGGACGGCCAGTTTGAAGTAGACGAGCAGCGACTCGGCGCGGCCGACAACGCGGGCTCGGGCGAGGTTGAGCGCGGCGAGAACGAGCACGACCGCGCTGCCGAGCACCCGTCGCCACTCGCCGCTGGCGGGCAAACCCAGCAGCGCGGCCAAGTAGCTGCCGAACGCGACCGCGTACAACCCGAGCATCACGAAGTAGCTCAGCCACAGCAGCAGGTTCAGCGGGCCCGCCACCTTCGTGCCGAAAGCACGGTCGAGGAAGGTGGCAGTTCCGCCCCGGTCCCGGAACCGCACCGACAGCAACGCGTACGACCAGCCGGTCAGGGCCGCGACGACCCCGCCGACGACGAACGACAGATACGCTCCCGCCCCGGCCAGTTGCACCGTCAGCCCGAGGACCGAGAAGATACCGCCGCCGACCATGCCGCCGATCCCGATCGAGACCAGCGCGGTCACACCGATGCCGCCCGATGCGTTCTGTCGGCCGCTTCTCATGCTCCCCCCGTCCTCGCGGATCCGGGCGAATCTTTCGTCCGGCTAGCGCCACGCCGATTTCTCGTCCTCTTCCCTTCTCGACGAAGCGGGCTGATCGAGCTCGCTGGTGTCGCTGCCCGCGTCGGCCGGCAACGCCCTGGCTCCGGCCCGCGCTGTGCGGCCCGCGATGGTGGCACGCGCGCCTTCGCGGGTGATGGAGGCGAGGTCGGCCGCGTGCGGCACGTCCGGGTTCCGCTGTCGTGCTCCGGCCGTGATCGCCGCGGCCGAGGGGTCTTCGCTGTCGGCCACGTCGGCGGCGACCGGGGTGAGCAGGTTCCCGCTCGTCGCGGCCGTCGGTGGCGTGGAGGTCGGCGAGGGCTTGGGGTGCCTTGGTGGGGTGGCGGTCTCGTCCAGCACGACGGTGTCGAGCTCGTGGACGGCCGCCAACGCCTCGGCGGAGCGAATGGGATGCTGGCTTTCGCGCCTTCGCCGGTTCCGAGCATGACGTGGGGCATGACCGGCGGCATCGGCACCAACGTGCGGTGCCGCATCGTCCAAGCCCTGCGGGGACACGACCAGATCGTCGGCATGACCCGTGACGGCGCGGACGACGTCCCCCGAGGACGCCGCACCGGACCGACCCGACCGCGCCGACCACGCTCTCCCTGAGTCCGTCGGTCGGCGGACGCTGCACCGTCTTCCAGGCCCGCGTACGCCCAGTACCCGGCGGTCACCACGGATTCCAGGCGAATCACCCGCCGGATCTGCCATCGCGAGGCTCCGATCGCGCGCGGCAGACCGAGCCCCCTGGACCGACTCCGCACCTAACGCTCCGCGGCGAGGGCCACCGCGGCGAGGAGCGCGGTGAGGACGGTCAGGGTGAACATCGCGGTGATCGCGCGATGAGCCTGTGGGGCGGCGTGGCCGGTGCGGACTGCCGTGCGGACCTGGTGGAGGTGATGCGGCAGGTAGCAGCTGATGCACGTCGCGTTGAGCAGGCTGACCGCGCCCGCGATGGCGAGCAGGCCCACGTGCGCGCCCCGCGCGGCCAGGAGCAGGACCGCGCCTGCCGCGGCCATGACCAGAGCGGTGGAGGCCCAGGCGTTGCGAGTGGCCCGAACGGGATCCGGGGGCACAACGGGTGATGTGTTCATGGTCGGCGGACCTTCCACCGCGTGTTCTTCCCGCATGCATTCAGCGGGGGGAGTGATCACGCTTGCCGGTCTCGGCCGCTGGTTGCGCAGTGGCTGGAGACGACGGCGATGAGGCCGAACGCGCCAAGGCTGGCCAGCGCCAGTCGACCGCCCCTGATCGACTCCGCTCCGTGGTTGATGTGCAAGCACAGGGTAACATTTGAGACACCGAGTGCGGTGCCCAGCCCGCGGCTCATGTTGACCAGCCCACCGCCGGTGGCGGACATGCGCACCGGAATCGATCCCATGATCGCGGTGTTGTTGGCCGGGATGAAAACGCCCAGCCCCAGACCCAGCACCAGCAGGAACGCAGCCACCCACGGTCGGCTCGTGGGTGCGACGGCCAGCGCCGCGAGTGCGATCACGGCCGTGACCGCTCCGAGCGTGCTGCGCGCACGAGGTGTCCAGGCTCTTGGCAGGAGTCGTTCGGCGGTGATCGCGGTGAAGGCGAATCCCGCGGGCAGAGCGGTGAGAACCAGCCCCGAAGTCGCGTTGTGCGTGCCGAACAGTTGCGGGAACAGCGTGAGCGGCCCGAACAGGACCAGGTAGGCGCTCAAAGCCCCGAGCAGCCCGATCGACATCGCAGGCGGGCGCAGCACCGCAAGATCCACCAGCGGGCTGGTCGCGCGACCCTCCCGCAGAACGAACCCGAGCCCCGACACCGCGCAGGCACCGAACAGCACAGCTGCTACCCACAGCGGAAGGGGCAGCCCGGAGATGCCCGACAGCGCCAGCAACAGCGCGGTCGTCGTGGTGGCGAGCAGCAGCAACCCGATCCAGTCGAAGTGTTCGAGAGGAGTGCGTGCACGGGTGCGCGGCAGCAGGTAGTGGCCGGCGATCACGGCGATCACGCCGACGGGGACGTTGACCCAGAACACCCACTGCCAGCCGACCGTGGCCACCAGCAGCCCACCGGTGACCGGACCGAGCGCCAAGCCCAGCGCCTGCGCCGCGGCCTGGATCCCGAGCCCGCGTCGCATCTGTCCCGCGGGCACGCTGGTGACCACCAGCGCGACGCTGTTGGCCTGCAGCATCGCCGCCCCGACCGCTTGCAGGACCCGGAACCCGATCAGCCAGCCGAGGCCCGGGGCCAGCGCGCAAGCCGCCGAGGCGGCGGTGAAGACCACGAAGCCGCACAGGTAGACCAGCTTGCGGCCCGCGGCATCCGCGATCCGCCCGGCCGCGGTCACCAAGCCCACCAAGGCCAGCAGGTAGGACAGCGAAACCCATTCCACGGCGGCCAGCGGCGCGGCGAACTGCTCCTGCAGCGCTGGGAAGGTCAAGGTCACGATGCTGGCGTCGAGCTGCCCCATGAACGCCCCGAAGCACACCGTGGCCACCGCGAACCATGGCGCGTTGGGGTGTTCACGCACCGCTCGCGGGCGAGCCCGTTCCACCCCCATCACCACATCCCGACCGCCGCCAGCCCAGTACCTCGTGATGAAGGCTATGACCGGTGCGCACCTCCAGCGACCCGGAAAGCCGTTCGCTCCGTCGGGCTGCTGGGATCCGCGGGTCCGCCCGCTGGGGAACCTCTGCGGAACACGGTTGTCGTGTGAGCTTCGAGTGCGGTGAGCGTGGCACCGATCCGCTGTCCCCCACCAGCACAGAATGCCCCCGCGGTGCGCCCTTCAAGTCAGGCAGGGACTCGGTGCAGGAAAGCCGCGCCTTGCCCCAGCGGACTTGCCTCGACCGACGGTCTTGGCCTGGTCGCTGTCACGACCGCGGATGCGCCATCCGCCACGGCCAGGGTTTCGGCCGCCCTTCGCCACGTCCAGGTGCACCCGTGCCCGGGTCGGCGAACAATGATCTTCCCGGGCTTGCGGTCGTTGTCTCCGCCAGGATCGATGAACCGCTTCCTTCAGGCCGAGCCCACTCGAACGCCGGGTGACGACGCGGCGGTTGACCGTGAGCCCGAGCTCGGCGGTGATGCGCTGGGCCGACCGCTCGTGCTCGCGCCGGGCAGAACTCGATCTTCTCGATGGCCCGGGCTGGCGTCGCGTTCGGGCTCTGGCGCGAGCTCGATGAGCGATCAAGCAGTCCGGCGTCACCGTAACGCCGCCACCGGGTGCCCCACTTCGACGCGCAGCCCCGGGAGATACCCATCTCGGCAGCGACGTGCGCGATGGGGCGCGTCTTGCACCGCCCGATGAGTCGTCGGCGCCCCTCGATGCTGAGCGGCGCGTCGGAGCGGGTCACGACGCTGCCCCCGGCGTCATGGCGCGCCGTTGCCCGCTGCGATGAGTGGGGGCCGTGGCCACCGCGGCGATGACGGCGAAGAGGGCCACCGCCATGAGGAGGAAGGCGGCTCCGTCAGTGCCGGTGATGGCGGCGGCGGTGGTCGCGGCGGCGAGCCCGATCGCGCCCCCGAACTGCTTCGCGGTGTTCATCAGGCCAGAGGCCGCGCCTGCGTGCTCGGCGCGGACACCTGTGGTGACGAGCGTGGCGAGCGGTGCGCTCATCAAGCCACCGCCGATACCGACAACGACGGTCGGCACCAGGACGGTGAGGGCGAAAGGACCGTCGTCCAGGACCGTGAGCCAGATCAGGCCCGGAGCGGTGATCAAGGCGCCTGCGACGATCAGCGATCGGGGTGTGCTCCGCTTCATCAGGCGCGGCGTGAGCCAGAGGTTCACGACCAGCATGCTCGCGGTGAGCGGGAGGAAGGCCAGACCGGTTTGGGTCGGCGAGTACCCGAACTGGTTCTGCATCCGGTAGGTCAGGAAGTACCACAGACCGACTTGGAAGCACGCGCCGGTCAACGCGGTCGCGATGTTGCCGAGGACGATCAGCCGGTCTCGTGCGAGGTCGCCCGGCACGAGCTTGTGGCGCGTGCGGCTCTGCTGCACGGCCAACAAGACGAACAGCGCGGCCGCGGCCGAACCGACGACGGCTGGAAGGCCGCTCAAGGCTCCCTCGCCGACCGCGGAGAGCGCGTAGGTGGCGCACGTGAACGCGGCCGTTGCCAGCACTGCGCCTGTCAGGTCGATGCGTCCCGCGCGGCGCTGGCCGGTGGTCCGCCGATGCAGAGCGAGCGCTGTGATGACGACACCGGCCCCGATGGGCAGATTGATCAACAATGTGACTCGCCAAGAGATGAGGTCGGTGAGCACCCCGCTAGCGATATTGCCCAATCCGCCCCCCGCCAGGCTCACCGCTGTCCAGACCGCGATGGCCCGCGCTCGGCCGGGACCTTCGGCATGGGTGGTCGTCAGCAACGTGAACGTCGCCGGAGACACCGCGGCGGCAGAGATCCCCTGAGCGGCGCGGGCGGCGACGAGCACCCAGCCCTCCGCCGCGAGGCCCCCGACGAGGCTCGCCAGGGTGAATGCGCCCACGCTCCAAGCGAGCAACCCCGCGGTACCCACGACGTCGGCCAGCCGCGCGCCCACCAGGAGCAGTCCGGCGAACCCGAGGCTGTAGGCCATCGCCACCCAGGACGCGGAGACCCTTCCGAGTCCGAGATCGGCCTGGATCGAAGGCAGCGCCACGTTCACCACCGAGACGTCCAGCACCACGATCAGCTGTGCCAGACAGGACGTCCACAGCCCGAGCCGCTGCAACCGAGATGACATGGCCCTCCTTGATACGCCTGTATCAGATGATACGAATGTATCATCGGTGGAGATGGAGGAATCCCCTTGACGACTGAGTCCGGGCGCAGAACAGAGATCATCGAGGCAGTCGAGCGCCTCCTCGCCCGCGGCGGGGTCAACGTCGTCACGATGAGAGCCGTAGCCGCCGAAGCGGACGTCTCCCTCCGACTCGTCCAGTACTACGGCAGCACCAAGGACGAGCTTCTGAAGGCCACGCTCGACCGACTTGCCGACAAGAGCGTCGAACGATGGCAGACCCGCGCCCGACGGCAGGGGTGCGAGTCACCGCTCGACGCCATCGAGGCGTTCTTCGACGAGGCACTACCAACCGATTCGGCGAGCGAAGGCTTCCATCGCGTCGGGGTCTCGCTGGAAGGGTTGGCGATCACCGACCCCGGCGTGGCGGGACAGGCCTACCAGAAGCACCTGAGCGGGCTTGCTGATCATCTTGCCGGCTCCCTGCAGTCCGATGACCTCAGCGCCGCAGGCGCGCGCCGCCTCGCCCTGGAAGTGATGGGACTGGCCCACGGAGTCGGGACGCTGCTGATGGCCGGACAGCTCTCGGCACCCGAAGCGCAGACGCTCATCAAGAACTACCTCGAACGACTCGAACCACAGCTGTCTCCATGACTCTGGACACCTCAGCTAACCCAGAACCCGCCGGGCCCCGTGAGCGCCTGAATGCCGATGTGGTCGTGATCGGCGGGGACGATCGGTTCGTCGCTCGTCCTCCAGCTCGCACGGGCGGGACACCGGGGCATCTCGCTGGATCGGGCCGCAGGGGCTGGACAGCGGCACTCCGCGACGTCTGGCCGTTGCCGCCCGGAGTTCAGGGCAACGAGCGACACCACTCCCGCCAGACCGCGATCTGCCGCAGAAGAAGCCCCGCACGCTCCGCGGGCGCACCTCTCCAGGCAGGTCGCGCAATGAACACCAGCGCACGACCCCGGCCAGAGGCGAGGTCACCGGCAGGCCGGCGAGTTCGACGAACCCGTCCGCCGCGCAGCAAGCTGTTCCGCGACACGGCCGGAGCATCAGGACCAGTTGCACCGGCGAGCACACAGCTCCCGAGGCGCGGAGGACGTCCCGTGGCGCCATGTGCCGCGGCCACCGCGCGGCACGACCGATCCGCAAAGCGGTCTGCGCGCCCGGGTGAACTGCTGGGCCCGCCTGAGCGGCGCCTTCTCATGTCTGCTTGAGCTGCCGACGGTTGACGGCCAGCACCTTGTCGGACAACCCGGCGTCGACCTCGGCGATCGCGCGGGAAACCACCAGCGCGCCCACCATCTGACTGAACAGCCCGATGGCCTGTTCGCGAGCCCGCCTCGGGTCCAGCTCCGCGCCGTCCTGGCGAGCTCGATCGAGCAGCATATCGGCGAGGTCGCTGAAGAACCCGGCGAGTCCGCTCTGATACTCGGCCTGGGCGGCGGCGCCGTGACGCCCGGCGTCGGAGACCAAGGCGGCCGAGGCACATCCGGCCTCCGGGTGATCCCGATGACGAGCCGTGAGGTACCCATCGACCATCTCGTGCAACGCCGCACGAGCCGAGCGCGGATGGGCCTCGCGGATGGTGGCCAGCGCGTCGAGCGAATCGGTGAAGCCCTGCCGGAGGACCTCGAGCACGAGGGCGTCCTTCGAGGAGAAGTGGTTGTAGAAGGCGCCGTGGGTCATCCCGGCCGCCTTCATCACCTCATCGAGCCCGATGCCGTCGATGCCGCGCGCCCGGAAGCCCTCGCCAGCGGCACTGACGATCTTCGCCCGGTTCAGCCTCTTCTGCTCTTGCGAGATGCGGGGCATCTCGGCCACCTCCTCGCTCCCTGACGGTCCGGCCTCATGAACGAGCCGCATCCGGACGGGCTTTTGATGGTACTCGTCATCAACGACGTGGTCCACGGAGACTTCGGTTGACACGAACGATGTCAGTCGTCATCATTAAATGAGGTTGGTCGTCATCAATAGTCTCGCCCACTCCCCCGGAGAAGAGGTCGTCGTCGGGTCGGAACCCCGACGAGGCCAACGAGCCGATCACGAGGCAGATCGAGCTCGCCTACGCCGATCTCGGTTCAGCGCCGCTCGCCGAGGTGCTTCGGCGGCTCGGAGAACCCACTCGCGGGCGTGGGACTCGTCCACGATGAAAGGTCGTGTTGTGAGAGCACTCGTGTACGAGAAAGCGCATGAGCTGAAGGACTTCGCGATCTCCCTGAGGGAGGTCGAGGAACCGGCCTGTCGTGACCTCGACGTGCTGGTCGAGGTTCGTGCGGTGGGAGTCAATCCGGGCGAGACCCTGATCCGGAGCATGCGAAGCGCCGAGCGCGGTGGCCGCGTCCTGCTCGGATGGGAGTTCTCCGGAGTCGTGGTCGGGCTCGGCGACTCGGTCACGAGATTCGAGATCGGAGACCGGGTCTTCGGAACCGGCGATTGGACCCGAGACGGGAGCTGGGCGGAACGGGTAGCGGTGGACCACCGTGTCGTGGCCCGGATCCCGTCGACTCTCTCGTTCGCCGACGCGGCCAGCCTCCCCATCGGAGCGGTGACGTCCTGGGAAGCGATGTTCCGCGACCAGAGCGGACTGCCGGCCGGGGTCGACACCGTGCTGGTGGTGGGGGGAGCCGGAGCGGTCGGGTCGCTCGCGACCCAGCTGCTCAAGGCCAGGACCAACGCTTGCGTGATCAGCACCGCGTCGCGGCCGGAGACGAGGGCCTGGTGCTCGGAGATGGGGGCCGACCTCGTTCTCGACCACTCCGGTGATCTCGTCGATCAACTGGCCGCCGCGGGCTTCCCCGCGGTCGACATGGTGCTCTCCACCGCCGAGACCGCCGAGAACGTGGGGTGGATCGCGAACGCGCTGCGCCCGTTCGGTCACCTGTCGGCAGTGGACGGCGGCTCCTCCTCCATCGACATCACGGCCCTCACCAGCAAATCCATCTCGCTGCACACCGAGACAGTCTTCAGCAGGATCACCCACGGCGGAGCCCCCCACCTGCAAGGAGAGATCCTCGATGCGGTCGCCGAACACGCGCAGGAGGGTCGGATCAGGTCGATCGCGACGAAGCACCTGCACGGGCTCAGCGCCGAGGTGATGCGGGCGGCCCACGAGCACATCGAGGCGCGCCGAACCATCGGCAAGGTCGTGATCAAGCATGAAGCCTGAAGCCACGGAACCGCGCGACACCGCGCGGACGTTGCCTCGCGTCCTGCTGGGCGGGGATCTGTACAAGGTCGGCTACGTCGTGGCTGACCGCGACGAAGCGGCCCGGGCTCTCGAAGGTGCCTACGGTTTCGAGCCGCTCGTCCGCGCCGAGGTGCGCTTCGAAGCGGTGTTACCGGACGGCAACCGCGTCGAGACCCATCTCGCGTGCGCCCTCACCACCGGCCGAGAGCATCTGATCGAGGTGATGCAGCCCGTCTCGGGCGCGGTGGACCTGTGGACCGACGCGCTCAAGGGTCCCGGTCCCCTGCTGCGGTTCCACAACATCGGCCTGCTCACCGACGACCTCGAGAAGGTGAAGGCGACGGCCGCCCAGCACCAGCTTCCCCTCGAGCTCAGCGCCCACCACGAAGGCGCCTGGTCCTTCGCGTACCACCGCGTACCGCTGCTCGGACATCTGGTCGAGCACATCCACTACGTCGGGGCGGCCGGCGACGAGCTCGATCGCATCCGGGGCCTGAGCAGGGGCTTCTGAAGCGAGCACGTGAACGGAGGAGCGAGACGCTAGTCATCACGATTCATGCGGATGAGACCGGGCTCAGCACCCGCAGGCTCACCCGAGCGCTCCGCCCGCCGCAGGACGTCACCATCACGCCGGCCGGCCAAGAGATCACCGCGGAACCCGAACTTCCCGGCGACGCCCAAAACAGGTGCTTGAGGCATTGACCCACTCACGCGAGCTCAACCCGCGCATCCTCCGGATCGGGGTGCACGACGGCGACGCTGCTAGCCGTTCGCGCACTCCGGAGCACGAGCTTCCGCCGCGAGGAGGGCGAGCAGCCCGGGGAACCGCTGGTCGACGTCTGCGCGACGCAGTCGGATGCCCTTCCGGTTGCCGTAGTCGATCTCGCGGATCAGCCCGGCTTCCCGAAGCACCCGGAAGTGATGCGTCTGGGACTGCTTCGAGATCGGAAGGTCGAAAGAATTGCACGTGCGCTCGCGATCCTCCCCGTCCGCGGCGAGTTCGATCATCACCGCTCGACGGTGCTCATCCGAGAGCGCCCGGAGCACCACGCCGAGCCCCATCTGCGCGACCGTCGGGCCAGGAAGCGGTTCCTTCACCATTTGCCGCCACACCTTTCAGGTCTGGTTTTCATCATACCTTATCGATGTGCTCTCGCGGTGCACTCATGCAGCTCCGGGGTCCCCCGCGCGGCAAGCACTTCCTCCCGCAGCACTGACACGACGAGACCGCGGCCGCGCTTCCTGCGATGGCGACGACCTGACACGCACGAGAACGAAAGAGGACATGACGATGACAGCAGACACCAAGATCCCCCGTGCTGTGGCCGAGCAGTTCGTGGAGCGCCTGGGCCAGCAGGATCCGGAGGGGATTCAGGAGCTGTTCGCGGATCAGATCGACTGGTACGTCCCGGGCAGCGACACCTTGCCGTGGACGGGCCGTCGTACCCGGCGGGACGAAGTCGCCTCCTTCTTCACCACCATGTGGCCCCACTACGTGCCGGGCAGGAGCGAGGTGACCCTGGAGCGATTCGTCGTCGACGAGACGGACGTGATCCTGCTGGGAACTTTCACGCACGTGATCGCATCATCTGGCAGGGAGTTCACCACGCCGTCGGCCATGCACCTGGTGGTCGAGGACGGCCGAATCGTCCGGTTGCACCTGTACGAGGACACCCTCGTCATCGAGCAGGCGTTCGCCGCCGCCTGAACCCGGCAGGCTCGCACCCCCGTGAGGGCGAAGAAGCGGCTCGGGGCTGCCGAGAAGAACGCGGGGCCGGTCATTGCTGCCGCTTCTGGCGGGCAGCCACGAGCCTCTGCCAACGAAGATTGACCCGTTCTTCATCGGTACGTGAGGCCATCGTTGATGTCGGCCGCTGGCAGCGCAACGCGCTCGTGATCGTATTCGTGCATGTGCGTCCAGGGGGCGCGATCGCCTTGGCGGAACATCTTGTGCTGCGAACGTCGAACGTAGCCCGCGTTGAAGTTCTCCTCTGGCATCCAGGGCAGCAACGGCATGTCCGCGTCCTGCGGGTGCGGAGTTGGTGTCACGACGGAGGTGTCCTGCTCACGCATCTGGTTGAAGATGCGAGCGATGACGTCGTAGACCAGGTCGACGCGGAGAGTCCAGCTGTGCCGGAAGTACCCGAAGGCGAACACCATGTTCGGGATCCCGCTGATCATGAGACCGCGCCAGGTGACGCGGGTCGTGAAGTCAACCCGGTCGCCGTCCACGGTGAACGGGATGCCACCGAAGACCGCCAGATCGAAACCGGTCGCCGTCACGACCACGTCCGCCGGCACGCTGTTGCCCGAGGAGAGAAGCGCGCCTCGATCCGTGAATTCGGCGATCGTGTCGGTCACGACGGAGACGGTTCCCGCTCTCATCTCGGAGAAGAAGTCGCCGTCCGGGGCCACGGCGAGCCGCTGCTGCCACGGCCGATAACTCGGCGTGAAATGCTTGGAGAAGTCCGTGCCCTCGGGCACCAGCGGCCGAATCGTCTCGATCAGAAGCTCTCGCAACGAGTCCGGATCGTCGAAGCTCGCGGCGGCGAACTTCCCCAGCTGCTGAACGTAGGCCCTGCGCATGATCTCGTGCCTCCACTCCACAGGAAGCTCAAGCGGTTCGAGCAGCACTTCCAGTTCGTGCTTCGTGGGCAGGGGAAGCCAGTACGACGGCGAGCGCTGCAGCATCGTGACGTGCTCCGCGTCGCCGGCCAAGGCAGGAACCAGCGTCGCCGCGGTGGCACCGGACCCGACGACCAGGACCCGCTTGCCCGTCACGTCCAGGTCGACGGGCCAGTGCTGCGGATGCACCACTGGTCCCTCGAAGCGCTCGAGGCCCGGCCAGGTCGGCGAATGGGGTGTTTCGTGGTCGTAGAAGCCTTGGCACATCCAGAGGAAGTTTGCGGTGATCTGCAGCTGCTCACCGGTATCAACGCGGCTGACCTGCGCGGTCCATCGTTCATCGTGGGAGGACCACTCCAATCCCGTGACCCGGCAGCGGTAGTGGATGTGCTGGGCGAGATCATCCTCGGCGATCACCTCGTCGAGGTAGGCGAGGATCTCCTCGCCCCCCGCGATGGCCGGTCCACGCCAAGGCTTGTGTCGATAGCCGTAGGTGAACAGGTCGCTGTCCGAACGGACACCGGGATATCGATGCGTCCACCACGTGCCGCCTCGGTTTTCTTGGGCCTCCACGACCAAGAATCCGAGATCCGGGAAGTCAGATCTCAGGCGGTGCGCGGCACCGATCCCAGAGATTCCGGCGCCGACCACCAAGACATCGGTATGGCTGCCGTGCAGGCCGTCGGCGCGTTCGGCTGGGGACGCGGCGTCAGTGTTCATGGGTCGTCTCCTGGTGTCGGTGTCGGCACAGGGCCTTAGGGCGTCAACGGGGCCCGCGTGACCGAGGTCAGGTGTCCTCGATCCTGTTCCCCTGCCGCTGCCCCGCGTGATGCCATTGCGCCGCGCGGGTTCGGGGGCTGGTGCTGCGGTCGCAGAGGTGCCGAACGACGTTCGAGGACGAGAGGGATGTGGATCGTCCCTCCCCACATCTGCCCGCAGCGACCTCGCCGCTGCCTGATCCGGACTAGAGCCGGGTCGACATGTCGGCGGTTCGCACAGGTCGACGGTGCTGGTTGAGCGAGGCCCGGCACGCCATGCGACCCCCGTCGGCTGTCACCGGCGACGCATCCGGGGAGGCGGACGGAGCCGTCGAACCCGTCGGCGCGATGGGAAACCTGCCGCG
The DNA here is from genome assembly GCF_047200635.1 of Saccharopolyspora antibiotica. NCBI lineage: Bacteria > Bacillati > Actinomycetota > Actinomycetes > Pseudonocardiales > Pseudonocardiaceae > Saccharopolyspora > Saccharopolyspora antibiotica. The sequence goes on along the minus strand of NZ_JBJZOI010000002.1, from coordinate 46,445 downwards.
ATGCCCTGCCCCACGGGCTGTGCCGGTCCGTCGCGTCTCGTGTTGTCCGGGATCGATCCGGCTGGGCATGGATTCCCAAGCCATTTTTGGCACATTCATGCTAGTTACAGTAGCACGTTCATGCCACTGCTGATCGAGACGGAGGCCCGCTTGAGTCCAGCCGCGAAGCGCGCCTTTCAGGTACGTCTTGCAACGTACCTCGCAGTCATGCTCTACTCGGGACAGGTACCAAATCATTCGTACCTTGATGGCTGGACGGCAGCCGTCAACGATCAGAGAGGTGTGGTCATGAAGAAGCCCGAGGTGCTGATACTCGGAGCCGGAATCGCCGGGCCGGCGCTAGCCTTCTGGCTCGCGCGGAATGGATACCGGCCGACCGTCGTCGAGCACGCCCGGCAACTACGCTCCGGTGGCAGTGCGATCGTCGTGAAGGGGCCCGCATTACCGGTCGCCGAGCGCATGGGCATTCTTCCGCAGCTGCGCGAGCTCGCCACCAGCAACCGATCGTTGACCCTGCTCGACCCAGCCGGCAACCGAGTCCTCAGACTCCCCTCCCCCGGGGGGTCGCCGACAGTCGAGGTGACCCGGGCCGACCTTTCCGAGGTACTCCACCGGGCGGCGCGGGGCGATGCGGAGTTCGTGTTCGACGACACCGTGACCGCACTCGAGCAGGACGAAGGTGGAGCCGATGTCTTCTTTCGGCGGTCCGCGCCACGGCGCTTCGACTTGGTGGTCGGTGCCGATGGGACGCATTCCACGATGCGGCGTTTGGTGTTCGGACCCGAACGGCAGTTCGTGAGCGACCTGGGTCTCTACGGCGCGACGGTCCCGCTGGAACCGGACGCCGTGGATGACCCGAGCGAGCTGACGATGCTGACCGCGCCGAACCGGATGCTGGTCATCCACCCTTCCCGCAACACCCCACTAGCGATCTTCACCTTCCGCGCCACGAGACAGGCGATCCACGACCGCAAGAACATCGCTCTTCACAAGCAGACCGTGGCCGAAACGTACGCCGACGTGCGATGGCGGGCGCCGGAACTCGTGGCGGCCTACCTCGACCACCCGGCCCCGTTCTTCGACCCGCTGACGACCGTCCGGATGCCCTCGTGGTCCCGCGGACGAGTTGTGCTGCTCGGAGATGCGGCGGCCGCCACAGGCCTGCTCGGCGACGGTTCCAGCATGGCGATGGCGGGAGCGCATGCCCTTGCGGAAGAACTCGCCTCCCACCGTGGAGATCACGCGCGTGGCTTCGCCGCCTACGAGTCGCGGCTCCGCCGCGAAGTGCGACCGCGGCAGCGACGCCTCGGCCTCGTCGCCAGACTCATGGTGCCCAGCACCCGCACAGGCCTGGTGGTTCGGAACACGATGGGCCGCGCGATCGGTCACGCGAATCGGATGACCTCGCGCGAACCCGCAGGCGGAAAGACCGCGTAGACCCGCAGCCCCCGATCCCGACGGCCTCGCCACCACCGCGACCGCCCAGACAGGACAGTGGGGATGCGGAGCTGTCAAAGCTTCGTAGCGGCTTTTCAGACGATCGGTGTGAGTTGCTCACGTCAGATCGGGACCACGCCCCTCGGAGCTCCTAACGCACGTGGTGTGGGAGTCGGCGCCGGGTGATGAGTCCGCAAGCCAGGGCGAGGAAACCACTGTGGACGTCGGCGCGTCGTTCCCAGCGTTCGGCCAAGCGCCGGTACTGGTGCAGCAGTGCCAGGGTTCGCTCAACGACCCGGCGCACCGGCTGGTTGTCGTCCCGGGTGCCACGACGGCTGTTCAAAGGCCGCATTCCGCGCTGCCGCAGCATGACTAGCACGCCCATGTTAGTTCCGGCTAGGCTGGGCCCCGTGCCCAAACGAGTGGATCCTGACGTGCGCAGGGAAGAAGTCGCCGACGCGGTGATCGACGAGATCGCCGCGCACGGCCTCCGATCCGTCACCCTCGCTCGGATCGCCACCCGAAGCGGCTTCGCGATCGGGAGTATTCGGCACTACTTCGGGGACACCTTGAGCGAGGTGATGCGCTTCACGCTGAAAATCCTGATTCAACGCGCGCAGAATCGCGCCCCTCAGCTTTCCAGCGACCCGGCGACCCGAATCGTCGACGTGATCACGTTCACCGCGCCGACCACCGAGCAGGAGCTCAAGGAGAACACCGCCCTCGTCGAGTACCGAGTGCTGGGGCGCACCGACCCGGAGATCGGAGCTGAGATCGCTGCGGCATCCGTCGCGGCGGGGACGGCGATTCGTTCCATCCTGGGCGAGGTCTTGGCCGACCGCGCCATCGATGAGGAAGCACTCCGACGGGAAGCATTCCTCCTGGTCACCCTCGTCGAAGGTTTCTCGCTCAGCTCCTCACTGCTCTCAGCGCCTTTGCAGGAGTCCGATGTGCGCGCCGTGGTGACGTCCTCCGTGCGGCGTCTCCGCGACGCGTATCCGAATGCGGACGGGACCCCCTCGAACCCTTGACGTTCCAGCGCCATCACCGATGACCCAGCCCGCGCGGCGCCCGGCAGGAGGTCGGTGAGCTGCTCGGGATCAACGAGTGCACGTCGCGGAACTGGATCCGCCGCGATCCAGGTGAGGGGGCCACCCCTGCTGCCGCCTGACGGACGGGTTCAAGCTGGCCCACTACCCGTTGGGCGCGGAGAAGGTCGATGACCGCCTGACTCGGCAAGCATCCGCGGTTCTACACGCACTTCGCGCCGATCTGCTCGTCCTGGACCGACCAGGTCGAGCGGCTCTTCGCCGAGATCACCGGGGAGTTGCCGCAGCGCTGCGATCACCGATCGGTCCAGGCATCGGAGAAGGACCTCCGCGACTGGGTCAATGCCTGGAGCGAGAACCCGAATCCCTTCATCTGGCCAAGACCGCTGATCAGATCCTCGAATCCCTCGGACGACTGTGACAACCCATCAACGAGCGGAGGACACCAGACGCTTGCAGTGGCCCCTTGCGGCATGTGGGACCGAGTCGATGGATGCACCCCGGGGTTTCACTCGCTTGCCGAGGAGTCGGCGAACGGATCGGCGGAGCGGGCGACACCGCGGCGCCGCGCCCAGAGCCAGATCCCTGCGGCGGTCAGCACCATCAGAAAGATGCCGGGCACCATCGCCTCGCCGTGCCCGGAGCTGCGGTCGATGTTGACCTCGCTGGAGAAGAAGGAGGCGACTACGAGCAAGACGCTGTTGTTCATCGCGTGCAGCACGACGGCCCCCTCGATTCCGCCGGTGCGCCAGGTGATCACCGCGAACGCCAGCCCGGCCGTGAACGTGTAGACGACCAGCCAAGGGTCTGCCAGACCGTGGATCACGGTGAACATCAGGTTCGGCGCAAGCAGGGCCAGCAGCAGGGCGATCGTGGGCTGCGTGGTGAAGGAGCCGAAGCTGCGTGCCAGCAGACCGCGCACGGCGTACTCCTCACCGGCGCCCTGCAGGGGGCTGGTGAGCAGCGCGATCGCGAACAGAACGAAGGTGCTCACCAGCGTGGCCGGCGGCCCGCTGACACCGGCCGCCTCGGGATTCAGCGTCGTCCAGACGACGCCGTAGGCGATCCACACCGGTACCAGTGCGCCGGCCAAGGTCAGCGCCAGCTTCCACCGGAAGCGGCCGTGCACCGAGTGCATCCATCGCCCGGATTGCCCGAACAGGAGCCGCTGCAGGCCGAGGGAGACCGGGATCAGCAAACCGATGGCGAGGTTGCTGGCGAGCAACCGGGCCGGACTCATCGTCACCACCCCGTCGCCCGGCGTCTCCGGCGGCACCAGGCCGAGGTCGAACGACTCGGAGACCGAGGTCAGCCCCCAGGTGAGCGCGAGGGTGCTCACGACGTAGGCGACGGGGATCAGCACGATCGCCAGCACGGATTTCCACCAGCGGTACCCAGGAGTACGCAGGAACCGGTGGTACTCGGTCGCCCCCGAGGGCAGGACCGCCGGGCCATCGTGATCGCCGTTGCCGGCGCTCCCGATCGTCGAAGTTCTGGACGGGTTGGTGTGGTGGTGACCTCGTGGCATGTGTTTCTCCTCTACTCGTACGGCATTCGCCGCGCGAGATGGTTGGTGCGCTGACGTGGAGGCGGCTGCGCGGGGAGGCGAGCGCTCTTTCCATCGCCACGAGCGCAGCTGCTGGAGTCAGTCGGCCCCTTCGAGCCAACGGTGGCGATGGCTGTCGTGCAGCACGCCCCTCAGCCTGCTCGGGGCAGCCGCACGCCAGGTACGTTAGCATGGCCATGCTAGAAAACGATTCGATGGGCCCCTGCCCGGACGAGCGGACCCGGAAGGTCGTCGTGAGCAGGTTGCGTCAGTCGAGAAGCAGCGGTTGCCCGAAGAGGAAGGGGTGGACCGGCCCCTGGCAGGCAGTGATCGCACCTCGCGGTCGTTCATCACTGGCACTGGAGAAACCATGCATTCACATCACCTCCACCCCTCCGGCCGGGCACCGGCCGAGCCGAAACTTGTTGCTCAGCTGCGCGCCACCGTTGACACGGGCTCGGTCCACGCAGCGGGCCCTGAATTCACTCGGGCGATCACGCTGTTCAACGCCGCCGCGGAGTCCACTCCGCGCGTCGTCATCCGGTGCACGAGCGCGACCGATGTGCAGGCCGGTGTGCGAGCCGCCCGCGACCACCAGGTTCCGCTATCGGTACGCGGCGGAGGTCATGACTTCTGGGGACGTGCGGTCCGGCCCGGTGGCATCGTCCTAGATCTGACCGGCATGCGTGGTGTCCGCATCGACGCCGAGAGGAGGCACGCCGTAGTAGGGGGCGGGACATTGTCCTCGGATGTCGTGTCCGCTGCCGAAGGAGCAGGGCTCACGGCTGTTACTGGCACAGCGGGGGCGGTGGGCGTAGTCGGGCTGACCCTCGGGGGCGGGTACGGCCCGCTCATCGGGCGCTTCGGAATCGCGGCGGACAGCCTGCTCGGTGCCGACGTCGTGCTCGCCGACGGATCGCTCGTGCAAGCCGACGCTGAGCACCATCCGGACCTCTTCTGGGCCTTGCGCGGCGGGGGTGGCAACTTCGGTGTGGTCACCTCGGCGAGGATCCGATTGCATCCGGTACCGACAGTGGTCGCCGGCACCATCTTGTATCCCGGCACGAACACTCGCCGGCTGCTGGCTGATCTCAGCGAGGTCCTGCACGGGAGTGCGGATGAGCTGTCGGTGGACGTCGGCTTCCTGCCCGGCCCGAGCGGGGATCCCGTCGTCTACGTGGCGCCTACCTGGTCCGGTGACATCGCGGCCGGAGACGCCGCCGACGGCCCGGTCCGCGGGCTGGCCCGGCTCGGGACACCGCTGAGCGCAGAAATCGGACCGGTGGCTCGCTCGGCGACCCTGGCGGCGACGGACGCGATGTTCCCCGTCGGCCGAAGGGGAGCCATTCGAACGAGGACGGTGCAGGACATCTCCGGAGACATCGGTGTTCACCTCGAACACGCCGCTGGCACGTTCACCTCACCCTTCTCCGCGGTCCTCGCGCACGACTTCCACGGAGCTGCGACATGGCCGGACCTCGCATCGACAGCGTTCGGCATGCGCCGACCTCACCGGATGGTCGAGCTCATCGCGCTGTGGGAGGGCGATGGCCGCGGCGACGAAGAACATCTTCGATGGGCCGATGCCGTGCACGAGTCCCTGGCTCAGCACTCATTACCGGGTGGATACGTCAGCTTCCTCGGGCCTGAGCACCAGGACCAGGTCACCGAGGCCTACGACACGAACGCGGAACGGCTTCTCGCGGTCAAATCGGCCTTCGATCCGGACTCGGTCTTCAGCGCGACACCCCTCCCGCGGAGCACCCGCGTCGGAGGATTCTAGGCAGTGCAGGAGGGCTCAGCGGAAGGGGCGACGTCCACAGCGGTTTCCGCGCCCTGGCTCGCGGACTCATCGCCTGGCGCCGACTCTCCCACCACATGCGTTAGGAGGCTGTGTCGCTCATCGTCAGTCATGCCCGCTGCTTGCGGCGTTCCCAGCGTTCGGCCAAGCGCCGGTACTGGTGCAGCAGTGCCGGGGTTCGCTCAACGACCTGGCGCACCGGCTGGTTGTCGTCCTGGGTGCCACGACGGCTGATCGAAGGCCGCATTCCGCGCTGCCCCAGCAGGTTCCGATATGTGTCGCGGTCGCAGCCCCGGTCGGCGACGAGGGCCTCCGGTGGGTGGCGCGGTCGGCCTCGGCGGCCTCGGACAGCCTCGGACACGGGAGACGGCGTCCACGAGAAGCACCAGCTGCGTGATGTCGTCGCGGTTACCACCGGTCAGCGTGACCGCGAGAGGCACCCCGCCGCCGCAGACCAGGTGGTGTTTCGAGCCGGTCTTGCCGCCCTCGGCAGGGCTCGGCCCGGCCGCGGATCGCCCTTTCGCGCGGACGTGGGAGGCATCCACGCACGCGCGTGACGAGCCGATCCGCCCGGCCGCTTCGAGCTCGGCGAGCAACACCTCGCGGAGCTGGTCAAAGGACACCGGATCCCTGCCGGTCCCGCACTCGCCGCCAGTAGGTCGGATCAGGCGTCCGATGCGGAGAGCGCGGCGGCGAGCCATTCCTCGCTCGCTCCACCGGCTCCCATCTCCGGTCCTGCTTCGCCGTTGATCGTCGCGAGCAGGGACAGGTACGTGCCCAGCACACCGGTGAACTCCGCCACCGCTTCGTCGGCGCGGCGATCGGCCTCGGTCGTCGTTCGGGGCGTGCTCAGGGAACGCCTCAGCTCGGCGAGCTCGTCGTCGCCGAGCGGCGACCCGGTGGCATCCGCGCTGAGTTCGGCGAACGAGGCCAGGAGGGCCTCGGCCAGCTCCCGAGCGCGCGAGGTGTCCGCCGCCGCTCCGGACCGTTCCGCCTCGGCGGCTTCCACCTCCAGCCGCCGATGCCGCTCGATTCGCGCCAACCTCGTCGGCGACGTCAGCTCCAGGGCTTTGGGCGAGGCGAAGCTGGTGTGCAGGAACCGCCGGACCGATTCACGAAAAGCGCTGTCCCGCACCAGCTCGGCGAGCTCGATCCACGCCTGGAGCTGTTCGGTCGTCGGATCCTCGGGCAGCTGCGGCCGGATCGCGCTCAGGTGCTCGGTGAAGGCCGGATGGACGCTGAGGCCCTCGGTGACCTCGCCCCAGAACTCGTCGAGGACGCGGTCGCGGCCGTCGTCGGACATGGAGACGAGACCGTGCATCAGGGCAACCCGATCGGTCGTCGTCGGCTGGTTCACCACGGTGCGCAGGACCGCTCGCCGGGCGCGCAGCTCACGCATGTGCCGCTCGACGATCTGGAGATGGGCCGAAGCCAACTCGGCCAAGCTGGTCTCCTCGGCCAGCAGCTCGCGGACGCCGTCCAGGCCCGCGCCCAGGTCCCGCAGGGTGCGGACGAGTTCCAGCCGCGCGATGGCATCGACGTCGTAGAACCGGTGCCCGGCAGCGTTCTGACTGGTGGGCGCGACCACACCGTCGTCGGCGTAGAACCTGATGGCGCTCACGCTCAACCCGGTGCGCCGCGCGGCGTCACCGATGGAGTACAGCTGTTCGTCGTTCATGACGTCCACCCTGGGCCCTCAAGCCGCTTGAGATGCAACCCCGAGCACCGATCAGTCGCCGAGGGGCCTGCTGACAGCGCGATTCCGCACTTCCCGCCCGGCCCCCATCACCGGGCGGTCGCACCCGGCTCGGCCCGTCGGCACGGGCAGATCGCCGCGGGTCGGGGTGCCGGCAGCGACGGCCGCGCGTCCCTCACCCCAGGGTGCCGATCTTCAGCAGGTAGCAGGTTCCGCACATGGATTCGTAGCCGACCTCGCCGTCGATGGCGATCTGGCTGCCCGTGCGGACGAAGGCGCCGTTGACGGTGCGTGCGTTCATCGTCGCCTTGCGTCCGCAGCGGCAGATCGTCTTCAGCTCCTCGATGGAGTGCGCCAGTTCCATCAGCCGAAGGCTTCCGGGGAAGCCGCGGGTGCGGAAGTCGCTGCGCAGCCCGTAGGCGATCACCGGGATCCCGTCCAGCACGGCGAGCCGGAACAGGGCCTCGACCTGTTCCCCGGTGAGGAACTGCGCCTCGTCCACGAGCACGCAGTCGGGCGCGCCCGCGGCGAGGACGGCGTCGCGCAGCGAGGCCTCCTCGCCCAGGACGAGGTCGACCTCCCGACTCACCATGATCCGCGACAGGACGTGCGGGCTCTTGGTGTCGATGGCCGGTTTCACCACGAAGACCCGCTGGCCGCGTTCCTCGTAGTTGTGCGCCACTTGGATCAACGCCGTCGACTTGCCGGAGTTCATCGCCCCGTACCGGAAGTAGAGCTTCGCCACGACCGGACAGACTAGCCGTCGCGCCGCGAGGCACGACGCCTCGGCGGAGGCGGGCGGCGGAGCTCGCCGAAGAACTTCCCCGGCCCGCGAACCACGAAGTCGGCATCGGCGAGCTCCGCCCGCCCCGGCGTGGCGAACTTCGCGCCCAGCGCACGACCGAGCCAGCTCGGACGAGTCCGGACAGGAGTCGAGGGTCAGGCACGGACGGTAGCCGCCCGCACCTGCCACCGATCGTTTCGGCGGCGCGCTCCGCTCAGATGCTGACCGGGCCCGAACAGCTGACGTGACCTGTGGCCCGACATCCCCTTCGCCGCTGCGCTGCACTTTCCACTCACCGAAGAACTCTCCGGGATCGCTGCTGATCCGATCGGTCCGAGATGTCCCGTTGCACGCAATGTCATGTCGTCACCGCACCGAGTGAATCAGCCGGTACGCACCCGCAGCGGTACGGGGTGCGCGCAGCAGCGTGGCAACGTGGGCACCGCATTCGCACATTCGCCGAATTCCCACCGCGCCCACTCCCCGATCCAGGCAACAGTTTCAGCGCGCAAGGAGGTTTTTCCTGCCATGCCAAGCCAGCATCCCGTCGGCAGCACTTACAAGCCCACCCGATTCATGCGGCACTCGCTGACGGGACGCAACCAGGAAGAACTCGAAATCCCGGAAAAAACCAATTCACTGCTGGCCTGGGAGGGAAAGACCTGGCGGAACGGATACCGGGTCTCGGACTTCGTGCAGGCCAAAGCCAAGGAAAAAGCGGAAGACGGCAGGGATCGGTGGATCCGGCCCACCGGATTCTCCCTGAACAAGCGGCGGTACGGCGATTACCCGGACGCGGAGCCCACGGCCCACCAGCACGGCTGGTTCGCCTACCTCAACATGGGGGTGCCGCTGATCGAGGAGCGGTCCGACATCGTGCAACCGCCTCCCGACGTGATATCGGAGCAGATCTACGTCAATCGCACGGACCCGGTCGCCGTGCAGTGGACGAACACCGTCGAGTTCTCCATATCGAACACGATCAGTTGGTCGCTCGCCGGGCAGGTGCAGCTCACCTTCGGAGCGAAGACCACCGCGTCGCTGCAAGAGCAGCTGCAGAAGAGCCTCCAGCACAGCGTTCAGCAGAAGAGCTCGCACACCGACATCGCCCACAACCACAAGGACAACGTCGGTTCCCAGACGCAGGACCAGACCGAGAAGTCCACGACGGACGCGGCCACGACCACGGCGACCGGCACCGCCACCGGAACGGGAGAGCTCTCCGCCCAGCTGATGCTCGGCATCACCGCGTCGGTCAGCGGCTCGCTGACGACGGCGTGGAAGCAGTCGTCCACGCTCAGCGGAACCATCGAGTCACGTGCGGTCGTCCGGGCGACGCAGCGACGCCAGGTGAAGCGGTTCGACTACCAGATTCCCGTCGTGTTCGGCGGCTACGTCGCCCTGCACTACCCGGAACCGGTCGAGTTCGACAGCGTCCGGCCAGTCGCGGGGATGGACAGGGCGGAGCGGAAGCGGGTCCAGACCGGCGACCCGAGCGGACGGACCACTCCGGCGAAGCACGTCCGGACCGTCGTCCACCCGATCGACATCCTCGGTCTGGTGGAGGACGGCGAGAACTTCGCCCAGAAGGGCACCGCGGAGGTGGTGTCCACCCTCGCCGGAGAGCACGAGGTGTTCGAGCTGGAACAGCTGCAGCACGGCAACAGGCACCACAACAACCAGGAAGCCCCGTTCTACAGGACCTGAACACCCGCTGCCGATGCGAGGAGACCGCCTCATGTCGTTCGAGAACATCTTCACCGGTGGCGCTGATCGGGCGAGCACCGCGGAAAGATCAGCGAACACCATCCACGACACCGTCCCCGGAGCCCGGCCCGAGCGAAGCGGAATCGACCCGGAGCTCTACGACGGCATCCCCGACGAACCGCGCGACCCGAAGATCGTGAGCGAGCTCTCGCCCGAGGCCCTCACCATCACCGGTGACATCTTGGCACCGCTGTTCCAGAAGTTCCGCTCGTTGGCCGAGGATCAGCGCGCCGCCAGCGAGGATCCCGCGACGACCTCCGGCATGGCGCGAGCGACCCGCGACGAGGCCGCGAAGGACGTGCGCCCGGAGATCGATGAGGAGGACGCCCCCGGGTAATGGCTCGGACCGCCCGCCGGGCCGCCGCGAGCAGGACCTGCCTGTCGGCACGTCCGCGCGGCGGCCCGGTGCGGCCTCGATCACGTCCGATCAGGCCGCACCCGTCGCCGGGGTGCTGGCGCTCCGCGCGGGCCCGGCCGTCGAGGCCGATTCCGCCCGGCGGTCGGACCGCGACGACATCGCGGACAGCGCCGAGACGACGACCGCGCAGGTCGATTCAGGCGAACGCATCGAGGAAGCGCACGGGTTCGCCCTGCCATCGCTGCTTGAACTCATCGCTGAAGTGCCCGAGCAGCTCGGCGGAGACCGATCCGGTGCCGAGCATCGCGGGCAGCAGATCACCGAGGTTGGCGTTGTGCTCGATCAGCGCGTCGACGTCTCGGTAACCTTCGATGAGGACGCACTCGGACTCGTCCGCGTTCAGGTAGATCTCGTACCGCAGCGTTCCGGTGTCCTCGGCGCGGGTGCGCTCCTGGCACCTCGCCGCCGCGCGCTTGAAGTCCTCCAGCTTTCCCTCGTGCAACTTCACCCGCGCGACGGCCCAGACCTCGCCTCCGCTCTCGGTAGCCCCGGTCATCGGCCGCACCGGACCCGTCGACTTCTCGTGCTGGTGAACGCGATCATCTGCTTCCTCCGTCATCTCTCGTGCGGGCGCGTGGCGCGTGCGGACGATCCGCTGGGGACCGACGAGCGCGATCGAACGCGGGCCTGCGCTCGCGGTTCCGCTGTTTCACCCGAGCCGCCCACCGCGGTGGTTCCTCGCCGGAACCAATCGTGGTGCGCGGCTGGGCGGGGTTCATCGACGGGCGGCCGCATACCTCCACGTGGTCGCGGCGCCCAAATCCACGTCGAGGGTGGTACCGGTGATGTGGCTGGCTCGCTGGGACGCGAGGAATCGGATCGCCTCGGCGATCTCCCCGGCATCCGCCAACCGCGTGATACCCAGGATCTCGGTCACGGCCCGGTCGGCCTCCGGGCCCAGCTCTCGCAGCACACCCTCGGTGCGGGTGGATCCGGGCGACACCGCGTTGACCCGGACTCCACCGGGTGCGAACTCGGCGGCCCAGCTGCGGGTCAACGCCTCCAGCGCCGCCTTGGACGCGCCGTAGGCGGACGAACCGGCGAAACCCCTGGAGGCGGTGATCGAGGTGACGTTGACGATGGCGCCCTCGCCCTTGGCGAGCATGTGCGGGACGAGCGCGGCGACGAGGAAGTAGGCACCCCGGACGTTGACGTCGAAGATGTGCTCGTATTCCTGGACGGTCTGTTCGGTGGTCGGTGCGGCCGGGTAGATGCCCGCGTTGTTCACGAGCACGTCAACCGGGCCGGTCTGCCGGGCGAGCTCGTGGACCGAGTCCAGATCGCCGAGATCGGCGGCGACGAACCGGACCGCGCCCTCCCCGCTCGCGGCTCGTTCGGCCTCCTTGCCGCGCTCCGCGTCACGGCCGGCGATGACGACCTCGGCACCGTCGCGGGCCAGCAGTCGAGCCGTCGCCAGCCCGATCCCGGAGGTCCCGCCGGTGACGAGAGCAGTTCTGCCTCGCAATTCCACGCTGGTCGGCCTTTCGTGATGAGGTGTCGAACCCGGCGTTCTCGCCGGGCTCGTTCGCGTCGAACTCCCCCGGAATCAACGTCGGGGGAATTCCGCGCCGTCGACGACGAGGTTGCCGCCGGCGATCCAGCTCGCGCGCTCGGAAGCCAGGAACAGGACCGCTTCGGCGATGTCCTCGGGCGCACCGTCACGCCCCAGCGGAACGTCGGGGAAATCGATCGCGGCCTCGCCCATGAGGGCGAACTGCTCCCTGGTGCGCTCACCGCCGGGCGTGTCCGTTCGGCCGGGGGTCACGACGTTGACCCGGACCCCGAACGGGGCGAGCTCGGCCGTCAACCCGCGGCTGTAGTTCTCCAGCGCCGCTTTCGTCGACGTGTAGTGCACGACCTGCGGCACCGGCGGGAAGATGGCGGCCGAGGAGATGTGCACGATCGCGCCCGAACGCTGCTCCCGCATACCCGGCGCCACCAGCGCGTCCAGGCGCACCGCCGACATGAAGTTCAGGTTCAGCACGTTCTGCCACTCGTCCTCCGAGATGCTCAGCGCGCTCTCGCTCGGGCCCGCACCGCCAGCGTTGTGGACCAGGACGTCCACACCGCCGAGTCGCTCCAGCGCGGCAGCCGCGAACGCCTCCACCCCGTCCGGAGTCCGCAGATCGGCCGCTACGAAACCGGCCCCTTCCGGCACGGTGTCCGGCACCGACCTGGCTGCGGCGAGAACCTCCGCGCCCTCTTCCACGAACCTGCGAACGATCGCGGCACCGATTCCGCGAGTACCACCCGTGACGAGAGCCCGCTTTCCCTTGAGCTCCTGCGCTGCCGATCCTCGTTCAATGGTCGTCATGTCCTGTTCCCGTTCCTCTTGCGGAGTCGATCGATGCGAATGGCGTTCCTGGCAATTCGCATTGCGCTGAGCGGCGCACGCATCGCTGATTTCTTCAAGTTACGGACGCTCTCGCACGGAAATCAAAGACGTATTCGCGGTCGCTGCCATAGGCGCCTCCTATGGCTCGGCGGGCGGGTCGGCGGCGCCGAGCGCGCGGCGCCGCTCGCCGAGGGCGGGAATCTCCACCGCCGGACATCGGTTGTTCCCGGTGAAGACGCGGCGGATCGCGCTCCGCCGGACAGGGAGGAACCGGAGCCGATGAACCTTCGCCAGTTCGACTACGCCCTGGCCGTCGCCGCCGCGGGGTCGGTCACGGCGGCAGCGGAGATGCTGCACGTCGCTCAACCGTCGGTGTCCCAGCAGATCCGCGGCCTGGAGCGAGACCTCGGGGTGGAGCTGTTCGCCCGCACGCCGACCGGGCTGGTGCCCACGGTCGTCGGCCGGGCGTTCCTGCGGGAAGCCGAGGTCGCTGTGCGGGCGGCTCGCCGGGCGAGGACGACGGCGCGAGCAGGTGCCGAGGAGCTGGTGGGCGAGCTGGTCGTCGCGGCGCAGATGGGTCTGGGCGCGCGGCAGCTGCCAGGCGCGCTGGGCGCGCTGCGCCGCCGCTACCCCAGGCTGGAGGTCACCGTTTTCGAGGAGCCGAACCCCGCCGAGCTGGGTCGGCTGGCGCGCCGCGGCGCGCTGGACCTCGCCCTGGTGACCGGGTCGTGCGACGAGGGCCTGTACGAGGGGCACCGCCTGGGCGAGGAGGAGTTCGTCGTGGTGCTGGGCGACGGTCACCCGCAGCTGGCCGCGGAGCGCGTCGAGCTGCGCGAACTGGCGCGGGAGCCGTGGGTGCGGTTCGACCAGGACAGCGCGCTGGACGGCGTGCTGCGAAACGTGTTGCGGGACAACGGCCTCGTCCCGACCGCGGTGGCCCGCGCGACCCAGACGGCGACGGCCGTGCGCTGGGCCGCTCACGGGTTGGGCGCGACCCTCGTACCGGCCTCCGCGGTGCCGCACGGTCACGAGCACCTCGCGCGTCCGGTGTTCCCGGCCGTGTCCCAGACCGCGATGGCCGCGATCCGGCCCGGTGCGGGGCCAGCGGAGACAGCGCTGCTCGGCTTCTTGCGCCAGGAGACCTGGCAGGTGCCCGCCACCGTCTCACCGGCGGTGACGGAGCGCGTCGACCGGGGCGACCAGGCCCGGGATGCGTCCGTGATCCGGGCCGGAGGCGCATCCCGACCGGAGCCAGGCCGGGTGGGCGGGAGCGATCTCGGTCGAGCCGGGCCGACAGCGGGCATCGCGGGATGAGCGGGAGCTCGCCGCCCGGCCTACGGGGCCGGCTGAGCTCGGCCGCTTCCTGAACCTGGCCGAGCGAGCGAGCGCGGCGACCGGGACTCCCCGCCACCGACACCGCGCCCGCCCCGGGAACTTCGTTTCCCGGCAACGGATCGCCGCCCCGTCCTCATCGATGCGAAGCCCGATCCATCGAGGACATCGGCGGCCGCTGGAAGCCGACCTCGGAGCGCGGAGCCGAGCACCGTCGCGGCCAGGGGTCACCGACGTCGTGCACGCGGGGTGTCGGGGCCCTGGAGCAGGCCGGTGCGAGGTCTCCCCCAGCTCGTTCGTCCGAAGTGGACGACGCGGTCCCGTCGGGGAGGTGGAGCGGACCGAACGGCCGGGCGGCGCGAACGGTCCGCTCGACCGATCAGAACGGCTTGAAGTTGTGCACGTAGGTGCCCGGGTGGGTGGCGCCGTCCTGGCGCACCACGCCGAAGTCGTGCGACCACGGGATCCGCAGCGGGTCCTCCTGCCCCGGCGGAGTGGTGATCAGCTCGGTCGGCCGCCACGCTTCGGGGCCGCGGTCCGGGAGCACCGTCAGATCCGCCATGCCCCGCTCGCCGGCCGTGAGCAGATACCCGGGATCCCCGTCGTCGACCCGCGGCACGGAATAGGTGGCCCCGTGCACGGGGTCGACCGGGCCGATGAGGTCGACGCCCGGCGCGCCGCGCAGGACGCACTCGTGATCGGAGACGTTGGTGTACTCCAGCTGGATGTGCAGCTGACCGGAACCGTCGTCGAGGACCCCGCCGAACCTGGCGTTCAGATCGCCGGTTCCGCAACGCGGGGTGTCGACCTCGGCGGTGCGCGCCGCGTCGTCCCCGGCGCCCGACTGCGCGCCGAGCGCCGACTGGGCCGCCTGGGCGCCGGCTCCGCACGCCGTCAACGTCAACGCCGTGCCCGCCAGCGCCAGCGCCCCGAGGGTGGTCCTCAGCATGTCCTGCTCCTCTCCTCGCGGGAGCCCGTGCTCCCGCCCGCCTCTCCCGGTAAGACGCCCGACGCCGGTCCGGGTTGCCCCGCGTGCTCGTCGCGGTGCGCACCGTCGTCGCGGTCCCCGCCGCCGCGTGCCCTGATCGGAGCGGAGGGGCATCTCGTCGCTGGGCGTCGAGCGCTGGTGACGACCGGTGTCGGCAGCGCGACCTCGGGCCACGCCCGTGGCGCCCTCCTGCGCGGTGACGCACGCGCACCTCGACGACGACTGCCCGTGATCGACCGCCTGCGCGGGTAGCGGCCGGGCGTTCGTGGCGGGTCGTCGGTCGTGCTCGCCGCCCGGCCTGTTCGGACTCAACCAATTCCTGTCGGGAATCAATCCCTTCGCAAGAGGATTTGGTCGGCGGCTTCGCACGGCCATACCGTCGACGTCGCTAGCCCAACCTTGAGACAAGGGAGTCCATGCGATGAGGCGCAGCATTCATGTGGATGGTTTTTCCCACGAGAACCCGGTTCCCGCGGCATGCCGCATCGGTGACGTCTTGGTCACCGGCGCGCTGCACGGCGGCGGACGAGGGTCGGCGCCGGAGGAGTTCTCCCCGCGTGTGGACGAGCAGATCAGCACCATGTTCGGACGGGTCGCCGCCGTCGTGGAAGCCGGAGGCGGATCGCTGGGAGACATCGCCAAGCTCTCCGTCCGCCTCGCGGATCCGGAGCACCGCGAGGAGTTGAACCGGCAGTGGTGCGCGCTGTTCCCCGACCCGAGCAGCCGCCCCGCCCGCCAGGTCACCGTGGGCACCACCAAGCCGCACATCCTGGTGCAGTGCGAGGTGCTCGCCGTGCTCACCGGAGGCCCCGATGCCTGAGTACGCGCACTTCGTCGCCGACACCAGCGAACCCGCCGAGCCGACCCCCGCGCTGGCCTGCGACAGCCAGACCCACATCTTCGGCTCCCCCGACCGGTTCCCGACGCGCCCCGACGCGGCCTACGTCGTCCACGACGCCACCGTCGAGGCCATGCTGCGCATGCACGCGACGCTGGGGATCGAGCGCGGTGTGATCGTCCAGTCGACGGCCTACGGCACCGACCACGGCGCCTTGATCGAGGCGTTGCGGATCGCCGGTCCCGGTTACCGGGGATGCGGGGTCGTCAACGACAGCGTCGACGACGCCCAGCTGGAGCGGATGCACGAGGCCGGTGTTCGCGGCGCCCGCTTCAACTTCCACCCGAAGCTCAAGAACGCCTTGCCGACGCCCGACGAGGTCCGCCGGACCGCGGCTCGGGTCGTGCCGCTGGGGTGGCACCTGAAGCTCCACATGAACGGGATCGACCCGCGCGAGGTGACCCCGCTGCTGGACGGCCTCGACACCGACGTCGTGATCGACCACATGGGACCGCTGCGGTACGGGCTCGGCGTGGACGACCCGAACTTCCGGCACGTCCTGGACCTGCTGGAGCGGGGCAACTGGTGGGTCATGCTCTCGAACGGTGATCGCCGCTCGGTGGCCGGTCCTCCCTGGGACGACGCGACGGCCTACGCCCGCGAGTACATCGCCCGGGCACCGGAACGCGTCCTGTGGGGAACCGACTGGCCCCACCCGCTGCACGCGGGTCCCGTTCCCGACGACGGCGAGCTGGCGAACCTGCTGGCCCGCTACGCACCGGATCCCGACGTGCGGGAGCGGATCCTGGTCGGAAATCCGCAGGAGCTGTTCCGCTTCGAGGACGGGAGCAATCCGGATCATGGCTGAACTCCGCACGTCCCGGAAGCGCGACGATCGCCTGTCCGCGGGCCAGCGCAGGTCGCTCGGCGCGGCGGTCCTCGGCTGGTCGGTCGACATGTACGACCTGCTGGTGATCCTCCACGTCGCCAGCTACGTCTCCGCTGCGTTCTTCCCCAGCGCCAATCCGCTGCTGGGACTCACCGCCACCTACGGCGCGTTCGCCGTGAGCCTGGTGGTCCGGCCGCTCGGCGCGCTGGTCTTCGGTTCCGTCGCCGACCGCAGCGGCCGCCGCCGGGCCATGACGATCTCGGTGCTGGGTGCCGGGATCTCCACGGCGGCCATGGGGTTCCTCCCCGGGATCGCGACGCTGGGGCTCGCCGCGCCGGTGCTGCTCCTGGTGCTGCGAATCGTGCAGGGGCTCTTCGTCGGCGGGATCACCGCCTCGTCGCACACGATCGCCACCGAGTCGCTGCCCGAGCGGTGGCGCGGCATGGCCGCCGGGCTCATCAAGGGCGGTGGCGCGAGCCTCGCGGTGGTGGTGATCAACCTCATCGTGGTGGGGCTGGTCTCGGTCCAGGGCCAGGAGCGGTTCGAGAGCTGGGGCTGGCGTCTGCTGTTCCTGTTCGCCATCGTCGGATCGGTCGCCAACTACCTGGTGCTTCGCCGGGTGGACGAGTCGCCCGCGTGGTTGCGGAAGCGGTCCGAGGAGCGCACGGCGGGCGAGGCGGGGACCCGGCGCCGCCCGGCCCGGGAGCTGTTCTCGAAGCAGTGGCGCACGATCACCCTGACGGCCGTGGTCGTCGTCTTCGCCGCCTCCGCCCCGTACTACCTGACGACCGGGATCCTGCCGACGGTGTACAAGCAGGTCCTGGGGCTCTCCCAGGAATCCGCGAGCATCTTCCTGATCGTCAACGTGACCCTCTCCGCGGTGGTCTCCATCGCCTGCGGACACCTGAGCCAGCGGGTCGGGCGGCGGAAGTTGTTCCTGGGCTCCGGAATCACGTGCCTGCTGCTCATCCCGGGCCTGTACCTGGTGATGGCTTCGCGCCCGGCGGAATGGGTGCTGCTGCTGTGCGGAGCGCTGATGGTCATGTCGTCCGGGGCGATCAGCGCGCCGCTCATCATCTTCGTCAACGAGCTGTTCCCCACCGAGATCCGATCGACCGCCACCGCGTTCTCCTGGAACTTCGGCTACGGCATGAGCGGTCTGCTGCCGACGTTCGTGACGGCGGTGAGCGCGAGCACCGAATCGATCATCCCGGTGCTCGTGGTGTGCGGCGCGGTCATCTCGATCCTCTTCCTCGCGGTCGTGTCGCGGCTCAAGGAGACCCGGGGTGCCCTCGATGCGAGTTGACGGAACGCAACCATCCCAACCGGTGCGCTTCCCGCAGCACGGTGTCGGCCAGCGAGCTGACGGCCTCGTCGGCGTCCCGCCGGTGCACGAGGTGGACGGGCAGGAGCGCGAACTCGTCGGTCACGGGCACGAAGGCGATGCCGGGAACTCGGCCGAGCTGCGCGGAAGCGGGCAGCAGCGCGACGGCGTTGGCCTGCCGCTGGAGGGCCATCAGCCGGTTGC
The DNA here is from genome assembly GCF_047200635.1 of Saccharopolyspora antibiotica. NCBI lineage: Bacteria > Bacillati > Actinomycetota > Actinomycetes > Pseudonocardiales > Pseudonocardiaceae > Saccharopolyspora > Saccharopolyspora antibiotica. The sequence continues at coordinate 28,037 of NZ_JBJZOI010000002.1, read as the reverse complement.
CGGGGACCGTGTTGCGCACCGTCTCGGGCTCGAACCCGGCCTCGGCGAAGATCCCGTCGATGAGGGCCTGGTAGCCGGGGGCCAGCGACCGCGGGGTCATCACGAAGCGGTCCGCGCGCAGCTCGGCGAGCCCGACGCTGTCGCGTTCGGCCAGCCGGTGAGCGTCGGACACGGCCACGACCAGCGGCTCGCGGCGCAGCAGCACCGAGTCGAGCTCGTCGTCGGACGGGTCGTACCGGACCAGGCCCACGTCGCACTGACGGCGGCGGAGCGAGTCGACGACGTCGACCTCCCATGCCTCGACGGCCTGGAACACCAGGCCCGGGAGGGCGCGCTGGACGTGATCGGCCAGCACCGGCAGCGTCTCGTAACCCACGCTGAGCGTGTAGTTGATGCGCAGCGTGCCCCGCTCCCCGGCGGCGAGCTCGCGAGCCCGCTCCACGGCCGAGTCGAGCCGCTGCAACGCCTCCGCGACCTGCGCGGCGAATTCCCGCCCGGCGGGCGACAGGCGCACGTTGCGCGTGTCCCGCACGAGCAACCGGACGCCCGACTGCCGCTCCAGGCGCTTGATCCGCCTGCTGAGCGCGGGCTGCTCGACGTGCAGGCGTGCGGCCGCCTTGGCGAAGTGCAACTCCTCCGAAAGCACCACGAAGGATCGCAGAACGACCAAGTCCACATCCACCAGACGACTGTACAACGGCATCGCCGGCCGACGCGCCAGCTCGGCGACGCACCGCTCCCCTGAAGGAGGAGGCCCATGTCCGACCTCACGTCCCGACTGCGCGGCTCCATCGCGCCGCTGGTCACCCCGTTCCAGGAAGACGGGACGATCGACGCGCGAACGGTGCGCGAGCTGATCGACCACCAGGTCCAGGCGGGCAGCCACGGCATCTCGGTGACCGGCACGACCGGCGAGCCGGGCGCGCTCACCTTCGACGAACGCCTCCAGATGATCGATCTGGGGTCCGACGCGGTCGCGGGCAGGCTGCCGTTCGTGCCCGGCACGGGCACCCACCAGCTCCCGGAGACGATCGCCCTCACCCGGCGGGCGGCGGAGTCGGGAGCTGATGCCGCCCTGGTCATCGTCCCCTACTACGCCCGGCCGACCCAGGACGGTCTCTACGCCTGGTACAGCGAGGTCGCGGAAGCCGTCGACATCCCGATCATCATGTACAACATCCCGTCGCGGACCGGCGTCGAGCTGGCGCCGAAGACGGTCGGGCGCCTGTGGCGCGACGTTCCGAACATCATCGGGATGAAGGAGGCCAGTCCGGACTTCGCCCACGCCAACTTCGTCCTCCGCGAGACCGGGCCGGATTTCCTGCTCTACTCCGGACTCGAAGCCCTGTGCTTCCCGATGCTGGCCATCGGGGGCGCGGGTTTCATCAGCGTCACCGCCAACCTCGTGCCCCGGGAGATCGCCCGCATGTACGAGGCGGTGACCGAGGGGCGGTGGGAGGAGGCCCGGGAGCTCCACTTCCGCCTGCTCGACCTCAACGACGTGGTGCTCACCGAGACCAACCCGACGGCCGTGAAGTGGCTGATGTCGCGAGCCGGCCTGATCGGGCCGGGGCTGCGCGCGCCGCTGGTGCCGTTGTCGGAGGACGGGCAGCGTCGCGTGCGCGCCGCGGCCTCTTCGTGGGGACTGGTGGGTGAGGCGCGATGACCGGTTGGGAGCGGGTTCCGGAACCGGTCGCCGAGCTGCTCGGCTCGGCGAGCACCGCCACGATCGCCAGCCAGTTGCTGAAGCGCGGGTTGCGCGACCAGTTCATCAGCGGTGCGCGTCCGTTGCGACCCGGTCACCGGCTGGTCGGAGCGGCGTGGACCGCGCGCACCATCCCCTCGCGGGAGGATCTGGACGGGCACTGGCCCGGCTCAGCTCCCGTTCCCGGCGTGTCGCTGTTCGACGTGATCGAGTCGACGCCCGCGGGCGGGGTGCTGGTGATCGACGGGCGGGGCGAGGACCGCACCGCCACCGGCGGCGACATCCTCGTGGAACGCCTGCGGGTCCGCGGTGCGCGCGGCCTGGTGACCGATGCGGGCCTGCGCGACGTGTCGGGCGTGGCCGCCGTCGGTCTCCCCTGCTATTCGGCGGGTTCGACCGCCAACGTCAGCCGCGCGTTCCTGCGCGTCGTCGAGCAGGACGTGCCGATCGGCTGCGGCGGTACCGCGGTCTTCCCCGGTGACGTGGTGGTCGGTGACGACGACGGAGTCGTCGTGATTCCCCGCGCCCTCGCCGACGAGGTGGCCCGAGCCGCGGCCGAGCAGGAGCGGCTGGAGGAGTTCATCGGCGAGAAGGTGCGCGCCGGAGCCTCGCTGAGCGGGGTCTACCCGCCGTCCGAGGCGCTGCTCGCCGAGTACCGGGAGCGGCGGCCGTGAGCGGCGGCGGCCCGCTGGACGGCCTGCTCGTCGCCGACTTCAGCCGGGTCCTGGCGGCGCCCTACCTCACGATGCTGCTGGGCGACCTGGGTGCCGAGATCGTCAAGGTCGAACGCCCCGGCACGGGCGACGACACCCGCTCCTGGGGGCCACCGCACCACCGCGGCGAGGCCACCTACGGCCTGTCGGTCAACCGCAACAAGAAGTCGGTGGTGCTCGACCTGCGCGACGCGGACGGGCTCGCCAGCGCGCGGGAGCTCGCCGCGCGGGCCGACGTCCTCGTGGAGAACTTCCGCCCCGGCACCATGGCGCGGCTCGGGTTGGACGAACCGTCGCTGCGGCCGGACAACCCCGGCCTCGTCTACTGCTCGATCTCCGGTTTCGGTTCCGGCCCGGGGGCGGCGCTGCCCGGGTACGACCTCCTCGTCCAGGCGGCGGGCGGGCTGATGAGCATGACCGGTCCAGGACCCGGGCAGCCGACGAAGGTCGGGGTCGCGCTCGTCGACGTCCTCTGCGGATTGCACGCGGGCATGGGAGTCCTGTCCGCGCTGCGCCACCGGGACCGGACGGGTCGTGGCCAGCTGGTCGAGGTCGACCTGCTGTCGACCCTGCTGTCGAGCATGACCAACCAGTCCGGGGCCTACACGATGGCCGGGCGAGTACCCGGCATACTCGGCAACAGGCATCCCTCCATCGCGCCGTACGAGGTCTTCCCCACCGCCGACCTCCCCGTCGTCCTGGCGGTGGGCACCGACCGCCAGTTCCGCGCTCTCGCGGAGTCGATCGGCTCACCCGCGCTCGCCGACGACGCGCGCTTCGCGACGAACGGAGCGAGGGTCGCGCACGTCGACGCGCTGGCCGAGGTCCTCGGCACGGCGCTGCGCGAACGACCGGCGCGGGAGTGGTGCTCGCGGCTCGCGGAGCTGGGGGTGCCCTGCGGGCCGGTCAACGACCTCGACGAGGCGTTCCGGCTCGCCGAGCACCTGGAGCTGCACCCTCGGGTCGACGTCGGCGGCCGGAGCCTCGTGGCCAACCCCATCCGGCTCCAGGACACCCCCGTCTCGTACCGGTTGCCTCCCCCGGCGCTGGGCGAGCACACCTCGGAAATCGCAGCCTGGCTGGCGGACAAGGAGCAACGCACGTGACCACGATCTCACCCGCGACGATGACACCGGAGCAGACCTACCGGCTGCTGACCGGGATCGTCGTCCCCCGGCCGATCGCCTGGGTGACCACGCGCTCGGCCGCGGGGACGACGAACTGCGCCCCGTTCAGCTGCTTCACCTTCGTCTCCAACGCCCCGCCCATGGTCGGCATCAACATCGGCCGCAAGGCGGGCCGCCTCAAGGACACGGGGACGAACATCAGCGAGACCGGGGAGTTCGTGGTCCACATCCCGGACGAGTCGATGATGGAAGCCGTGCACCTGAGCGCCGTCGAGCATCCCGCCGAGGTGGACGAGACCGAGGTGCTCGGCCTCGCCACCGTCCCCTCCGAGCAGGTCGGAGTTCCCCGGCTGGCGGACCCCGCCATCGCCCTCGAATGCCGGTTCCACTCGGCGACCGAGTACGGCAGCACCGGTTCCCGCTTCGTCGTGGGCGAGGTGCTCGCCTTCCACGTCCGCGACGACCTGCTCGTCAACGGCAAGGTCGAGACCTCCGAGCTGGCCCCGCTCGCCCGCCTCGGCGGACCGGTGTACGCGGGCCTCGGCCGGATCACCCGGCTCTCCGCCGTCGCCCAGACGCCCAAGTCCACCCTCACGACCGAGGAGCAGTGACATGGCTTCGCCGATGACCGACCCGCTCGCGCTGCTCGACCTGGACTCGTCGCTCAGCGACACCGAGCGCGACATCCGCAGCACCGTGTCGGCGTTCCTCGACGACCGCGCGAGGCCCTTCGCGCCGGCGTGGTACGACTCGGGCACCTTCCCCCGGGACCTCGTCCCCGAGCTCGGCAAGCTCGGCCTGCTCGGCATGCACCTCGACGGGTACGGCTGCGCCGGCACCAGCGCGGTCGAGTACGGGCTGGCCTGCTTGGAGCTGGAGTCCGTCGACAGCGGGCTGCGCAGCTTCGTGTCCGTGCAGGGTTCGCTGGCCATGTTCTCCATCTGGCGCCACGGTTCCGAGGAGCAGAAGCAGGAGTGGTTGCCGCGCATGGCCGCCGGGGAGGCGATCGGCTGCTTCGGCCTCACCGAGCCGGACCACGGCAGCGACCCGGCGAACATGCGCACCCGCGCGGTGCGCGATGGTGCTGACTGGATCCTCAACGGCACCAAGATGTGGATCACCAACGGCGGGATCGCCGACGTGGCGACCGTGTGGGCGCAGACCGAGTCCGGCATCCGCGGTTTCCTGGTGCCGCGCGGGACGCCCGGCTTCACCACCCGGGACATCAAGAACAAGCTGTCGCTGCGCGCCTCGGTCACCTCCGAGCTGGTGCTGGAGGACGTGCGATTGCCCGAAGCGGCCCGGCTCCCGCTGGCCGAAGGCCTCAAGGGGCCGCTGAGCTGCCTCAACGAGGCCCGCTTCGGCATCTTGTTCGGGGCCGTCGGTGCCGCGCGGGACTCGCTGCGGTCGGCCTTGGCGTACGCCACCACGCGCACCCAGTTCGGGCGTCCGCTCGGTGGTTTCCAGCTCACGCAGCAGAAGCTGGCCGACCGCGCCCTGTCGGTGAGCACCAGCGCGCTGCTGGCGCTGCACATCGGACGGCTCAAGGACGCGGGAGCGCTGCGGCCCGAGCAGATCAGCGCGGGCAAGCTGCACAACGTCCGGGAGGCGATCGCCACCGCGCGGGAATGCCGCACCATCCTCGGCGGAAGCGGCATCACCAGCGAGTACTCGCCGCTGCGGCACGCCGCCAACCTGGAATCGGTGCTGACCTACGAGGGAACCTCCGAGATCCACCTGCTCACCGTCGGCAGGGCCCTGACCGGTTTGAACGCGTTCGCCGGGTGATCGCGGAGCGCACCGGAGGACCGGTGTGATCACCAGTTCCCCGCGGCGCCCGGCCAGCGGGTGGCCGCCGTACCGGAACGCTCCGCCGCGGACGTCGCCGGGCGCGCTCGGGGAGCCCAACAGCGCTGGGCCGCGCACCGCGCGGCCGCCCTCGGCGCCATCGCCGACGAACTCGCGGGACACGCGGCGGAACCGGCCGAGCTCGTGATCCGGGAAGTGGGCGAACCGCGGCGGGAGGCGGTCGCCGAGGTGTCCCGGAGCGTCGTGCTGCTCCGGTCCTGCTGCCAGCGGGCGTGCGACCCGATCGGGGCCGTCCACGAACCGGTGGGATCCGGCCTGCTCGCACCCGCCGGCGTCCGGTGGGCCTGGCCGACCTGATCACGCCGCGGAACTTCCCGCTGGCGATCCCGGTGTGGAGGGCCGCGCCCGCGCTCGTTCTCGGCAACGCGGTCCCGCTGAAGCCGGCTCCGCGGGCGACGGCGTGCCGCTCCGGCTCCGCGAGCTGTTCTCCCGGCCCCTGCCGGAAAACCTGTTCCGGGTGGTGCCCGGCAGCGGGGAGGCCGGGCGCGCCGTGGTCGGCCTCAGCGATGTCGTCTCGTTCACCGGCGCCGACGACGTCGGGCAGGCGGTCATCGCCGGGACATCCGCGCGCGGGGCTCGCCGGGCGCGGGTCACGCGCGCGAACCCGCCGGACCTGCTGGCCGGCGCCGGGTGGCTCCACGAGCGATCTCCGCCCGAAGTGCCTCGCGGGGCAGCCCGGATGCCGAAGAAGCGAGAACGCCCGTTCGCGGCCGCCACGAGCCGACCCGCCGGTCACCACGCGAGGTCGAGGCCCCAGCCCCGCTCTCGGCCACGTCATCGCCCCAGGAACCCGTGCTGTTCCCGGGGCGATGCGGCGTCGCGGGGCGTGGTCGACGGGCTCGGAGTGCTGCCGGGTCTCCGATCCAGCGCACGAGGCGGTGCTCCGCTTTGCGACGGGCTCGGCTCGCGGGCGACCTGACGTCCCCACCGCCCGCCCCGTCCGGTGCCGATCACCCGCCACGCGACCGCGCCATCCACCGCCACTCCGCGACCGGCCAGCGCCGGTACCGGTGGACAACCCCGCGAGCATCCGGCGGTCGTCGCGTCGCGGCCCCTCGCGGCGTCCCGCCCGAGCGGGCCCGGAGGACCCGGCCAGGGCCGCGGAGCGGGACACCGGTCGCACGCCGCGCACCCGCCCCGGGGCCCACCACCGCTGCTCCGCCCGTGGCGCGCACCGGCTCGGTTTCCTGCGCGCCACCCATTGCCTCTGATTACATATTGCATGTAACTTCACCGGCCAAGGAGGTCGACGATGGATCAGCACACGCTCGCCACGAGCTCCATAACCCGAGGCGACGGCCTCGTGGACAAGGCCTACCAGGTGATCCGCGACGCGATCCTCAGCCGACGCCTGGCGCCGGGCAGCCGCCTGTCCGTCCCGGAGATCGCCCGGCAGCTGGAGATCAGCCGGAGTCCGGTCCGGGAGGCCATCGCCCGCATCGAGTACGAGGGCCTCGCGGAGAGCATCTCCCACCGCGGGGCGGTCGTCGTGCAGATCGGTCTCGACGAGCTCATCGCCATCTACGAGCTCCGGGAAGTCCTCGAAGGACTCGCGGCGCGGCTCGCGGCCAGAGCCGCGGACACCGCGCTGATCGACGACCTGGAGCAGAACTGGCAAGCCCACCACGACGCCGTGGAGAGCGGCGACGTGGAACGGCACATGGAGCTCGACGCGGCGTTCCACGGGCTCATCCGCGACGCCGGCGGAAACCTCCGGCTCGCGGAGAACCTGCGCCAGCTGCAAGGGCAGATCCGGGTGGCCATGACCACCACCGTCGCCCGTCGTGGCGGTATGCGCACGGCGCTCGCCGAGCACCGAGCGCTCATCGACGCCATCCGGGGCGGAGACCCCGCGGTGGCGGAGAGCGTCGCCCGGGACCACATCACCCGGCTGCGCGCCAGCCTCCACGACGCCGCGCTCGCGGACCCGCACCACATCGACGAAAGGCACGAGACATGACACCGACCGCAGTGATCGGACTGGGGACGATGGGCGGCCGCATCGCCGGCTCAGTCGCCGGAGGCGGCCACGAGGTCCGCGGTTTCGACCCCTCCGAGGGCGCCCGCGAGGCGGCCCGCTCCTCGGGCATCTCCGTCTGCGACACCGCCGAAGAGGCCCTTCAGGGCGCGCGGCTGGTGGTCCTCTCGGTACCGCGGCCCGAGCACGTGCTCGCCTCCGCGCGCGGCGCGCTGTCCGCGGCTCGGGGCGCCGTCGTCGCCGACATGTCCACGATCGATCCCCGAACCGCCCAGGAGGCGTCGACGATCCTGGCCGAGCACGACGTCACCTACGTCGACGCTCCGGTGCTGGGCCGCCCGGACAAGATCGGCAACTGGACCCTCCCCGTCGGGGGTCCCGAATCCGCGGTCGCGCTGGTGCGCTCCGTGCTCCAGGGCACGGTCGCCAAGCAGGCCATCCACGTGGGCGGAGTCGGCGCCGGTCACGCCGTGAAGGTCCTCAACAACCTCATGTTCGGTGCGATCAACGCGATCACCGCCGAGGTCCTCACCACCTGCGAGGCCGCGGGCGTCGACCCGGAGGTCTTCGTCTCCGCCGTCGCCGACTCGGGCGCCGCGACCGTCTCGAACCTGTTCCGGGAGATCGCCCCGAAGATGATCGCGAACGACTTCGAGCCCGCCTTCGCCCTCGGCCTGCTGGCCAAGGACAACAAGCTGGCCATCGACCTCGCCCGCTCCGTCGGTGCGCCCACGCACCTCGCCGAGATCATCGACAGCGTGAACACCGCTGCGATGGAGCAAGGCCTGGCCGAGCGGGACACCGGAGCCGTCCAGGCGCTGTACCGCTCGCAGTCCGCGGCCGCTCGATGAGCGGTCAGCCCATCGAGCGCATCGTGGCGCGCGTTCTCGAAAGCCCGCTCGACGAATGCGTGCCGATGTCCTTCTCCCAGCTGAAGGTTCGGCGCACATTCCTGGTCGAGGTCCACGCGGGCGGTGAGGTGGGGATCGGCGAGAGCTGGATCAACTACCCCGACTGGGCTGCCGGCGAACGGCTCGCGACCCTGCTCGAAGGCGTCGCCCCGATCGTTCTCGGACGCGACGCCCTCGACCCCGGGACGCTGCTGGACACCCTCGTCGCCGCGCTCGGCGGCGTCGGCCGGCAGTGGGGGGCGCACGGCCCGATCTGGCAGGCGATCAGCGGCGTCGACATCGCGCTGTGGGATCTGCGCGGTCGGCTCAGCGGCACGTCCACGGCGCGGACGCTCGGGCAGGTCCGCGACAGCGTCCCGGCGTACGCCAGCGGCATCGGCCCCACCAAGGTTCACGAGCTCACCGAACGTGCGCTCGAGCTGGGCCTGACCGCGATCAAGACCAAGATCGGGTTCGGCCGGGAGACGGACCGCGCCACCATCGCGGCGGTCCGCGAGACGGCCCCGGGAGTGCGCGTCTTCGCCGACGCCAATCAGGCCTGGACGCTCGACGAGGCCATCGGCAACGCGGAGTGGTTGCGGGAGGAAGGCGTCGAATGGCTGGAGGAACCCGTCTCCGGGGACGCCCCGCACGATCTCGCGGCGCTGCACGAGAAGACCGGGATGCCGCTGGCCTCCGGTGAGAACGTGTACGGGCTGGAGAACCTGGTCCGCCTCGCGGACACCGAGGGCGTGGTCCAGGCCCAGCCCGACGTCGCCAAGTCGGGCGGGCTGACCGTCCTGAGCCGCCTCGCCGAACAGCTCGACGGGACCGGCTGCGCGCTCAGCCCGCACTGGTACTCCGGCGCCATCGGCCTGCGCGCCTCGATCACCCTCGCCACCACCGTCGCCCATGCCGGGTGGATCGAGCTCGACGTGCGGGCCAACCCCCTGCGCGACGATCTCGTCACCGACGGGTTCCCCCTCCGCGGAGGAAACGTCCTCGCCCCCACCGCCATCGGCCTCGTCGGCGATCTCGACACCGACGCCGTGAACCGGTTCCAAGTCCACTCCGATGAACGGAGATCAGCGTGAACGCCACCTCCATCCCCGCGGCCCGCATCGGTGGCCGCACCTTCGACGGCGTCGCCCACGACGTGATCGACCCCGCCACCGGCGCGGCCTTCGCGACCGTCGGCTGGGCTGGTGCCGCCGACGTCGAGCGCGCCGTTGGCGCGGCCGCCGACGCCTTCGCCTCCTGGTCCACGACCTCGGCGCGGGAGCGGGCCGCTGCCCTGCGCGGCATCGCCGCCGATCTGCGCGCCGAGGCCGCCGAGATCGCGCCCGCGATCGCGGCGGAGTCGGGCAAGCTCATGGCCGAGGCCACCGCCGAGGTCGAGTTCTCCGCGAAGTACTTCGACTGGTTCGCCGAGGCCCCCGCCATCGCGGAGGAAGAGGCCGGCCGCGTCACCCCGATGCGCCGCTTCCGCGTGCGCCGTCACCCGGTGGGGGTCGTCGCCGCGATCGGCACCTGGAACTTCCCCCTGTCGATCCCCGCTCGCAAGATCGCCGCGTCGATCGCCGCCGGCTGCCCGACCGTCCTCAAGCCCAGCGAACGCACCCCCGCCTCCTCCGACGCGCTGGTGCGCATCTGCGAGCGCCACCTCCCCGCCGGTGTCATCGGGCAGGTCGTCGGCGACGGCATCGAGATCTCCAACGCGCTGATCGACGACCCGCGCGTCGCCGCGGTCACCTTCACCGGGTCCACCCCCATCGGCAAGGTCATCGCCGAGCGCGCGGGCCGCAGCATGACCCGCGCCTGCCTCGAACTCGGCGGCCGGGCCCCGTTCATCGTGCGCGAGGACGCCGACGTGGCCGACGCCGTCGACCACCTCATGATCGCCAAGCTGCGGAACAACGGTGAGTCCTGCATCGCCGCGAACACCGCGTTCGTGCCCAGCTCGCTGGCCGAGGAATTCCGGAGCGTTCTCGCCGCTCGCGTCGCGGCCACCCGTCCGGGGCCGCAGAGCGAGGCCGGGGCCGACTTCGGCCCGCTCATCGACGCGGGCGCGGTCGAGCGCCTCACCGCCCTGGTGGACGCGGCCGAGCGGGCCGGGAAGCGGGTGGTGCGCGGCCAGGCAGGTCCTGATGGCGGGGCGTTCATGGCCGCGGCAGTCGTCGAGGACGCCCGCGGCACCGAGCTGTACGAGCAGGAGATCTTCGGCCCGGTGCTGGCGGTGGTCACCTACGACGACGAGGACGCCGTCGTCGAGGAGGTCAACGGGTGGGGCGTCGGCCTGGCCGGCTACGTGTGCGGCCGGGACCTCGCCGCCGCGCAGGATCTCGCCGAGCGGCTCCGGATCGGCATCGTCGGGGTGAACAACGGCGCCCCGAACACCCCGGAGGTCCCCTTCGGCGGCTTCGGTTCCTCCGGAATCGGCCGGGAAGGCGGCATGGACGGGTACGACGAGTTCACCGAGCTGCAGACGATCTCGATCGCACGCTGAGCGTTCCCTCCCCCAGGAAAGAGACCGCCATGGACAAAGTCGTCCTGCGCAGCAAGCGCGATGTCATCACGTTCGTCAACGACCATCCCACCGGCAGCTCCCGCGGCAAGATCATCGCCCTGATCGCTCTGGGCTCCATCTTCATCGACGCGTACGACTTCACCTCGCTCGCCATCGGCCTGGACTCGATGAAGGCGGAGCTGAACCCGACGCCGTTCCAGGTGGGGACGACCACCTCGGCGATGGCGGTCGGCGCTCTTCTGGGCGCGATCTTCGGCGGGTACCTCGTCGACAAGCTCGGCCGGTACAAGCTGCTGATCCTCGATCTGGTGCTCTTCGTCGTCGCGGCGATCGGCGCTGCCCTGTCCCCCTCCATCGAGGTGCTGATCATCTGGCGCTTCCTGCTGGGAGTGGGCGTCGGCCTGGACATGCCGGCGGCGCTCAGCCTGGTCGCGGAATTCACCCGCAACAGGGACAAGGGGAAGTTCGTCAACCTCTGGCAGCCCATGTGGTACGCCGCGACGATCACCTCCGCGGCCCTGGTGCTGCCCCTGGTGTTCCTCGGCATGGAGGAGCACATGTGGCGCTGGGCGGTCGGGTTCGGCGCCGTACCCGCGCTGATCATCCTGGCGCTCCGCTTCCTGTTCGCCGATGAGAGTCCCATGTGGGCGGCGCACAACCTCGGCATGAGCGAGGCGGTGAAGATCCTCCGCAAGAACTTCCCGGCCACGGAGTTCGTGATCGAGCAGGGCGAGGTGGAATCGGAGGCCGACACCCGCATCAGCCGCATCTTCGAGCGCGGTTACCTGGTCCGCTCCATCGTCGTGGCGGTGGTGAGCGGTTTCCAGGCGGTCCAGTACTTCGCGGTCGGGTTCTACCTGCCCGTGATCGTGGGGCTGATCTTCGGCCAGGACGTCGTCTCCATCGTGATCGGCACGATCCTGCTGAACGTGTTCGGCCTCGTGGGCGGCGGCATCCAGCCGTTCCTCACGCATCGCTTCGGCGGCCGGGTGCTCACCCTGATCGGCAGCGCGATCTGCGTGCTCGCGCTGATCGCCGTGGGGCTGGTCGAGGTGGAGTCCGCTCCGTACCTCGCCGCGCTCCTGGTGGGCGCGTTCATCTTCGGCCACTCCTTCGGGCCGGGTTCGCAGGGCAAGACGATGGCGACGCTCTCCTACCCCACCGATCTGCGCGGTACGGGCACGGGTTGGGCCGAGGCTTGCAGCCGGGTGGGGTCCATCGTGGGCTTCTACGTCTTCCCGCTCGTGGTGGCCGCGGTGGGCCTGTCCCAGACGATGATCTTCCTCGCGGCGGTTCCGCTGATCATCTTCGTCACCGTGCTGGTCGCTCGCTGGGATCCGAAGGACGTCGACATCGAGGCCGGATCCACCGGCCCGGCCGCCGGAGCGGTGAGCTCGGCGTCAGCGTCCCAGCAGCCCTGACCGCTCCCCGCCCGCTCGGCGGTCGGAGAGGGCCTTCGCGGTTGCGCGGAGGCCCTCTTCTCGCGTCGAGGCTTCCCACGCCACCGGTGCGATCCGCGCCGGGCTCCGGGCCCGACGGACCGCCGGGGCCGACGACACCACCCGGATTCAGGCTCGGCCCGGGATCTCGCGGGCGAAGTTCGGTTCCGCCGCTTCCAGGCGCGGTACCGAGATGCCCCACCGCCGCGCTTCGGCCAGGGCGTCCCGGCAGACCTCGCGGGGCTCCTCGGCGTCGGGGTCGGAATGCGCCGCGAAGTTCGCCCGGACGGACGGGACATGAGCGGTCAGCCAGGCGAGCGCGGAGGCCGTCAGCCAGGTGGGAGCCCGGAACAGCAGCGCCCCGACCCGGTGCCGGCGCAGGTCGATGCCGCGCGCTTCGACGAGCGGCAGCAGCTCGCGGGCGACCAGCAGCCCCTCGCGCAGGTCGCCCGCGGCCCCGATCAGCTCGGACAGCGAACCCCGCCGCAGCCCTTGGGAGAACAGGCCGGCATCCGACGCGAAGTGCAGCCACAGCCAGCCGCGGAAGTCGGGCTCCTCCTTGAGCCGGAGCCCGGTCTCCCGGAACGCCTGGCGCACGGCCCGCTCCCGGGCGGTCGGGGGCTGGCCGAGGGTGCCGAAGACCACCGACGGCAGCAGCGCTCCTCGGAGCACGCCGTCCGCGCCGAAACCGCCACCGGCCTGGGGAAATCCCCAGGCGATCTGGTCGGCGGGAAGTGCGCCGATCGCGGCCGACGGCTCGGTCCAGACGTTGCCGAAGATCAGCACCGTGGCCCGGCCGACGCGCGGTGCGAGGAAGGCCGTCGCCTCCGGGAGGCGGTGGTGCGGCACGCTGAGCACGATCAGGTCGAAGTCGTGATCCGGCTCCAGCTCCTCGCGGTAGCGCACCGGCCACTTCTCCTCGACGCGCTGCCCCCACACCCGGCGCCGCGCGTCGAACAGATCGAGGTCCACCGCGTCTCCGTACGTCGCCGCGCGGCCCGGGCGGACGTAGAACTCGACCTCGTGTCCCGCCTGTCGCAGGGTCCAGCCGTAGATGGTGGCGATCACGCCACGGCCGAACATCAGGATCTTCACGCTGCACCTCGCGAGGTACGATCGAACTGGAGGCCGTCTCCGATTTCAAAATATGGAGATTGCCTCCACTTGTCAAACGCGAGGGGGGCGCATGACCGCCGACAAGCCGCTGCGGGCCGACGCCCGACGCAACCGCGATCTCCTGATCGCCAAGGCACGAGAGGTCTTCGACGACGGCGACTTCTTCGACCTGCGCTTCGACGACTTCGCCCGGCTGGCCGGAGTGGGCACCGGCACGCTGTACCGCCACTTCCCCACCCGGGAGGCGCTGGCCGAGGCCGTCTACCACGGAGAGGTGGCCGCGCTGTGCGACCGCGCCCGCCAGCTCCAGGCCGCGCTGCCCGCGGCGGAGGCCGTGGCGACCTTCCTGCGCGGCGTGGTCGACCACATCGCCGCCCACGAGGGCATGGCCCGGACGCTGGCCACGCTCATGGCGGATCGCTCGGGCGCCCTCGCCGAGGGCAGCAGGGCGCTGGAGCGGGCCGTCGCCGACCTGGTGGCCGAGGCCGCACGGGAGGGCGCCGTTCGCGATGACGTGGACACCGGTGCCGTGCTGATGGCGTTGCACGGCATCGGCGCGGCCCACGGCCGCCCCGGCTGGCGGACCGAGGCCGACGACCTCATCACCCTCGTGCTGGACGGCTTGCGCCACCCGCGGTGACGAGTCCGCACGGCGCCGGAGCGTCCCCGACGGGGGACCGCACGCCGGGCCAGCCCTCCTAGCGCTGCGCCGGATCGCCCCCGCGCCGAGGACCGCGCGGACGGGCCGGCGGCCCGGCCGTCGGCCTCGCGCAGGAACGCCAGATCGACCGACACCGGACGGGGTCGGCCGCGGAGATGGCCGCGGCCCGACACGGGAGCGGCCGCTCCAGCCCGCCGAGCACCTCGGGGGCCAGTGCTGCGGTCAGCTGGACCGCGAAGCGGCGACTCGGGCCCGCCGTCGCTCGCGGCGGCCCCGGCGGAACCGAGCCGAGAGGGACCCGCCCGCCCCGGAGCGATCCGCTTCAGCGCTCTCCAACTCGGACAGGAACCTCAGCCGGTAACACACTTGTCCCCAATCAGGCCCTAGACATGAACTATTGACCAGTCTTACCGTCGTTTCATGCTCAACCGACCAGAGTCGCGCGTGTGCCTCGTCGCCGGGGCGGGCCGCGGCATCGGCGCCGCGGTGGCGCGACGGCTCAGCGCCGCCGGGCACCGGGTCGCCCTGGCCGCCCGCACCACCTCGGAGCTGGAGGAGGTCGCCACCGGGCTCCCCGGGCCGGCCATCACCCTCACCGTGGACCTGACCGAACCGGATGCCGCGGAGACCGCGTGCGCCGCGGTCGAGGCCCGCTGGGGGCACGTCGAGATCCTGGTGCTCGCGGCGGGCGCCGGCACCGCGGCTCCGCTGGCGTCGACCACCGACGAGCAGTGGGAGCGGATGCTCGCGCTCAACCTGACCGCCCCGTTCCGCCTGCTGCGCCGCGCCGCCCCGCCGATGGCCGACGCGGGGTGGGGGCGAGTGGTGTCGATCGCGTCGGTGGCCGCTCGGCGCGGTGAACCGCACATCTGCGCCTACGCCGCCAGCAAGCACGGAGTCATGGGGCTCGTGCGGTCCGCGGCGGCCGAGCTGGCCGGGACGGGAGTCACGGTCAACGCGGTGTGCCCCGGCTACGTCGACACGCCCATGACCGACGTCACGGTGGCCGAGATCAGCGCCCGCACCGGCCGCGACCTCGTGGCGGCCCGCGCGGCCCTGGAGCGCAAGCAACCGATCGGCAGGCTCATCACCGCGGACGAGGTGGCCGACGTCGTGGCCGTGTGCGTCGCCAGCGGTGCCGTCAACGGCCAGGGCATCGTCATCGACGGCGGCGGGGTGCAAACGTGATCGAACGCCTCAATCCTCCCGAACTGGCCCGGCCCTCGGGGTTCAGCCACGCCGTCGTGGCCGAGGGCCGGTGCGTGCTGCTCGCCGGGCAGACCGGGACCGACGCCGACGGACGCATCACCCGACCCGACATCACCGGCCAGTTCGACCGAGCGCTGGCCAACCTGATGGCGGCGCTGCGAGCCGCGGGCGGATCGCCCGACGATCTCGCCCAGCTGACGATCTACCTGGTCGACGTCGAGGCGTACCAAGCCGCCAAGCGCGAGGTGGGCTCGATCTGGAAGCGGCACGTCGGCGCGCACCACCCGGCGACCGCGGCGGTCGGGGTGACCCGGTTGTGGGACCGCGCGGCCCTGGTCGAACTGCAAGGAATCGCTGTGCTCGACGTCGAGCCTGGTCGCTGACCGAACCCGCAGTCATCCGCGAGCCCCAGGAGGACCTGACCGTGCTGCCGACGTCGCCGCTCCACCCGTCCGCGCACCTCGACAGCTTCTGCAGGGACCGGCTGCCCGCCGATGAGGAGTGGCCCGAGCTGCTGTTCGACCTGCCCGAACTGCGCTACCCCGCACAGCTCAACGCGGCCTCGGAGCTCCTCGACACCACGATCGCGCGGTACGGCCCGGACCGACCGGCCCTTCGGGCGCCGGAGCCGGATCCGGTCACCTGGACCTACGGCGAGCTGCGGGACCGCGCCACCGCCGTGGCGGCCGCGCTGGTCCGGGAGCTCGGCGTCGTACCGGGCAACCGCGTCGTCCTGCACGGGCCGAACACGCTCTGGCTGGTCGCCGCCTGGCTGGGCGTCCTCAAGGCCGGCGCGGTCGCCGTCACGACGGCGGCGATGCTCCGCCCCGGCGAACTCGCCACCGTGGGCAGGCTGACCCGGCCGACGGTGGCCCTGTGCGACCACCGCTTCGCCTCCGCGCTGGCGTCCGCGGGCATCGCCGGACTGCCGATCGTGCCGTTCGGCGGTGAGGGCGCCGACGACCTCGTCGTGCTGGCGGCTCGTCAGGATCCGTTCGACGACGTGCCGACCTCCGCGGATGACGTCGCGTTGCTGGCCTGCACGTCCGGGACCACCGGCGAGCCGAAGGTCACGATGCACTTCCACCGCGACCTGCTCGCGATCGCGGACACGTTCGCCCGTCACGTCGTGGCGCTGCGACCGGACGACCTGGTCACCGGGACCCCGCCGCTCGCGTTCACGTTCGGGCTCGGCGGACTGCTCGTCTTCCCGCTCAGGGCGGGTGCCGCCGCGCTGCTGCTCGAACGCGCCACCCCCGGGGAACTGGCCTCGCACGTGGCCGGGAACCGCGCGACGGTGCTGTTCACCGCGCCCACCGCCTACCGCGCGCTCGCCCGGGACGGACGACCCGAACAGCTGGCGAGCTTGCGCCGTTGCGTGTCGGCGGGTGAGCCGCTGCCCGCCGCGGTGTGGCACGAGTTCCGCGCGGCCACCGGCGTCCGCATCATCGACGGGATCGGATCGACCGAGATGCTGCACGTGTTCATCTCCGCCTCCGACGAGGACATCAGGCCCGGCGCGACCGGCCGCCCGGTTCCCGGGTACCGGGCCGACGTCGTCGACGACTCCGGTCGCAGCGTGCCCGACGGGGTGGCGGGTCATCTCGTCGTGCGGGGACCCACCGGCTGTCGCTACCTCGACGGGCGTCGGCAACGGGAGTACGTGGTCAACGGCTGGAACCGCACCGGCGACGTCTACGTCCGCGACGCCGACGGCCGGTACTGGTTCCAGGCCCGCGCCGACGACATGATCATCACCGCTGGCTACAACGTGGCCGGGCCGGAGGTGGAGCAGGTGCTGCTGTCGCACCCCGCCGTCGCCGACTGCGCGGTCGTCGGCACCCCGGACGCGGAACGCGGCCACGTCGTCACCGCCTACGTCATCCTGCAGCAGCAGGCGACGGCGACCGCCGACGAGCTGCAGGCGCTCGTGAAGAACGCGATCGCCCCCTACAAGTACCCCCGCCGCGTCCACTTCGTCGACGCGCTGCCGCGCACCAGCACCGGCAAGGTGCGGCGGTCGGCGCTCCGCGAGACGGACTGAGGTGGCGAACATGCGGATCGCGATCGCGGGAGGCGGCCCGGGCGGTCTCTACCTGGCCGTCCTGCTGGCGCAACTCGGCCGGCACGACGTCACCGTCTGGGAGCGGAACTCCCCCGACGACACCTTCGGCTTCGGAGTCGTGCTCTCCGACGAGACCCTCGGCGGGATCGAGCAAGCGGATCCCGTCGTGTTCGCGGCCATGACGCAGCAGATGGCCCGCTGGGACGACATCGACGTGCACCACCGCGGCGCGGTCTCCACCTCGGGCGGCCACGGGTTCGCCGCGATCGGCCGCCGGGAGCTGCTGCGCGTTCTCCAGCACCGCTGCGCGCAGCTCGGGATCACCGTGCACTACCGCACCCGATGCCCGGACGCCGCGGTCCTCCAAGCCGAGCACGACCTGGTCGTCGCCGCCGACGGGGTGAACTCCGCGGTGCGGGCGGCGCGTCCGGCCGACTTCGGCGCGCGCGTCGAGACCGGGACCAACCGGTACATGTGGCTCGGCACCGACCGGGTCTTCGCCGCGTTCACGTTCGACGTCCTGGAGACGCCCCGCGGGGTCGTGCAGCTGCACGGCTACCCCTACTCCGACCGCGCCTCGACGATCGTGGCGGAAACCTCCGAACCGACCTGGGAACGCCTCTTCCGCGACCGCTGGACCCGAGACCTGGGGCCGGGGCAGAGCGACCTGGGTTCGGTGGAACTCATCGCGGAGCTGTTCGCGGACCGGCTGGCCGGTGCCGCGCTGCTGGCGAACGCGTCGCGGTGGTCGCGGTTCCGGACGGTGCGCACCGACCGCTGGCACGTGGACAACCTGGTGCTGCTCGGCGACGCGGCGCACACCGCGCACTTCTCCATCGGTTCGGGGACGAAGCTGGCGATGGAGGACGCCCTGGCGTTGGCGGCGTGCCTGCACGAACAGCCGGACGTCGCGACCGCGCTCGCCGCGTACGAGGCGGAGCGCCGGCCCGTGGTCGCCTCCACCCAGCGCGCGGCGGCGGCGAGCCAGGCCTGGTTCGAGGACATCGACCGCTACGTCGGCCAGGAGCGGCAGCAGTTCGCCTTCAACCTGCTCACCCGCAGCCGGCGCGTCACCTACGACAACCTGCGCACGCGGGACGGCGCGTTCGTCGAGCGCGCGCAGCGGTGGTTCTGCGGCGCGGGCCCCGAGGCCGAACCCGTGCCACCGATGTTCACGCCGGTCCGCATCGGCGGTCTCGCGCTGCCCAACCGGGTCGTCGTCTCGGCGATGGACGTCTACTCGGCTCGCGAGGGCACGCCGACGGACTTCCACCTCGTGCACCTCGGCGGGAAGGCGCTCGGGGGCGCGGGATTGGTCATGACGGAAATGGTGTGCGTCTCGCCGACCGGGAGGATCACGCCGGGTTGCACCGGTTTGTGGAACGCCGAGCAGGAGGCCGCGTGGCGCCGGGTGGTCGAGTTCGTCCACGCTTCGTCGCACTCGCGGATCGGTGTCCAGATCGGACACTCGGGCCGGAAGGGTTCGACCAGGCTGATGTGGGAGGGGATCGACGAACCGCTCGACTCCGGCGGTTGGCCGGTGGTGGGCCCGTCGGCGATCCCCTACTCGGCGCGGAACGCGGTGCCGCGCGAGCTGACGGCGGGCGAGCTGCGCGGGATCCGGGACGAGTTCGTGGCGTCCGCCCGGGCCGCCGCCCGCTGCGGGTTCGACCTGCTGGAACTGCACGCCGCGCACGGTTACCTGCTGTCGTCGTTCATCTCGCCGTTGTCGAACGCGCGCACCGACCGCTACGGGGGCGAGCTGGACGGACGCCTGCGCTTCCCGCTGGAGGTCTTCGACGCCGTCCGCGAGGCGTGGCCGGCCGAGAGGCCGATGTCGGTGCGGATCTCGGCGACGGACTGGCATCCGGGCGGAGTCGACGCGGACGCCGCGGTCGACATCGCCCGCGCGTTCGCCGCGCACGGCGCGGACGCCATCGACGTGTCGACCGGTCAGGTGGTGAGCGACGAGGCTCCCGAGTTCGGCCGGAGCTACCAGACCCCGTTCGCCGACCGGATCCGCAACTCGGTCGGGCGCCCGCACCGGGGTCCCGCGGTGATCGCGGTGGGGGCGATCTCGAGCTGGGACGACGTCAACTCGATCCTGCTGGCCGGGCGCGCGGACCTGTGCGCACTGGGCCGCCCGCACCTCTACGACCCGCAGTGGACCCTGCACGCCGCGGCCGAGCAGGACTACACCGGGCCCGGCGCGGTGTGGCCGGACCAGTTCGCCGCGGGCTCCCGGCGGCCGCGGACGGGCCGCACCGACGGGCCTCCGCCACGGCTGGACTTCGTTCGTCGCGGCCCGGTCAGCACGCGCCACGCCAGGTGGGATCCCACCGGCTCCTCGCACGACCCCACCGCGGGGTGACCGGCGGGTGACGGGCGCGGCGGGCCACCCGAGGGGCGGCGAGGTCACGCGACCAGACCAGTCAAACGTCTTGCTCGAACCACTGAATTGGATACAATCGAAACGGATTATGTCAGTTTTTTGGTCAACCGTTCATCTCATTCCAGCCTGGCCGAGGGGTTGCTAGATGGCGCGCGTACCACTGCAGGATCGACCCGCCGAGGCGAGCACGATCACCTACTCCCGGCGTGCGGACCAGGCGATCATCGCGATCGACCGCCCGCACGCGCTGAACAGTCTCAACTTCCTGGCCTTCCAGGAGATCCAGGACGCGTTGCGCGTGGCCGAGCGGGACGACTCGGTGGCCGTCATCGTGATCACCGGCACCGGGAGCAAGGCGTTCTGCACCGGCGCCGACCTGCACGAGCACTGGGAGCTGTGCCAGCGCCCGCGGGACTACGTCCCGTGGGTGCGCGAGTTCATCGCCATGCAGACGGCCGTCGTGCGGTGCGGCAAGCCGACGATCGCCCGGCTGAACGGGTTGGTGGTCGGCGCGGGCAACGAGCTGAGCCTCGCCTGCGATCTCGCGATCGCGAGCGAGGACGTCGTGATCCGGGAGGTGGGGCCCCTGGTCGGCAGCGTCTCGGGCATCGGCGTCACGCAGTGGCTGCCGCTGATGATCGGCGACCGGCGCGCGCGCGAGGTCGTCATGCTGTCCGAAGACCTCCCGGCGGCGACCGCGCACGACTGGGGAATGGTGAACAAGGTCGTTCCGGGCGCCGAACTGGACTCCGCCGTCGACGCCGTGGCGCGACGGCTGACCGACACCTTCCCGGAGTCCCTCCGGTTCACCCGCGCACTGGTGAACCAGGCCAAGGAAGCCGCCTGGGCATCGAGCGCCGCGCTCGCCGGCGAGTGGCTCGCGATCCACAGCGGATCCGTCGAAACGCACCGGGGCATGGGGTCGTTCATCAAGAAGCGCCCCGTCGACCACGCGGAGCTGCGCGAGCGGGCGGTCAGCGACGACTCGCCGGAGTTCCCGCACGGCCCGCCGGTGGGATCGTGCGCCAGCTGCGGGGCCGCCGACCTGCCCGCGACGTTCACGTGGTGCGGGGCGTGCGGCGCGGAACTGGCGGCGAGCTGATGACGACGACGGAGCGCGCCGCTGCCGAGGGACTCGGCCCGGTGCTGATCGACGATGCCGCCCGATCGGAGTTCCGGGCGCGGCTGCGCGAGTGGCTCCCGGAGCACCTGCCCCGCACCCCGGAGCCGGACGGCGTGGCGGAGCGGTTCTGGTGGCGACACGCCTGGCAGCGGACCTTGCACCGCGGTGGCTGGATCGGCGTCGACCTGCCCGCCGAGCACGGCGGGCACGGGCTCGACGTGCTGCACCGGGCCATCGTGATCGACGAGCTGACCGCGGCCGACGCCCCGCCGATCGCGAACTGGGTCGGGGTCGAGCTCGTGGCACCCACGCTGGTGGCCTGCGGCGACCCGGACCAGCGCGCCGAGCACGTCCCGGCGATCCTGGACGGCACCTCGGTGTGGTGCCAGGCCTTCTCCGAAGCGGACGCGGGTTCGGACCTGGCGGCCGTCACCACCAGGGCGACGCCGGACGGCGACGGGTTCGTGCTGCGCGGACGCAAGCGCTGGAGCAGCTGGTCGCGGTTCGCCGACCAGGTGCTCGTGCTGGCCCGGACCGGGAGCGCCGAGGCCCGGCACAAGGCCCTCTCGTGCTTCATCGTGCCGATCTCGCGCCCCGGCGTGAGCGTCAACCCCGTCCCGATGCTCTACGGCGACGCCGAGGAAGCCGACATCGTCTTCGACGACGTCCGCGTCGGGTCGGACGCCTTGGTCGGAGAGCTCGACGGCGGCTGGTCCGTGCTGATGACCAGCCTGTCCCTCGCCCGCGGGCTCTCCACCCTGACGCGGGTCGGGGCGCTGCGGCGGGCGCTGGCCCGCCTGGTGTCCGAGCGGGTCGAGGCCTGCGGATCGGCCGCGAACCTGCCGTCGACCGAGGTGGTCGCGCTGACCGGTTTCCACGCCAGAGCGGAGGCGCTGCGCGGGCTCGCCTACCGGAAGGTGGCCGACCTCGCGGCCGATGGAGTGCCGGGCCCGGTCGCCTCGACCGAGAAGCTGCTCTGGGGGGAGCTGTCCAAGCAGGTCGCCGAGCACGCGGTGCTGCTGGGCGGGCTCGACGCGCTGGTTCCCTCCGACGGGTTGGCGACCGGCTGGCTGATGGAGCTCTACCGGGGGATCGGCAACGCCATCGAGGGCGGCACCAGCGAGATCCAGCGCACCACGATCGCCCGCCACGTTCTCGGGCTTCCCGCATGAGCCCGGAGCGCGCCGAGACGCGCGCGTCGCAGGTGGGGGGCGGCCACCTCACGGCCCTCGCGCTCGGCTGCCTCACCGCGGAGCGCGAGGGGGCGGCCGGCTGGCCGGCCGGCGAGGCCGTCGCGGAGTGGATCCGGGCGCAGTTGGCTCCGGGAACCCTCCCGGGCACCGTCGTCGCCGGGGCCGGCGGACGATTCGACGCGGTCGCGGTCGCGCCGCCGGAGGTGCTGCTCGAGCGCCTCGACGCGGGCTGGGTGCTGCGCCCGGTCGGCACGACCCGGGACACCGAGCTCACCGACCCCGCGGTGCGCCGGTGGAGCGGCACCGCGAGTCCAGGAGCACCGACCACCCCGGTGAGCCTGCCCGAGGACATGGCCGAGCGGCTCGCGCTGGTCGACGACCTCGCGGTGGCGGCCGCCCTCGTGGGAGTCGCGGACCGCTCGCTCGGCCTCGCCGTCGCCCACGCCCGCGAGCGCACCCAGTTCGGCCGTCCGATCGCGTCCTTCCAGTCGGTCGCGCACCGGCTGGCCGACATGTACTGCGCCGTCGAGCTGGCCCGCTCGTCGGTGCTGCTCTCGGCGGCCACCGGCGCCCCGGCCGACGCGCGCCTGTCGCGCGCGCTCGCCGTCACGACCGCGCCCGACGTCGTGACCTCCGCCGTGCACCTGCACGGTGCGCTCGGCCTGACCACCGAGGTGGCGGTGCACACCGCCCTGCGCCGGGCGCTCGTTCTGCGAGCGCTGCCGCCGAGCTCCGACCACGCCCTCGATGCGCTGCGCGGCGATCTGCAGGACCTCGCGGACCGCACCCGCCCCGCCACCTCGCCCCCGGGAGACCGCTCATGATCGTCGAGTTCGAGGGCCACCGGCCCACCATCGACCCCAGCGCGTTCGTCGCCGACGGCGCCGTGCTGGTCGGTCGCGTGACGCTGGGAGCGCAATCCTCCGTCTGGTTCCACGCGGTGCTGCGCGCCGACCAGAACGACATCGCGGTCGGCGCTCGCTCCAACCTGCAGGACGGCGTCGTCGTCCACGCCGATCCGCCCGACTACCCGGGGACCCCGGTGCTCATCGGCGACGGCGTCACCGTGGGCCACGGGGCGGTGCTGCACGGTTGCACCATCGAGGACGGCGCGATCGTGGGCAGCGGTTCGGTGGTGCTCGACGGCGCGCGCATCGGCGCCGGCTCGCTCGTCGCGGCCGGTTCGGTGGTGCTGCCCGGCTCGGACATCGCGCCGGGCACCCTCGCGGCGGGCTCGCCCGCGCGGGTGCGTCGGGAGCTGACCGACGACGAGCGGGACGGGTTCGCCCGACCGCACGTCGTCTACACGACGTTGGCCGCGAACTACCGGAAGGCGGTCGCGCGATGACGCAGCCGACGAGCGAGACATCAGCGGCGCGGCCCGGCGCGACCGTGCACTACGCGGACGAGCGGCGGACTCCCCTGCTGCCCGGCCGCCGGGTCGCGGTGCTGGGCTACGGCTCGCAGGGCCGCGCGCACGCGCACAACCTCCGAGACTCCGGGATCGAGGTGCGGGTCGGGCTCCGGCCGGACTCGGCGCGACTGGCCACCGCCCGCGAGGAGGGCTTCGCGGTGACCGACACCGGATCGGCGGCCAGCTGGGCCGACGTGATCGTCGTGCTGGTGCCGGACACGCTCGCGCCCGCGGTGTTCGCCGAGTCGGTGCAGTCGAACCTGGCCCCGGGCGACGCCCTCGTCTTCGCCCACGGCTTCGCCGTGCACCACGGCTTGATCACCGCCCCGGACGACGTGGACGTGGTCATGGTGGCCCCCAAGGCACCCGGCCGGGACGTGCGGGCGAGCTTCGAGCGCGGCGGCGGCTGCCCGGCGCTGGTCGCCGTCGCGCAGGACGCGACCGGCGCGGCGTCCGCGCTCGCCCTGGACTACGCGGACGCGCTGGGAGCGACCCGGGCCGGAGCGCTGGAGACGACCTTCGCCGAGGAGACCGAGACCGACCTGTTCGGGGAGCAGGCCGTGCTGGTCGGCGGGGTCACGGAGCTGATCAGGACGGCGTTCGAGGTGCTGGTCGCGGCCGGGTACCAGCCGGAGTCGGCCTACTTCGAATGCCTCCACGAGCTCAAGCTGACCGTGGACCTGATCCAACGGCACGGCCTGGCCGCCATGACCGACCACATCTCCGACACCGCCGAGTACGGCGGCTACAGCCGCGGCCCGCGAGTGATCGACGCGCACGTCCGGGCATCGATGGAAGCCGTCCTCGACGAGATCAGGTCCGGTGGCTTCGCTTCGGAGTGGGTCACCGAGGACCGGGACGGCCGACCGCGCTTCCGGGCGGCACGAGCCACCGCGAGGGCGCACGCGATCGAGGCGGTGGGGGTCTCGCTCCGCCGGATGACCGACCACCCGGCCACTTCCTGACCGGCCACCCGACACCAGGTCTCTCATCTTCTGATTCGTGGAGGAATTATGCGGGTGGACTTCGCATGGATCGCCCGGGCGCTGGAGGACGGCGCGGAAAGCGCCTCGCGTTACCGCACCGCGGGTGGTCTCGACGTCGAACGGCACGCGCGCCCTCTTCCCGGGCCGGACGCCGCTTCGAAGTCCCTGAGCCGCGTCGCGGCCGCGCTGGACTCGGCGCCGGGCGCCCTGTTCCACGGAGCGGTGACCCAGCCCGGCCGCTACGCCCCGTGGACCCGCGCCACGGACCGGGTGGCCCTGGCGTTCGAAGCCCGCGGCCGCGCGTTCCGCGTGCTCGCCCTCGACCCGGGCGCGGGCCCGCTGCTGGAGCTGGCCGCCACCGCGCTGGCGGCCGACCCGCAGGTTCGCAGGCTCACGAGGCTGCCCGACGGCTCGGGCCTGCACGGCGCCGTCGCGCGCGCCGAAACCGGTTTCACCGAGGAGGAACGCACCCGGCAACCGTCGACGGTGGGTGTGCTGCGCACGCTCACCCGTGCCCTCGCCCATCCCGACGAGCCGGTGCTGGGCTGGTACGGAGCCTTCGGCTACGACCTGATGCTCGGGTTCGACCCCATCCCCCGCCAGCACCGCCGGCCGGCGGGATACCGGGACCTCGTCGCGTTCCTGCCGGCCACGGTGATCGTGGCCGATCCCGAACGCGAGCTGGCGGTCCAGGTCGACTACACCTTCTCCAGCCCTGACGGCACCTCCGGGCCGGTCGCGACCGCCGAGTTCACCGGTGCGCGCCGGGCCTCCGACGCACCCGCACCGACCGATCCCGGGCACTACCGGGCGGGGGTGCGCGCGGCGCTGTCGAAGTTCCACGCGGGCGATGCGTTCGAGACCGTGCTGAGCCAGACCCTGACCGCCGACCGGAACGGCGAGCGGGCGAGCGTGATCTTCGAGCGGCTCGCGGCCGCGAACCCCAGCCCGTACGGCTTCCTCATCAACCTGGGGCGCGGCGAGTCGCTCGTCGGCGCCTCACCGGAGATGTACGTCCGGGTCACGGACGATCTCGTGGAGACCTGCCCCATCTCCGGCACCATCGCGCGCGGCGCGTCCGCGATCGAGGACTCCCGGAACGTGGCCACCCTGCTGGCCTCCGAGAAGGAGGCGGCCGAGCTGACGATGTGCACCGACGTCGACCGCAACGACAAGAGCCGCGTCGCGGTCCCGGGCTCGGTGCGGATCGTCGGCCGCCGCCAGATCGAGCTCTACTCCCGGCTGATCCACACCGTGGACCACGTCCAGGGCCAGCTCGAACACGGCTACGACGCCTGGGACGCCTTCCTCAGCCACATGTGGGCCGCCACGGTGAGCGGTGCGCCGAAGCGCGCCGCCGCGGAGTTCATCGAGCGCTGGGAGACCTCGGCTCGACGCTGGTACGGCGGTGCGGTCGGTTACGCCACGGTCGACGGCGCGATGGACACGGCCCTGACCCTCCGGACGGCGCGCTTGACGGACGAGACCACCGAGGTGCGCGCGGGGGCGACGCTGCTCATCGGCAGCGACCCCGAAGCGGAGGAGGCCGAGACGCGGCTCAAGGCCTCCGCGGTGCTGGGCGCGCTGCGGAGCGAGCCGGTCCAGCCCGTCCTCGCCGGAGCACCCGGCACCTCGAACGGCGGTGCCCTGGCCGCCGCACGAGGTCCGCGGGTCACGCTCGTCGACCACGAGGACTCGTTCGTCCACACGCTCGCGGGCTACCTGCGGCAGAACGGCTGCGAGGTCGTGACCCGGAGGTGGTCGTCGCTGACCGGGTTCGGCGAAGGAACCGATCTCGTGGTGCTCTCCCCCGGGCCGGATCGCCCAGCGGCCTTCCGCATGAGCGACACGATCGACGCCGCGCTCGCCGCGGGAGCCGGGGTGTTCGGCGTCTGCCTGGGCATGCAAGGGATCGTCGAGCACTTCGGCGGGCGCCTCCGCGTGCTCCCCGATCCGATCCACGGCCGCGCTTCGCGGATCCGAGCGGTCGATGGGGGCGGCGCGCTGCTGCGCGGACTGCCCGACCGGTTCACCGCCGGCCGCTACCACTCGCTCTACGTCACACCCCGGGAAGTACCGCCTCCTCTCCGGGTCACCGCCGTCACCGACGACGGCGTCGTCATGGCCGTCGAGCACCCCGTCCTGCCGATCGCGGCCGTCCAATTCCACCCGGAGTCGCTCCTGTCGCTCGACGGCGACGTGGGGCACCGCGTCATCGCGAACCTCATCGACAGCTGCGGCGCCGGTTCGGTGGGCGGCGACCGGCGCATCGCGGCGGAACAGGCCAGGCCAGCATGATCAACAGCCGCACCGCCACCGCGCGGCGCACCCCGTGGACACCTGATTCCTGGCGTCCCCGCGTCGCGCACCAGCAACCCGCGTGGGATCCCGCCGAGCTCGAACGGGCCGTCGCGGAGCTGCAACGGCTACCCGCTCTGGTGCAGCCCGGCGAGATCTGGAGCCTGCGCCGGCTGCTCGCCGCCGCGGCGCACGGCGACGTGTTCGTCGTCCAGGCCGGGGACTGCGCCGAGTCCTTCGAGGACGTCACCACCGAGCACATCACGCGCCGGGGCGAGCTGATCGCCCGGCTCGCGCGCAGCGTCGAGCAGAGATCCGGGCGGCCCGCCATCGCGCTCGGGCGCATCGCCGGTCAGTACGCGAAACCGCGCAGCGCGCCGACCGAGCTCGTGAACGGACGGGCGCTCCCGGTCTTCCGCGGCCACATGGTCAACGACGCCGCACCGACGCCCTCGGCGCGGCGCCCCGACGCGGCCCGGCTCCTGCAGGGCTACTACCGCTCGGCCACCACGCTCAACCTGCTCCGCACCCTGCCCACGCACCTGGCCAGGCCGGTGTGGGTCAGCCGCGAGTGCTTGCTCCTCCCCTACGACCGGGCGACCCTCCGCAACGATCCCGCGAGCGAGGAGTGGTACCTGTCCAGCACGCACTTCCCGTGGATCGGCGAGCGGACCCGCGACGTCGAGGGCGCCCACGTCGAGCTCCTGAGCGGCGTGGTGAACCCGTTGGGGGTCAAGGTCGGACCGACGGTCACGCCGGAGGAGGTCGTGGAGCTCTGCGACCGGCTCAACCCGCACGGCACGCCGGGTCGGCTGACCCTGATCACCCGCCTCGGTTCGGGCGCGGTCCACCGCGTCCTGCCCGATATCGTCGCGGCCGTGTCCGCCGCCGGGCACCCGGTGGTCTGGATGTGCGACCCGATGCACGGCAACACCATCCAGCTGCCCTCGGGGATCAAGACGCGCCGGGTCGCCGACATGCTGGCCGAGCTCGACGGCTGGTTCGACGTGCTCACCGCGGCCGGAGCGCACCCCGGTGGGCTGCACCTGGAGTGCACGCCCGACGACGTCCAGGAGTGCGTCGACGAGGACCCGTCCGAGGTGGGCACCTACCGCACCCTGTGCGATCCCCGCCTCGACGCCGGCCAGGCCCTGACCCTGATCCACGGCGCCGCTCAGGGCCTCCGGCGCCGCGGGCGGCCGGTGCCCTGAAGCGAGAGCTGTCGTTGACGCCGGACGGCATCCGGGAACGGGTCGGCCTCCGCGGGGCGCCGCGAGGCGGTCGGCGCGACCGATCGCGTCCGGCCGCCCCGATCCGCCGCACCTCACCCGG